>JAZSQO010000053.1:0-2849 GCA_045538015.1 Acutalibacteraceae bacterium | reverse complement strand
AGCACGATCTTGCTTGCATCTTTTCCGTCATACTTCACAAAAATGCTCACCAATACACAAAGTATTGGTTCCGCTTTTTGTATCGTCTGACAGAAAATCTGACTGCGCAATATCGCACTTAGAATTATGCGGTATTGCCTTTATTTATCTGCCTTTGGCGGCGTTGATTATTTCCTTGAGTCTGGGCGGCTTGCCGTAGCGCAGCATACCCGAGCGGTACACTCTGGCCGAGAACCAGGCGGTGGCCGCGGCGGTGGCCACGAGCAGCAGCAAAGATATGACTATCTGCGCCGCCGGCACATTCTCGATGGACATACGGGAGAACATGACCACCGGCGACCAGAAGGGTAGGAAGGAGGCAATTTTCATAAGAACGCCCGACTCTCCGCCCAGAGTAGCGAACATGGCGATCATGTAGCCGGCCATGAGCAGATACATGGGCATGGAGGCTACGCCGGAAAGATCCTCGATCTGGGACACCATGGAGCCCAGCGCGCCGAAGATGAAGGCGTACACCAGAAAGCCCAGAATGAAATACAGCACCATGCAGGTGATGTCGAGGGCGGAAATGCCAAGAATCTGGGAGATCACCACGGACAGCATGGGCGCTCCGGACAGAAGTCCCTTTATAATGGCCAGCGCGGCGCCGATGAACAGTGCCATCTGCAGAAGGCCGGCGGCGCCAACGCCCATGACCTTGCCGCACAGCAGCTCTGCCGGGGAGACCGATGTGGCCAGCACCTCCATGGTACGGGAGCTTTTTTCGGCGGCGACCCGGGTGGCCACCATCTGGCCGTACAGCCCGATGACAAGGAACATGAGGATGACCATGATGTAGTTGTAGATATAGCCGCCCATGTCGTAGCCGCCTACGGCGTAGGAGGTGTACCTGACCTCGTCGCTTTCGAGGATGGACTGAGCTTCGGCGGGATCAACGCCCAGCTCGCCCAGCATGGCGGTCTTGTTTATCCGGTCAAGGGCAGCGCTTATGTCCTCTCCGAGGGAGATCCCGTAAAGGTCGGCCTGCTCGTATACGGCGAAGCTGGTGGGAGAATAGAGGACGATATAAGCGTCGCAGCCGCCTTCGGTGAGCAGTGTCTCAATCTCATCTTCCTCCGGCTCCATTGGCCGGAACTGGCAGGCGGGCATCTGCTCCCGCAGCTGCTGAAGGATGTCTCCTCCGGTCTTGTCGCACACAGCAACGCTGTGAAGATAGGCAAAGCCGCCCGTTTCCTCCATCGAAGCGCCTCCGCCGGTGTAGTCGATAACTCCGGCGGAGCCGTCGGGTTCGTCTGGCCCGAGGAAAAGGCCGGTCAGGAAAAAGCCCGCCGCGGCCAGCAGCACCAGAATGACGGCCAGAAAGACCGAGATGATGATAAAGGGCTTGGAGCGGACGGCCTCCTTGAATTCCTGAGCGAAAACTATGGCAAAGCGTTTCATCTGCTCCCACCTCCGTCGTTTTCCTCTCCGGCCACCGAGACGAATATCTCCTCCAGCGTAGGCTCCAGCGTCTCGAAGGCGGCCACATCGGCTCCCGAGCCGGCGACAGCCGCCAGCAGAGCCGGCCGCTGGCTTTCCTCTTTCAGAGTGACCACAAAGCCGTCCTTGGCCGGGCTTATTGTTCCGCAGCTCTGAGCGGCCCGTATCAGCTCCGGCGTTTCCGGGCTGATGCGGACGCGGTTCTGAGGGCTGCTCGCCCGGAGCCGGGAGAGGCTGTCGTCCAGAACCACCTCGCCCTTGCGGAGGATGACGATATCATCGCAGAAATTCTCCACGGCGCTCATCTGGTGGGAGGAGAAGATGACCAGCTTGTCTCTGGCCGCCACCTCGGCCACCACCTGCCTCAGCTGCATGGCGTTGACCGGGTCAAGGCCGCTGAAGGGTTCGTCGAGAATGACCACATCCGGGTCGTTGATGAGGGTGAGAGCCAGCTGAACGCGCTGCTGGTTGCCCTTGGAAAGAGTATCCAGCTTGCGGCGGCGGTATTCGCCCATGTCCAGCCGTTCCAGCCATTCGGACACCGCCTTTTCAGCGGCGGCACGGGTAAGGCCGCGCAGCCGGGCAAAGTACACCAGCTGGTCGCCCACGGCCACATTGCGGTAAAGTCCCCGCTCCTCGGGCAGATAACCCAGCCTGACATCGGACCGGGTGACCGGCGTGCCGTCCAGCAGAACCTGACCCTCGTCCGGATCAAATATATTCATTATAATGCGCATGACGGTGGTTTTGCCGGCACCGTTGCGCCCCAGCAGACCCAGAGGTGAGCCTGACCGGGCGGAAAAGGACACATCGCTCAGCGCCTTTGTCTCGCCAAAGGTCTTGCTGAGGCCTTGTACCGTAAGCTGCATCTCGTTTCCTCCGTGAAAGCGGCACACCGCTGCGGTGTGCGAAAATTATCCAATATACATTATAGAACATCTGCGGGAGAAAATCAACTTTTCGCCCGGCGAACGAGGTTTTTTATCATTTTTAAAATTTCACAGGCGGCAAAAAGGTGCCGTTTTGCCGCTAAACCACGGCGTTATTTGGCGGTCGGGAAAAATTCGCAAAAAAAACACGCAGCCAATCGGGAATAATGTCTTGACATAGCAAAGAATTGCGGTTATAATCATACCAATTGAGCTATGCGGCTCAGTTGTATTTTCCATTCGCGGAGGGAGGGATTAGTTAATGTCTTCGGAGATCAGAATCAAGGATAATGAATCTCTCGAGAGCGCACTCAGACGGTTTAAGAAGTCTTGCGCCCGCTCCGGTGTCATCCAGGAGGTTCGCAAGAGAGAGGCCTATGAAAAGCCCTCTGTCCGCCGCAAGAAGAAGTCCGAGGCTGCTCGTAAGCGCAAGTATAAGTA
>JAZSQO010000150.1:0-10704 GCA_045538015.1 Acutalibacteraceae bacterium | reverse complement strand
AAGAACAGTTGATTTTCGTGATATAACAGTTATATTGTCACTGATCTTTGATTCTGCAAGCAGGGTTGGTGTTGATTTGCTGTCATTGGCAAGTGAATCAGAATGTTCCGTATTGGATCTGCGCTCATTCAGCGCAAGACCGCCAGAGGATAAAAATATCGAGTGCATGGGATACACAATCCAATATAAGAACGGAAAACCATACTATTTCAGAAATTGGTAACTGATGCATCGCACATTAATTATGGTAAATACATAACATTCCACACAAGACATGGAGCCAATTAATCCCGACCAAAGAACCGATGGTCAGCCATTATCTTCAGAAGATGAAAAGGATATTTTGCTGACTTACTGATGGAGATTACAGCGATAGCGATGCACCCTTTGCTAAATTCATTCCTATGTTTTAGAAACACCTTGAGGGACGCCTCGATATTCCATATATTAATATGAGGAGGGAAAATCCGTGAAAAAAGCATCGTGGACGCTGTGCGCGCTGGGACTGCTTGTCGTTATGCTGTTAGGGTGGTTCTCCTACAGCAAAAAAATGGAACAGTCTTCGGCGGAGAACGAAATAACAAGCAGCCAGAAACCTGTCACAGAGCAGACCGCACCGGAAGCCGACACGGCAGATGATTTCACCGCGGAGCAGACACCGGCCGAGGACGAAATAATCATCAATACGGTTCATGTCACAGAGCAGCCGTTGTCAGAGATAAACACCGAAGAGAGCGACCCTTTCGCAAAACGCTATGGTTCTTCTCAGCCTTTTTTAGTCAGCGACAACGATATCTACTCCGTTTTTCCGGGAAACAGCGCGGAATATTATCAATATTTTGAAAGTCTCGGAGAGGAGCCGGCATACACCTGGGTCCCACAAACAGATGGTTTTATTACTCATGTCGAAATTGATAATGTGATCTATGGGACAGAGCACGCTTATTCCTGGTACAGCGCATACATTACAAGATACAAGGACGGCGTTGGCGAACGGTTGACGGACGACCCTGTCGAGGGTTGTTATTTTGCCGAAGAAGGCATTTATTACCAAAGCGGCAATAAAATTTTCTTGATGGATTATAACGGACAGAATTCTGAACTGATAGTTCAAATTCCTGACTTGCTTTATGTCGATTCGATCTCTTCAAACTTCATTGTATATCGTGGTAAACTGTGGTACGCTTATGGCGATCCCTTCGGACAGTATGATTACCCACTATGGTGCTATGATTTTGAAGGAACCTTTACGCGGTTTGACAACGGCGGATTGGACGCGGTGAACAACGGCTATTTGTATTACAAAATAATAGACCTCGAATATTATGACCGTCTTTACCGATTCAACTGTGAAACATACAGCACCGAACTTATCGACTATGATGTTGACGTTTTGACCTGTTCTTTTTGCCAGAATTATGTTCTAAATAATGATTTTGAATTGCTTTATAGGCTGGACTCCAACGGAAGTGAAATAATCTTATCCGCTGACCAGATAAAGCGTGGAACAGGCATTTTGGGCGTCGGCTGCAGCAATGATCGAATTTTTGTGCAGGGTGCTGACGACCCCGAGGATTTCTGGGAAATTGAGATCGACATCGACGGAAACATCATCAGAATCTTCTGACAGAACAGATGCGAAAAACCTGACCGAGAGACGTATTTACAGTCGTCGCTCGGTCAGGTTTTTTCGTTGTTCGCAAAATCAGGAATAATCATCGAGGAAATTCTCCAGCGCGTCGTACATCTTGCCCACCGAGGAATATCGGGCGGCGGGATCGGCGCTGCAGGCTCTTGAGATTATCTTCATCAGCCCTTCGCCGCAGTTGATCGCCTTCGGCAGCGGCTCACCCTTTATTCTCCGCACATTGGCCGTTTTCTTCTCCGAAGGAGTGGGCATAAAGGGTGGGCAGGTCAGGAACGGTGCCGTTCCTCTGTTGAGCAGCGTGTACATGGTAATGCCCAGGGCGTAGATGTCCACGGTGTTGTTGTAGCTGGTCTTTTCGGTGTTGGAGGCAACGGCCTTGAGCAGCTCGGGGGCCATGTAGTCCGAGGTTCCGATCACGGTGGCCATTTCTCTCCCCTGCACCTCTTTGGTTATGCCGAAGTCGCACAGCTTCCAGTGATCCTTTCCCCGCAGGATATTTCCCGGCTTGACATCACGGTGAGCCATGCCGCCGTTGCGGTGGATCTCCTCCAGCGCGAGGCAGACATCCCGGGCTATCATCGCCACGGTGACCTCGTCGCTTATCTCGCAGGGAATGGGCTCCAGCAGCTCCATGCTTATCCATATGAACCGCTCGGTGTCGGTGACTATCTTGCCGTCGTCGTAGGTTCTGGCGATGTAGTCGCTCCGGTAGAACTGGCTGGCGTTGGTGCTTTCCCGCTTGGCCTTCCAGAGCATTTCCATGTCGTCCCCCACGCTCATTACCTTCAGGGCGCAGACTGTGCCGTCATCGGCTCTGGTCGCCCGGTATATGCAGCCGTAGGCTCCGGCGTTTATGTATTCCAGCTCCGACCACTCGCGGCGAAATTCCGGCTGAGCCAGCAGTGTGGCTCTGATTGCCTCGGCTCCGGCGGCCTTTCGCCGGGCGATGTCCCACCTGCCGATGCTGACCGCCAGCTCCTCGCGGAGGCGTTCAAGGCTCGGGCTTTCCACTCCCGAGGCTTTGCGTATCTCAGCAAGCTCGTTCCGCTCAGCTTCCTCGGTAAGGGGCACGATATCACTCAGGCCGTACACCCGGCTCCTTTCGCCGCACCGCCTCACAGCGGAGACTATGGAGCGATGAGCCGCGCCAAGCTCGCGCAGTACCAGAGCCGCACAGCAGGCCGCGTAGGCGTCGTAGACGGTGAAGCTGTTCGCCGGCCGGCCCGCGTCGGGACACACTGCCAGCAGCTTTCCTTCCCATTCCTCCACCCTCTCCACGGCGCTCAGCGGCGACGGCGGCAGGGCGGTCATCCGTTCGATGAGAGAACGGGCAAATTCGTTGTTTTCCATCACAGCCACCGTTTTCTCCGTCATGCCCGACGGCTCAACGGCGGTAAATTCGGTCTCGCTCAGTCTGCCGGTAATTTTCAGACCCAGCTGTTCGGCTGCGCGTTCCAGCATTTTATTTCTCCTCCATTATCAGTCTTAGCGCTTTGACAATGTAGCCGGACATGGAATCGGCCTCTTTGTCGCCGAGTATGTCCTTTTGCAGCAGGTGATAGGCGTAAAGGACGACGAAGTCGGTTCGCCATCTGGGATAGAGGGGCGCCATGCTCATGTTTCTCAGCAGAGCCGAGAGGCGCCGGAAATACTCGTTGAAGGACGGGATATCGGTCAGGTCGTCCGACTCGCCGAGGGTATTGGAGACGGGGTCGTACTCCATGCCGCAGTTCTGAGCCAGCATGGTCAGCAGAAGAAGGGTTCTGTCCGGCCGACTCTCTCCCTCCAGCAGCTCGTCGAGCCGGCCGGATGAATAGAGAATGTCGCCGAAGCTGTATCGCTCCAGCGCCTCGATTATGTCCTCGCCCAGCTCGCCGGTGTCGTCAAAGGCGGACAGGGCATCCAGCACCCTCTGGGCGTCCTTTTTGCGAATGGGCTTTTTCCGGCTGTCAGCTGTCTTTTCTCCGTATTCCGCCGACCGGGTCACTGTTTCCGATATATCAAACTGCTCATAGAGCAGGCGGCAGTTTTCCTTGGCGGTGGAGTAAAGCTCGTGCTCGCCAAAGTGGTTGCCGGCGATAAAGGAAAGCAGCTGCTGTTCCTCCTTGATGCTCTCCACCGCGGAGGCGGCATACATGGTGTAGAGGTCGTCCTCCGTTTTTTCGGCCTTGTACTCTGCCGACCGCCGGATAAGCTCCTGAGCGTAGAGCCAGTTTTCCTTGTTGTCCCGCTGGCCGGGATTGGCAAGGCAGAAATAATAGACCGCCTCCTCCGGCCTGGCGGTGTACAGCGGCGGCTGCTTGCAGCACAGGGCGAGAAACCGGTTGGCGTCCCGGGATTTTTCTTCGTCGGTCAGCTGCTTTGCCGAGGGATAGACACGCAGATTCAGCGCAAAGCACAGCTGGATATATGTCAGGCGCTCAAGACGGCTTACCTTACCGGTGAGCCATGTGGTCAGCCGGTGGCGGACGGTGTCGGCGCTGCCCGAGCCGATGCCCACAAAGAAGTCAATGACCTTCTTCTTGCACTCGCACTGCATACACAGATTGGCCGTGCGGCAGTAGCTTTCGATAATCTCATGCTCCGACTGCGCCGGATGCTCGACGCTCAGCTGACCCCACACCTTCTGTTTGGCAGCGGTCAGGCTGCCGGGCAGGCCGCCCTCCTTGGGGCAGGGGAAGGCCGTCAGGATCGCCGTCCAGAGAGCGTCCTTGAATTCGGCGCCGGAGAATTTGCCGCTTTTGAGCAGTTTGCGCACCTGAGCCGGGTCGGTGTATTCCCCAAGCTCGAGGGCGTGTCTGATCTCCATTGTAAGACTCATTTTCAATCAACTCTTATCACAATTATTGTTGTGTTGTCCACACCGCCCCGCTTCATGGCCTCGTCGTACAGTCTCCGGGCGGAGGGCTCGGAGCAGAGCAGCTCAAGGAGCGTCCGGTTGTCGACGCACTCGGTCAGGCCGTCGCTGCATATGAGGAACAGGTCATCCGGTCTGACGTCGCTTACCGCGGGCGGGTCAAATTCGAGGTCGCCGTCGGGCATTCCGAGAAAGCGGGTTATCAGGTGGCGGCGCGGATGCTCCCGGGCCTTTTCCTCCGAAAGGATGCCGGCGTCGATATAATTCTGCACCTCGGAATGGTCGTGGGAAAGCTGCTCCAGCTTTTTGCGGCGCAGGCGGTACACTCTGCTGTCACCGATATTGATAGCGGTGGCAGATTCACCTGAGAAGGAGAGGATGGCGGTGGTACAGCCGATGCGCACCGCTCCCCTCTCCCTCGCCATGGCGACCAGCTCTGAATTGACCGCCCGCAGCGAACCGAGGATATCGTCGGCGCTGGAGGAAGAAGAAAGGGCGGCGAGCCGGCTCGCGGCATATGCTGACGCAGCCTCGCCGGCGGCCTCGCCTCCCATGCCGTCGCAGACGGAAAGGAGCAGCGGAGCCTCGGCGCTGACGGAATATTCAAAAGGCAAGCTTTTGGTCGCTTCGACCGCGGCATCGTCCAGGAACAGGCCGTTCACGCAGAGATTATCCTCGTTGTTCTTCCGTTTCAGTCCGATTCCGCACACAGCGGAAATGTGCAGCTTTTTCAAATTCATCACCTGAAGTTATTTGATTCTTATTATAGCAAAATAAGTTATTTTTTCAATACAGACGCCATTCATGCCGCTTCGGCGGAAAGGCTGCGCGAACCGTATCCACAAATTGTCCGGTGCCGCTGACAGCCTTTCGCTCAAAGGGTATCCGGAATTTCCGCCGACTCGCGGAAGTCCCTCTCGGAAAGAGGATACGACCTGACGGCCGAATTTCTGAGGAGGCAGGCAGCGTATGTTTCAAAGCACGGAGATGGCCGAGGAGATGATGACGGTCATGGCCACGAGGACATATCTGGCGGTGCGCACACCGAAGGAAAGGGAGGTGCTGTAGCCGCCGCTGCCGCTGTAGCTGCAGCTGTCAACGCCGACAGCCTCGGCGACCTCGGAGGTTATCACAGCGGCTATGGCCATGAGCACGACTATGGCACGCATGACCATGGCCTTGGCGCTGACATCGGGAGCGAAAAACTCAAAGATGATACCGCAGACCACCAGCACGGCGCCGGCGACGCGCATCATTCCGATCACGGCCTCATCGGCACAGGTCTTTCTGAGGACACAGAAGACATGGATACCGGCGGCGATCATTGCGGCGGGAAGAAAAACAGCGATAAAGTTCATTTTATATTCTCCTTTCAGGGCGAACGATCCGGTGGATCGTCCGAAGGTCATCGGCTTTTCCGCGCCGGAGCTTTGTCCGGTCGCTTCTTACAGCCTCATAATACCACTGCCAAAAGGAGAGGCAAAACCCGTCTACCGGCTTTGGGGTGAGGGTGGGTGGAATGGGTGGATGGTGGGTGAGTAAGCCCTCGCGCCGGGTGGGGGCGCGAGGGCTGGGGTGGGTTGTGTTTGAATCTTGAATTATAGGTTGGGGTCTACGATCCACTCGATATAGTCGCCGGGATTAGTGCAATGATAGTAGCCAGCATCATGGGGCGCGGTAACAGTAAGATTCACGCAATTAGGAAACGCGAGTTGGCCTATTATCTCAACGCTGGGTGGAATTGTAATGTGAGTCAGCTGTGTACAGTCTTCGAACGCATTAGAAGCAATTGATATAATACCGTCAGGCAGCGAAACCCTCTCAAGTCCAGTACAGCCTGAGAACAAACAGAATGATACATCTTCTACGCAACTTGGTATATTAAACTCTTTCAATCCTATACATCCAAAAAACGCTCCTATGCTTATATTGTTTACACTTTCAGGAACGGTAATATAACTAATACTGTCACATCCACTGAACGCATATTCTTTTATGCTCGTAACGCTATCGGGGATAGTGACCGATTCAAGCGCAGTACAGTTTTGGAACATACGATGGTTGATCTGCTGAACACCATCCGACAGAACGACCCTGACCAGACCGCTGCAGCCATAGAAAAGCTGCTCACCAGGGTTGTTCACAGACCCTGGGACATTCATTTTACTGAGCGATCGGCAATTTGAAAATGCCCCATCATCCATATTCTTTACTCTTTCAGGGATTGATATCGATTCAAGAGAAACGCAATCTCCGAACGCGTTTTTCCTGATGCTCTCCAAAGTGTCAGGGACATCTATTTTTTTGAGGTTTTCGCAGCCAAAAAATGCCTTTTCGCCAATCTCAACTATTCTCTCCGGAAGGGTTATCTCTGAAAGCGAGGTGCAGCCCTCGAACATGCTGTTGCTGATAAACCGCACATTTGCTCCAGAAACCTGAACCTCTCTCAAGTTTACACACCCGCTGAATATGGCATCTTTTATTTCGTTCACCGAACCCGGCACTTCAATACGATTCAGCTTTTCACAGTTTGCAAACGCCGAATAACCAATACGATACAAATTGCCAGGCAAGGTAACCTCTGTCAGATTGGCGCAGTCAGCAAAGGCATAATCATCTATGGTCTTTGCAATGCGCGGCATCTCGATACTCGAAAGATTGAAGCATCCTCTGAAAAGAGATTCACTGATAAGTTCAAGACTCCCCGGCAGTCTGACATCTGTCAATCTGAGGCAGTTCTCGAAAGCGGACGCGCCAATGTTCAGAACACTGTTTGGAATGTAAACAGAAGAGAATTGCATTTCCCGGAACGCATGGGCATCAATGGACACGATACCGTCTGGAACATTCAGAACTGAATCGTTGGTCTGAGAGGAAATAAAGCGTGTCAAATCCCCTGAAAACAACATTTTGTTGATGTACACAAACGAATGGTTCTCCGCATCCAGATCGACATCTTTCAGCGCAGGACAGCTGCAGAACGGGTTTGATCCAATATATTTCACATTTTTCGGTATATTGACAGATTGGAGCTCTGCACAATCAGCGAAAGCCTGGTCACCAATGTATTCTATGCTGTCAGGAATAGTGATTTTCTTTAACGAACAAGCTTTGAACGCCTCCGGAGCGACGCCGACAACCGGTAAACCTTCGTATTCTGACGGTATGTTTTTCCCGCTGAAGAAGTTCTCATAGCCGGTGATAATATACCCCTTGCGGTCTATACTCGGAGCTATATTCACTCCACTTTCAATCGTAAAAGATCCATCAGCACCGGCTTCATACTTCACCCGCTCCTCATGCGGCATAAGCCCTGTAGTCTCCACGCGCACCGGCGTGTCCGGTTTGCTGTCAGGGCGAAGAGTCAGCGCCAGCACTCCCGCCGTCAACGCAACCACAACCGCAAGGGCGATCAGCGCTATGCCCCACGAGCCGCGCTTCTTTCCGGTGCATCCGTTCTCCTTCACCAATCTCATGGCATCCTTGTATGTAGCGCCCTCTTGCACATAGCGCCGGGCGGAGTGTATCTGCTCTATCCGCGCTTCCAGACGCTCGATGTTCTTCTGGATGCGGGCACGCTCTTTGAGGGTGGCCTTTCCTTTGGCGGTTCTCGCCGCGTCGGCGTCCATATCGGTTTTGGCTTCGGCTTTCTTGGCCGCCTTCATATTCTTTTCCAGCTCGGCCTTTGTCTTTCGCACCGCAAGCTCGGACTGGCGCTCGGCCTCGAGGCGGTTGTTCCGGATGGTCTCTTCCTTCTTCCGCACAAAGCGCTCAAGGTCGCGCCTGACTTCGCTGGCACGGGAATATCTCTGCTGCAGGCTGGGCTCGCACATTTTGCGCAGTATCTTCATCAGACCTGGACTGACGCCGTTTATCTGGGGCAGCTTGCGGGATCCGTACATACAGCGCAGTATCTCGGCCACATCTCCGGCGTCCTCGTAGGGATGGCGGCCGCCGTTGAGCATGGTGAGCATGGTGTAGCCAAGGGAGAAGATGTCGCAGCGGCTGTCGTAGCCGGAGAAGGAGGCCACCTCGGGCGCCATGTACAGCGGTGTGCCGCGGTTGCCGGTGTAGGTCATGGTGGCTCCCAGCGTCTTGGCTGTGCCGAAGTCGCCCAGCTTGTAGCGGCCGTCGTTGGACACAAGGATATTGGCCGGCTTTATGTCGCAGTGAATCAGTTTCGGTTCAAGAGAGGCGCACTTTTCAAGGACGCTGCAGATGTCGATGCCAAGGCGGATTGTCTCATGCTCGCTCAGTCCTTCCTCCGGGAGCCGGTTGAGCAGCTCCATGCGGATGAGCAGGTAGGAAACCCGGGGCGGCGCCCGGTGGAGCAGCGAATAGTCCTCGATCTGCACGGCGTTGGGGTGTCCGGCCAGAAGCTTCTGGGTCTCGATCTCCTGCCGCTTGAACTCGCCGTCCTCGGGAGTGCTGAACTCACATATCTTCAGGGCGCACTCCTGAGCCGACACGCCCCTCTGCGGCTTGACTATGCGGTAAACATTACCGAAGGAGCCGCGGCCCAGCAGGTCGGTGGCCACCCATTCATCCATGAAGGTGCGGGTGCCGGTTCCTCGAATTATATTGATGTCGTCAAAGCCCTTTTCGGCTTCGAGCTCCCGCAGTTTTTCAAGCATCATTTTAATTCCTCCGCAGGCGTGTATCGTATTTATATACTACCACATTATTCTGATCGGCGCAATCATAATCGGCCGGGGTCTATTATAATCCGTGCGGAAAAGTCAGTGCAAATGTGTCTACCGGGCCGCGTTTTTCACCTGCAAAGAAAGCCGGTAGACGAAAAAACGGTCGTCTCCGGCAGTGTGTTATTCTGTAGCCGCAGGGCAGTTGAGGGAGGTTTTCCCACTGCGGCAAAAGAATTATTATTGGAGGAAGAAAGATGCAGAACGAAGAGAAAATCATAACGATTACGGAATGCTCGGAGGATGTTGCCGGATCGGCGGCAGAGACGGATACCGGCACTGTTCAGCCTGAAAAAAACGACCGGAAAAGAAAAAAGCCCCGGAGCAAGGCTCTCACCGCTGTGATGATCTGTCTGGCCGCTGTACTGCTGGCGGCAGGAGGCACGGCCGCGGCTGTGACCATCGAACTGAACCACGCCCACGACGCCCTCTCGAACGGCGAATTTTATCAGGCCAAGAAGACCTTTGAGAAGTACGATTTTCTGCCCGCTGTCAGTGATATGCCGAAAAAATGCGATTACTACGCCGCAAAAAAGCTCATGAAGGACGGCAATTATATTCTTGCCAAGTGCGCCTTTGAGAAGCTGGACGGCTATCTGGATTCGGAGGATCTGGCCACGAAGTCTCTCTACTGTGCCGCCAAGGGATTTATGGACAACGGAAAATACAACGCGGCTATCGCGCTGTTCGAGCAGCTGGGAGACTACAGCGACGCAGCCATGTGCATTGATGCCTGCAAAGCGCTCAAGGGCATTGACCTTTATCACAGCGGAAGCTACAGTGACGCTGTCATACTGCTGGACGAATGCTCCGACGCAAACCGGATCGCCAGCGGGTATTCATACCTTGCCATGACGAAGCAGAACCGTCAGAGTCCCCTCTTTATCGACACCGCCTCGTGGCTGCTCGAGGGATTGATGGAATATACGGACATCCCGGAGGTAAAGGAATCGCTGAACGACCCGTTTTTCTTCTTTGAGCGCATGAAAAACGCCAACTGGGAATTCGGGGAATACCACATAAGGAACTACGGCACCGACGGTTGGCTCTACTACACTCTCCCCTTCGATTGTCCCGATGGCGGGGAAATTTCCCGGCAGCTCAGCGAGGACGGAACGGCAATGGAGCTTTATCTGGGCGGCTCGCCATGGTTTTCTATCGTAGGCTTCAGCTCCTATGACGAGCTTCACCCCGAGAAAATGTACATCGCTGACCCCAACGGCATCATCTATACCTTTGAGCTTGCCATGTGACAGCCTTGATCTTGCTTACACCTGCTCAGTTTCATAAACAGCACTGCCCGTCGCGGATCTGTTCCGCGGCGGGCAGTGCTGTTTTGCGGCTTTGGCCTTCTTATCTAAGGCAATACCGCATAATTCTAAGTGCGATATTGCGCAGTCAGATTTTTTGTCAGACGATACAAAAAGCGGAACCAATACTTTGTGTATTGGTGAGCATTTTTGTGAAGTATGACGGAAAAGATGCAAGCAAGATCGTGC
>JAZSQO010000139.1:0-20826 GCA_045538015.1 Acutalibacteraceae bacterium | reverse complement strand
TCATCACCACCGGCAGCACCCTGAACGAGTGCGCCGCCGTGCTGAAGGAGGCAGGTGCCGGACGGGTGCTGTGCGTCACCGCCGCTGCGGTAGTCGGCTCAGCCGAGCAGAGCCTCAAGCGGGTATATGTGAAATAATAGAAATGACAAAAGCCTGCCGCGTGTTCAAGCGGCAGGCTTTCTGCTTGCAGAATCAATCGTTGGGACTGTCCTCTTGTAGATAAATAATTTATACAGCATACAGTGTGTTCACCTCTCTTATCAAGTTGGGCAGCTGCTCTATTCGACAAAATTGGAGCTTATCTCTCTAAAACAAATCGCGCTACTTTGACATTTCCATCCATTTCAGCAGACACTATATCAAATCCACATTTTTCTGTATAGAATTTTACGTTTTCTTTTTTGTCTATGGGTGTGATTAGCGTAATTTTATCCCAGTCCTCGTAGTACGATGTGATAAATTCAATTGCTTGCGTTCCAATGCCTTTACCTTGATACTCCGGAACAACACACAAACAGCCAACTTCATATATGCCTGCTTCCACCTGTTTGCACGAAACACAGCCAACCGGCTTGCTATTAAACAGAATAATGAACTTGGGATAATTTATAATGGATTTCTCCATCATTTCTTTTGTTTTTCCATACGCAGGACATTCACCATATTTAATATAATCACTATAAAACGCAGAATTATAAATATCTATCAGTAATTCCGCGTCTGCTATGTCCGCTTTCCTGTATTCAATCTTCATAGATAACAACTCCGCAAAATCCAATTCATCGAATTGGTTATACCATAAATCAGTGAGCTTTTCAATGATGTATCGCTATTGCGATATCATATCGAAGATATTATTACCCGTGACCGCAGGAAACGGATATCAAAGAAAAAAAGACACCTTTGTCCGCGGACAAATGTGTCTTTTTTCTTGGAGCGGGCGAGGGGAATCGAACCCCCACGGCCAGCTTGGGAAGCTGGAGTTCTACCACTAAACTACGCCCGCGTATTGTGTGGTAATCATTATACCGCCGAAGCCGGTCAAAGTCAAGGGATTCATGTCGGCGAAGGATAGGGCAAAAAGGAACCGCCTCCGTTATCGGAAGCGGTTCCTGAAGTTCAAATGTACTTATCAGTCGCAGTATTCGCCGTTGTAGTTGACCAGCACGGCGCTCATGACGCCGTCCACCGACTGGAGCTTCTCCACCATATTCTTGGGGATCTTGTTGGAGGGGATCTCCGCGGTGGTCTCGATGAAGCGGGCGGTGGCGGTCTTGTTGCGGATCTTGGCGTCCAGAGAGCCGATCATGTTGCCCACATGGGCGGCGGCGTCCGGCTCGCAGCGGACGATGAGCAGATAGACCTGATTGTTGCCCTTGAAGATGCGTGTGAGGAAGCATATACCGGCCACAACAGCCACGACGATGGCGGCGAAGAGGTACTGGCCGGCACCGACGATAATGCCCACGGTGATGGCCCAGAAGAGATACATGATGTCCACCGGGTCCTTGACCGCCGAGCGGAAACGCACGATGGAAAGGGCACCGACCATACCGAGGGACAGCACCACATTGCTGCTGATGGTGACGACGATGGCGGCGGTGAGGACGGTCATGAGTATCAGGGACATATTGAAGGTGGCGCTGTAGACGACGCCGCGGAAGGTCAGCTTGTAGACAATGAAGATGATAATTCCGGCGACGGCGGCGGCCAGCAGCGCAAGCAGGGAGCTGCCGAGGTCAAGCTGATTGGAGGTGAACTGCTCCATGACGCTGTCTTTTATAATGCCGCCGGCGCCCTCGGCGATAGCTCTAAAATTTGTCATAGTGTCTTTCCTTCCTGTAGTAGGTATTCTGTGCGTCGCGGCACATTACGTATTTGGACTGAGAGGATTGCTTGCTGTTGACCGGAGCCAGCAGCTTCTGGACTACGCTGGGGAGATAATCGTCGAATTTGACCTCCATGATGAGCATATCCGGCTGGATGGCCGGGACGGTGGGCATATCCCGGTCAAAAAGATCGGTGGTGCAGAAGCCGGCACGCAGCTTGCTGTCAAAGGTAAGGCGGACATTGCCCTCGTCCAGCACAAAGGCCTCCCGGTTGTAGTCGACCACCACCGCCGGGCGGAGGATCTTTGTGCGGGCGTCGATAAAGCCGGCGCGCAGAGCCTGCTTGTTCGATTCGATCATAAAGTCGAAATCGCCGCGCATCAGCCTGCGGCACTGGTCGGGGGTTATGGAGGCTGAAATTTTCGATATGTAGCTGTCGAATTTGTCCTTTATCTCGTATTTTATCACAGAATCGCTGTAGTTGTAAATGCGGATGCGGTGCTTCCGACGGCGCAGAACGCCGGCCTGCTTGTCGCGGTAGGCGCTGTCGTAGATGTCGTCAAAGTACATACTGCGGATGAGATAGCCGTCGTCTCCGCTGTTTTCGTCGGGATACAGTATCTGTCCGGCGGCGGCAGCGATGGTGTAATAATCGGAATAGTTGATGAGATATTTCAGCTCGTGCCGAAGGACGTGACCGTTGTACTTCATTAAGGCTCGTTTCACCTCGCTTGTGCTTGTGATGGAGGGGGATAATTATTTGTTTTCCTTGAGATAGCGGTTGAGCTCGGCGTCGGAAAGACCAAAATTTTCCTTGAGCTGTTCCTTTGCCATATCGGGCTTGACGGTAAAGAACTTGCGCAGAAACTCAAGAGAGCTTTCCCAGGCTTCCGGAGTGGGATCCTTCCATTTTTCTGCGTTGCGCGGAACCTCATCGCGGATCTCGTTGGCCATTTCATCCAGAATGGCAATGCACCGGTCGGGATCAAAGGTGGTGTTGAGGTGGTAGCAGTAGCGGGAGATGAACAGGTCGAGGAACTCCTCGTTCTGCAGCAGCTTGCGGATGATGGCGTTGCTGAAGTTGGCCGAGCCGTGACCCTCGGGATCAAGGCAGTGGCGCTGAATATAGTCCCGCTTGTAGGTGGAGCCGAACATGGCCCAGTCGAAGTCATACACCATCCAGCGCCATTTGCCGCCCTCGGTGCGGTAGCAACGGATGTTGCCGGTGTCGGTGTTGCAGAAATAGGTCTCAATGATCCAGAAATCGCACAGAGATTCAAAATCCACCAGCGAAGCCATGTGCTCGTAGTGCTTCTGCTGGGTAAGATCGTTCTCCCGGGCGTAGTTCTGCATTTCCACATAGTCAGTATCGGAACCGGCTTGGACGAACATCTGGGATTTTATCAGGTCGGTCTTGCCCTTTTCGAAGCCGTATTTGCTGACAAGATAATCCTCGTCCAGCCGCTCGCGGATGTAGTAAAGGCCCCAGTATTCGCCGTTGACATACAGAGCGCAAGGGAGAAGCTCCTGATAATCCACCTCCACCCGGCCGCGGATGATGGCCGGAACCACCTCGTCGCGGATCATGCCTCGGGTCTGATCCTGACCGCTGGGTCGGAGGAGCAGGCTCTTGAAGGTGGTGACGCCGGACACGCTGTCCGGGAAGAAGGGATATGTAACATCGGAGTTGCCGTATTTTTCCCGCAGGCTGAGGCGTATGCCTTTTTTGTTCAGAGAACGGGAGTACTGGCCGAAGATCTCGGCGGCGGCGCTGAACTGGACGCCCTGAGCACCGGAGCGGTCGAAGTATTCAAAGGTGACCTCACGAACCCAGCCCTTGCGGTAGTTTTCGTTGACGCCCTCAATGAGGATGCCGTTGTTGAAGTCGATAAGACCGAAGCCGCTCAGACTGACCACCGGGATGGAGTGAGGCTCCTCCACGAAATAAGTGGCGATGGATATCTGGCTGGGCAGACAGCCATCCTTATAGGCAATGGCCTTGATGACTGTGGTGGAATTTACGGTGATGGGTGAGCCGGCGGTATACACGGTGTCGCCGTTGTCCGGCTCGTAGCCGTTGGTGGTGTAATAAACCGTGCAGCCCTCGGGAACGGTGAGGGAGACCTGAGTGCCGCTCTCCACATATCCTGCCTCCACGCCGAAGGTTGGCTGGGGAGCGTAGGTGGAATACCATTTGCCGGAGTTGGCCTCGCCGGGAGTGGGAGTGGTGAAGAAGCAGCGCACGGAGGTGTCGCCGTTGAGCCGGCCGCTGGACACGCCGTATATCTGTTTGCCGGTGCGGAAAACATCCACGATCCGTCCCTCGGAATTGGCGAGGTAGACGGTCTCGCCGCCCATGTTCAGCTTGATGGGAGCGTGGAGCCGACTGCCGCTCTGTACGGTTGTGCCGTCGCAGTAGACCAGCAGGTATCCGCCCGGCTCAAGGGTGATGTCCGGGAAAGTGAAAACCACCTCGCCGGGCGACTGAGCGAGGGTATAGCCACCCAGCTCTACCGCCCCGGAGGTGGCATTGTGAATTTCGAGATAGTCGGTGGTGTATTCCCCGCTGCCGGAGGAGGCAGCGAGGCTTTCACTGATGAGCACGCCGTCGTTGATGTCGGGGGAGGGGACAGCGGTCAGCTCGAAGGAAGAGGTGCTGTTGGCCTTGCCGGGAGTGGGACGGGCAAAGAGCTTCGGCTCTCCGGTGTCCGGGGTAAGTCCCCACGAGATATTCTCGGGAACGGGCACGATCTCGGCCTGAGAGGCCATGGCACCCTGAGGAGTGGACAGCACGATGGCTATGTCCTGATCGCTCAGAGAGAAGCTGGTGTGCATGATGCCCTGAGAGTCGGTGGTGTTCTTGCCGTCGCAGTAGACCATCAGATAGCCGCCGGCGGGAATGACTGTTCCCTCGGGGAACCTCCACTTGCCAAGGCTATCCGGGTCGTCGGTCAGCATATAGCCGGACATATCGGCGTCGGCTTCGGTGGGATTGCGCAGCTCCACCCAATCGGAATAATCGCCGTCGGCGTCGTAAATGATAAGGCTGTTGTCGGTCATGTATTCATTGATGACCACGCCGTTGGTGGGATACACCAGATCGGCGGTATTGTAAGCAAAGCTGTCCGAATTCTGGGCGCCGGGAGTGGGCTCGGAGAACCACACCGCGCTGTGCTCGGAATAATCGGCGGCGCTGGCGGGGAAGCCGTAGGAGACATTTTCCTTTGACTCGGGGATGTTCAGCATGGACATGACCGCGCCGCTGGCGTCGTTGAGGATAAGTGTCTCGCCGAGGGAGGAGAGCTTGAAGCCGGCGTGAAGGTTGCCCTCGATATCAATGCCGTTCAGTCCGGAGAGATAGATGGTGGCGTATCCGTAAGGCTCGAGCACCACACCGGTCAGCTGGCACTTTTTGGGAGCGCGCTCGTCGTCGGTGATGAAGCAGGTGCTCAGGTCGTAGGTGCTGCCGGTGAGGTTGCGCAGCTCCACCCAGTCGTAATACCGTCCGTCGGGCGCGGGGAAGAAAACACCGTTGGAGGACATGACTTCGTTTATGACAATGGCGGTCGAGCTGCCTGATTCCGAGGCGACGGGAGAGGTGCCGACGCTTCCGTCGGAACAGCCGGCCAGAACGCCGCCGCAGACGGCCAGAGCGGTCAGCAGCGCGCACAGAGCCGCGCGAAGCTTGTTCAAGCAGAACACCTCCTAATTATGTATAAAATCAGCGTAACAACGCGTATTTAACATTATATACCCCGCGGGGCACTCAGTCAAGGTTGGCGGCGGCGGGGAATTATCAATTTTGTGTGAATAAGGGAGAATCCGCTGGCCGCAGGGATAATGAGTTGCGCATTGTTGCGCAAAAATGTGGAGCTTTCCACACTTTTTGCCGTTGAAAATGCCGCCGGACAGTGGTACAATGAATAAGCAAAACAATATACAAAGGAGCAATGCAGCATGAAGGTATTAATAACCGGCGGCGCCGGCTATATCGGATCCCATACCGTGGTTGCTTTTCTTGAGGCGGGATACGATGTGGTCGTCGTGGACAACTATGTCAATTCCAAGCCCGAATCCCTGCGCAGGGTAAAGCAGATCACCGGCAGGGACTTTGCCTTTGTTGAGGCTGACCTCTGCGACCGCGAAGCTGTGGAGGCTCTCTTTGAAGCCCACAGTGACATCGGCGCGGTCATCCACTTCGCCGGCCTCAAGGCGGTTGGCGAATCGGTGCAGATCCCCATGGAGTATTATTACAACAACCTGCTCAGCACCATCATTCTCTGCCAGACCATGGCAAAGCACGGCTGCAAGAAGCTGGTGTTCTCCTCCTCGGCAACGGTGTACGGCATGAACAATCCCGTGCCCTATGTGGAGACCATGCCCAACTCGGCCACCAATCCCTACGGCCGCACCAAGCTGATGATCGAGGAAATGCTGCGTGACCTGTGGGTGTCGGACAACGAGTGGAGCGTTGCTCTGCTTCGCTACTTCAACCCCATCGGCGCCCATCCCAGCGGCCTTATCGGTGAGGATCCTCAGGGCATACCCAACAATCTGTTCCCCTACATCGCTCAGGTGGCGGTGGGACGCCGGGAGCGGCTGAGCGTCTTCGGCGACGATTACGACACCGCCGACGGTACCGGTGTGCGCGACTATATCCATGTCTGCGACCTTGCCGACGGCCACCTCAAGGCCATGGAATACATCATGAAGGGAACCGGCGTGGAGGCCATCAACCTCGGTACCGGCAACGGCACCTCGGTGCTGCAGCTGGTCAGCAGCTTTGAAAAGGCCAGCGGAAAGCCGGTGCCTTATGTCATTGCCGCCCGCCGCGCCGGCGACATCGACAACAGCTACGCCGACTGCGCCAGAGCAAAGGAGCTGCTGGGCTGGGAGGCAAAATTCTCCATCGAGGATATGTGCGCCGACGGATGGCGCTTTATCAGCGGAAATCCTCAGGGCTATCCCGACGATTGATTACAATACGAACCAGGCGCCCGCATCGGAAAGACTCCGGTGCGGGCGCTTTTACGCAGCAATTGTTAATAATATATGAATAAAAAATTAATAATTTGTTATTCTGCCAATTCCATTAAGAGGCGGACTATGGTAATATAAACACAGCGGGAGATAGACATAACACCTGCGAACAGAGTATTTTGAGTAAGAAATCGCAAGGAGAGAACGGAAGAATGAAAAAAACAGATCACACCCTGAGGAGAGGAAACATAAAGCAGGCCGCCGCTGCTCTGGCCGCGGTGGCCTGCGCCTGCCTGCTGGCCGGCTGCGGAGGGCAGAAGTACGATCCGAATGAATATTTTGAATTCGGCGAGGAGCTGTACAGCCACGAGGAGTACTTCCTTTTTGAAGATCAGCTGTATGACCGGCAGGAGTACTTCCTGCACGACGGTCAGGCCTACGCCGTCAGTGAGTATTTCGTTCACGACGGTCAGGTTTACGCCTGCGACGCCTATGCCCTTTACGAAGGCGCGGTCTATGACCTGAGCGAATACTTCATACATGACGGAAAGGTGTACTCCCGGGAGGAATGCTTCGAGCTGGACGGAGTGATATACGACCTGAAGGATTACTTCACCGTCAACGGCAAGCTGTACGACCGTGAGGAGTATATCGAGGCAAAGGGCCGAGCCTACAGCCGGGAGGAGTTTTTCGAGTTCAACGGTGACGCCTACAGCTATGAAAATTTCGTCATTCACGGCGACATAGTGTACAACCGCAAGCATTACTTTATGTTAGACGACCAGCTTTACAGCTATCTTGAGTATTATCTTTACGAAGGAAAGCCCTACTCAAAGGAAGAATACTACATGAGCGACGGTGTCCTGAGGGAGCTCAAGGAGATCACCATGGGTGGGATTACCTTCCTGAGCAATGTCAAGACGCTTGACTTTAACAGATGCGGGATCACCGACCTCTCTCCGCTGGCCGAATGTTACGAGCTGGAGGTGCTGGATCTGGTGGGGGACGTATTTTATTGGGATGACAGTAAAGCTCCCGGTGAACGCAACGCCATAACCGACCTCACTCCTCTGTCTGGCCTGACCAATCTCAGAGAGCTGTACCTGGCAGACGCGGGCCCGTTTACCGACCTAAGCCCGCTGAAAAATCTGGTAAATCTGGAACGTCTCGATCTGCGGAAAAACGAAATTACTGACATCAGCCCGCTGAAAAATCTCGTGAATCTGGAATGGCTTGATCTGGGAGGCAACAGCATTACCAGCATCAGCGCTCTGGCAGGCATGAGTTCCCTTGAGATTCTGGATGCCAAGGAGAATAAGATCAGTGATCTTACGACATTGAAGGGGCTGAAGGAACTGCGCTTCCTTGACCTGGGAAATAACCGCATAAAGAACATTTCGCCTCTGGTTGCTTTGAAAGAGAGCGATTTGTATTCCCTCGATCTCAGCGATAACCTCATCGAGGATATTTCGCCTCTGGCTGCCTTAAAGGAGAGCGATTTGGATTCTCTCGATCTCAGCGATAACCTCATCAAAGATTTCTCGCCGCTGTATTGCCTGAACGATCTGAGAATTACTCTGTATGTGGACGGAAATGAGATGGATGAATTTGACTTTTTCCTGCTGAAGGAAAATATGGCGGACTGCTGGATCAGAAGTTATTATTAGGCCATGGGTACGCTTTACCCGGGGAACTGACAAAAGCATAAAACAACAACTGACAAAAGCATAAAACAACAGCCGAAGCGATGGGTCATAGCCCGCCGCTTCGGCTGTTTTATCGTGTGGCTGAAATTACTGCTTGGCAAAGAAGAGGGAGGCGCCGTCGATGTGCATGGTGATGATATCGTCCGCGCAGGTAGCCTCGATGGTCTCCTCGCCGATGGTCAGGGTGAGCTGGCCGCCGCTGAGAACATAGGTGCCGCCGAAGCTGTTGCCTTGCAGGTTCATGGAGAAGGTCTCCTTGTCGAAGGTGATGGTGCCGGTGACGCCCTCCTGATCGAGGTAGGCCTCGTCCAGCTCCACTCCATTGTCGGTCATGGAAACCAGCTTCCACTGGCTGTCGGCGATGCCGACGAACAGATCGCTCAGCGCGGCGCAGCCGCAAAGGGAAACGAGCATAATGGCGCACAGGGCGACAGATATGATTTTTTTCATGTTTCCTTGATCCTCCTGTATGTACTGGTTATTTCTTTTCAAAATACAGAATACCGATGTCGTCGTCCTCGATCGTGAGGGAGTCGGCCTTGACCACTCCGAACATGGTGGTGCCGCCCTTCAGAGTGAGGATGTCCTGCTTCTGGGTGTAGGTTCCGGTCTGCTCCGAGCCGGGAAGAGTGAGGGTGAAGCTGCCGTCTTCAAACTCAATGGAGCCGCTCAGACCGTAGGCGGCCAGACTGTCCGCTCCGGAAAGCTCGATGCCGCCCAGCTCCATGCCGGTCAGCTGCCACTGGGTGCCATCCACCGAAGGGTAGCTGCCGCCGCAGGAGCAGAGCGCGATCAGAGAGAAAAGGCAGACGATAACAGCGAAAACTCTTTTCATTGTTGTCTCCTCCACTGCTTATGTACAGAGACAAGATTACTGGCGGATGGTGTAGACCATGCTGATGCCGCTTTCGGCGACGATGAGGTTGGCGCCGTTGATGAAGCCGTAGATGGCCTCGGTTTCCTCGCCGACAACAAGGGAAACGAGAGTCTGAGAAAGCTCATAGGTACCGCTCTGCTCGGAAGAGGTGCCGGAATAGTCGTTGACCATCTTGAATTTGCCGCTGTCAAAGGAAATGGTGCCCTTGATGCCTTCGCTTGCAAGAACGCTGTTGTTGTAGATGCCGTTGTCGTTCTTCATGTAGGTCAGATCCCAGACAGTGCCGTTCAGCCGGAGCTCTTCGGCGGGAACAAGGGAGCTGTTATAAACAAAGTTGAGAGAAGCGCCGCCGGTCTCCAGAACAAGGGTGTTGTCCTTGCGGGTAAGGTTATAGGCGTTCACAAGCTCCACGGTGTCGCCGTTGATGTTGTAGTCGCCGGTGAGAGGACTGGTGTCCAGAATGAGGGTGAACTTGCCTCCGGAGAAGCTGATGCAGCCATAGAAGCCGAAGCTGTTCAGATCGGCGGAGGTATAGCCGGTGCCGTCGGCAAAGGTCTGGCTGTCCAGCGGCCAGACGGTGCCGTCCAGCTCCTTGATACGCTCAACAGCGGGCGCGTCGTCGCCGCAGGCGGCGAAGAGTGTCAGAACGGAAAGTGCGCAGAGTAAGATCGCGATAAATCGTTTCATGTTTAGCTCTCCTATGGATGTGTTATGTTTGCGCCACGTTTTTCGGGAAAACACGGCTGAATAATTATATCATTGCGCAAAAACAAAATCAACCGGAACGAAGGGATAATCAGCAAAAGCACATAATCGGACGGTTATTATTCGTCCGGGGCGTTTTCGGTGTCGATATCCTCCTCGATATCCATCACGATGTCGGCGGCTCCGTTGCCGTTCACGTCGATGTAGGCGGTGTCGGCCACGCCGTCTCCGGTGGTGTCCACATAAGCGGTGTCAAATCTTCCGTCTCCGGTGGAATCCACCAGCAGAGTGTCCTCGTAGCCGTCGCCGGTGGTGTCCACTAAGGTGCCGTCCATGACGCCGTCGCCGTCAATGTCGACGGGGCGGCCGAACTGCTCCTCGTTTTCCCGGCCTAATATGTCGGAAACACCGTCGCCGTCGACATCTATGTAGGCCCGGTCAGTGTCGCCGTCACGGTCGGAGTCGGTGTAGGCGGTTTCGGCATATCCGTCGCCGTCCTCGTCCACGAAGAGAGTGTCGGCAAAGCCGTCGCCGTCGGTGTCGGCGAGGTATTCGTCCTCGTAGTCAAAATCGAAGTCGTCGTCGATGGGAATTTCGTAGTCCAGCTCCATGGAGATGTCGGGAATGCCGTCGCCGTCAATGTCGATGAGGGCGGTGTCGGCAAGGCCGTTTCCGTCGGTGTTGGTCATGATGGTGTCCACCCGGCCGTCGCCGTTGGTGTCGGCCAGCAGAGCGTCGGCGCAGCCGTCGCCGTCAAGGTCGGCCTTGTAGTCGCCCTCCTGACCGCCGATGGGCGCGATAACATCCATGTGGCCGTCGTCGTCATAGTCGGAACACATGATATCCGGCTCTCCGTCGCCGGTCACATCCAGCAGAACGGTCTCAAAGGTGCCGTTGTGGTCGGTGTCCATGTAGATGGCGTCGGTGATGCCGTCGCCGTTGAAATCGGAAAGAATGGTGTCGGTCATGCCGTCGCCGTTGGTGTCCAGATGAATGTCGGAGGCTCTGTTTTTTTCGTTGGCCATAATACTCCCGCCTTTTCTTTTTTCTGTCAATAAATGACACAATCGTATTGTATATTATTGAATGATACTTTGCAAGAGAAAATAACCGGCTCAGATGCCTCTGACCTCGCAGTGTCCCAGCAGCTCCCGGGCGAGAGCCGCGGCTTTTTCCAGCTCCGAGGGAGGAAGAGGCTGCGGGCCGTCGGGCGTTATCCTGCGGTACTGCTGGAGAAAATAGCGCTTTGCCCCGGCGATATCTCCGGCGATGGCGGCGATGTCCTCCGGCGTCAGTCCGGGAGCGAAGGTGGTGCGGAATTCGTGGTCAAGACCGCTGTTTATGAGCAGATTTATGCTCTGCCGGATGGCGCTCATGTCGTCGGAGGTGCCGGTGATGTCTGCGTATCGGTGGAGAGGGGCCTTGATATCCATGGCGGCGTAGTCGATCAGGCCTTCGGAGATAAGTCCGGCAAGAGTGCGCGGGTCGGTGCCGTTGGTGTCCAGCTTGACGGCCAGCCCAAGGGAGCGGACGCCGGTGATAAATTCCCGCAGATCCCGCTGAAGGGTGGGCTCGCCGCCGGAGATGACCACGCCGTCCAGCACATCGGCTCGCCGCCGCAGATGCTCCATGACCTCACTCTGCTCGATGAGCGTCACCTCGCCGGCGTTTATGTGGCTGTTGTGGCAGTACCAGCAGCGCATATTGCATCCGGGAGTGAAGACCACGGCGCTTATTTTTCCGGGGTAATCAACGAAGGAATTTTTCTGAAAGCCGGCTATGAGCATAAAAGGATCATTCCTTTCCGTAGAGACAGATGCCGAATTCGGCGGTGACGGTGAGACGGTCGAGGTGCTCCAGCTTGGCCTGATCGGCGGCGGAGGTCTTGTAGTAATAGGGCGTCATGGCGAAGAGGGCCTTGATGTCCTCCTTTGTTTCAAGGGGCATATTGAAGCGCGCCTCGGCGCTGTCTATCAGCCGGAAGCCATCCGCGGAGAAGCGCTCGGGCGGGTTTTCTATGGGGCGGTCGTACACCGCCGCCTTCAGCTCGTAGAGATGGCGCTCGAGGGGATAGGCGCGAATCATCATGCCGTCCCTGCCGAGGACACGACTGAACTCCGGCAGGCATACCGGAGCGAACAGACTGAGAATGAGATCGCAGGAGCTGTCAGCCGCCGGCAGGGCGGTCACTCCGGCCACGGCGAAGGAGGCGTCCGCGCACCGGCGGGCGGCGGCCTTTACAGCGTCCCGGGAAATGTCGATACCCAGCGCCTCGGAAGCAAGGCCGCTTTCAGCCATGCGGTCGGTCAGCCCCTTGAGATACCAGCCGTCGCCGCAGCCGGCGTCGAGGATGCGCGTACCGGGCCTGACGCGGGCTTCCAGCAGCGACCAGATGCCCTCCAGCAGCGGCGTGTACCAGCCCTTGTCGAGAAAGGCGGTGCGTGCGCGGATCATCAGAGCGTCGTCTCCGTGGCGCTTGCTGCCGCTCTGCTTGTTTATGAGCAGGTTGACCCAGCCGCCCCGTGCGATGTCAAAGCAGTGGCCGCTTTCGCAGCGGAGGCTCACGCCGTCGCTGACCAGAGGAATGGAGCACACCGGGCAGGTAAAAGTAAACACGATTCAGTATACCTCCCTTATCAAAGGAGCTGCCGCAGCCGAAAATGGCCGCGGCAGCGATACAGTTAGTATTATTTGCGATGATTATTAACCAAATATGCTGCCGAAGTCACCGAAGATGCTGCTGGTGAGGTAGTTGATGACGATCTCGGTGATGTCGGAGATCATGGAGTCCATGAAGATATAGACCACCAGCAGATAGACCAGCATAACAGCAGAGGCGGTGATGGCGTACAGCCACAGATTCTTCTTCTCGCAGATGGAGGAAAGACCATGGCAGAGGATGACCACGGTGCACACCGAGGAAAGCAGGCCGCAAAGGACGGTTCCGGCGGGGAAGAAGAAGCTGAAGAGGAAGCCCAGCACATTGAAGGCCACCGCGGGCGCAAAGGCGATGCCCACAAAGTTGAGAGCACGGGCAAGGGGCAGCTTGGTCTTGGTGATGCCGCACACGGCCATGACCGCGCCGACGGAGATGGCGATGGTCAGAAGGTTGATGAGCAGACCGCGCCAGAAGATACTGCCGAACAGCTCGCCCAGCAGCTCGCCATAAGCGGAGAGGTCGCCCATGATGCCGTCGATGAACTTAGGCAGGGCAAAGCAGGCGGCCAGAGTACCGAAGAGGACGTAGGCGCCGTACACCAGCATCCATGACATATCGGTGGTCTTTATGGAGCGGGCCACTGCCTCGTTGGCGTCCGGAGAGACCAGCATCTTTACCCGTTCCAGAAGAGGGTTGACGATGTCGGTCATGAAGGTGGACGGTTTTTTCGCGGGAGGTGCGGGAGGATTGTAGCCGGGAGCGGGGCCGTAACCCTGAGGCGCGCCGTAATTCTGGGGCGCGCCGTAATTCTGGGGCGCGCCATAGCTCTGGGGCATACCCTGAGCCGGATTATAACCGGCAGCGGGCTGAGCGCCGGCAGGAGGAGCGTAGCTGTTCTGCCGGAAATCGGGAGCGCTCTGGGGAGCGGGAGAGGGATAGGCGGCAGAGGGAGCCGGCTGACCGGAGGGAGGAGCGGATGGAGCGGAGGCGGCAGCGGGCTTCACGGGAACGGAAACGGGCTGGGCAGCCTGAGGCGCGGGAGCGGCCGGCTGAGGAGCAGCGGGCTGAACGGGAAGAGGAGCGCTTGCGGGGCGGGCAGCGGGCTGGGCCGCGTCCGGAGCCTTGACGGGGGCAGAGGCGGCTCCGGCCATGGTGCAGGAGCAGATCTCGCCGTCCTTGAGCTGGGTTCCGCAATAGGGACAGAATGCCATGATGATGTTCTCCTTTCGTCTGGTCAGATAACAAACTTCTTGCGGCGCATATATTCGTCCTTCTTGCCGGTGTTGTAATTCTGCACCGGACGGAGGTAGCCGACCACACGGGACCACACCTCGGCCTCCCGGCCGCATTCGGGGCAGGTGAAGTGCTCGCCGGCGATGTAGCCGTGGTCGTTGCATACGCTGAAGGTGGGCGTCATGGAAATGTAGGGCATCTTGTATTTCTCAAAGACCCTGCGGATAACACTCTTGCACACCTCGATGTCCTCAATGCGCTCGCCGAGGTAAAGGTGCTGCACGGTGCCGCCGGTGTAAAGGGACTGCAGCTCGTCCTGCAGGTCGCAGCACTCGAAGATGTCGTCGGTGTATTCCACGGGCAGCTGAGAGGAGTTGGTGTAGAAGGGCACGGTGTCGCCGGCCTGAATGATGCCGGGGAACTTCTCCTTGTCCAGCCGTGCAAGGCGGTAGGTGGTGCCCTCGGCGGGAGTGGCCTCGAGGTTGTACTGGTGGCCGGTCTCCTGCTGGAACTTCACCATCAGGTCGCGCAGGAAGTGCATGACCTCAAGGGCAAATTCCAGTCCCTCGGGAGTGGAGATATCCTTGCCGAGGAAGTTGAGGCAGGCCTCGTTCATGCCCACGATACCAATTGTATTGAAGTGGTTGGTCCAGTATTCGCCGGTGCGGGCCTTGATGGCACGCAGATAATGGCCGGAGTAGGGGTAAAGGCCGCGCTCGGTCTGCTGCTCGATGATCTTGCGCTTGATCTCGAGGGAGACCTTGCCCAGCGAGGCGATGCTCTCCAGGCGGCTGAAGAACTCCTCCTTGCTGTCGCTCAGATAGCCGATGCGGGGGAGGTTGACGGTGTAAACGCCGATGGAGCCGGTCATGGGGTTGGAGCCGAACAGACCGCCGCCTCTCTTGCGCAGCTCGCGGGTGTCGAGGCGCAGACGGCAGCACATGGACACGGCGTCCTCGGGAGAAAGATCGCTGTTGATGTAGTTGGCAAAGTAGGGAATGCCGTATTTGCAGGTGATCTTCATGAAGTCATCCACCACGGGGCTGTTCCATTCAAAGTCCTTGGTGATGTTGATGGTGGGGATGGGGAAGGTGAACACTCTGCCCTTGGCGTCGCCCTCCAGCATGACGGCGCAGAAGGCACGGTTGAAGATGTCCATGCACTCCTGCATATCGCCGTAGGTCTTGTCCATGACCTCGCCGCCGATGATGACGGCCTGATCCCTGAGAGTGCGGGGCACACGGATGTCAAAGGTCAGGTTGGAGAAGGGGCACTGGAAGCCCACGCGGGTGGGGACATTGATATTGAAGATGAACTCCTGCAGGCACTGCTTGACCTGCTCGAAGGTCATGTTGTCGTAGTAGACAAAGGGAGCGCAGTAGGTGTCAAAGCTGCTCCATGCCTGAGCGCCGGCGGTCTCACCCTGGGTGGTGAAGGTGGAGTTGACGATCTGGCCGAGGAAGGAGCGCAGATGCTTGGCGGGCAGGCTCTCCACCTTGCCCTCCACGCCGCCGAAGCCGTCGGACAGCAGCTGGCGCAGATCCCATCCGGCGCAGTAGGGGCCGAAGAAGCCCAGGTCGTGGATGTGGGCGTCGCCGCTCTCGTGAGCCTGACGCACATCGTCCGGATAGACCTCATACAGCCAGTACTTCTTGGTGAAGGTCTCGCGGACATAGTTGTTCAGTCCGTTGACGCTCTTCTGCATATTGGCGTTTTCCTTGATGCTCCAGTCGCGGTCGCCGAGGTAGTCGCCGAACATTCCGATGGTGGCGCCGATGAGGGCGTTGATCTCGCGGGCGCTTCTGCGCTTGTCGCGGTAGAGAATGTAGGCCTTGGCGGTTTTGGCGTGGCCGTTTTCTATGAGCACCTTTTCCACGATGTCCTGCACGCCCTCAACATCGGGAGTGCGGGAGCCGTAGCGGCGGTCGATCTCCGTCAGCACCTGATCGGTCAGCTGGGCGGCGAGAGTCTCGTCGCTGCCGCCGCAGGCGAGGGCGGCCTTGAATATGGCGTGGGTTATCTTCCGGGCTTCAAACGGCTCCACACGACCGTCTCTTTTTACAATATTGCGTTCCATTGCGGATGTCCCTCCATGGAGTAAATAAAATTAACAGTATATTGTGCATCGCGGGTGCTTAACCACAATTTATTGTATCAGAAATTGCGTTCATGGACTATTATACCTCGCTCTATATTTAGTGTCAACCGGTAAATACGGTTCTATATATTGATTCGGCAAGTTGTCGAAAAATGTACCGTTAAATTTGTATCCGGGTCGTGCGCCGGGGTGAAAAAAGCGGGCGAAGCGTCCGGATGATCGCTTCGCCCGCTCCGAAAAGACGCGCGGCTTATGAAATATAGCTGACCGTAAGCACTGTATCCTCGGGGATGAACTGAGCGTAGCAGTTGCCCATGGTCACGATGTCGGCGGAGGTGGGCAGACAGAGGCAGTCGGCGGTGCCGTCCAGCAGGGCACTGATGCCCTTGGTGCTGAAGGAGAAGGTTCTGGTCTGGTTTTCGCTTATGCGCACGCTCTCCGAAAGCAGCTCCTGATATTTCACCGTCCATTTTGAGGGCGGCGAGGCGGGATCCACTCCGGAAAGAGCGCAGCCGAGGGTGATGGGTGTGGTGACCGGGCCGGAGTCCTCCAGACGGCGGCGCAGAGTGAGCGTGGCTCCGGTTATGGACACCGCCGTTCCCATGTCGGCCATAAGCTGATCCATAGGGAAGAACAGCAGAGTGTCGTAGTAGGTTCCGCCGTATCCGCTCTGGCTTCCCACGCAGAGATAGGACGAGGAGATAAGGGAGTATCCGCTCTGAGAATACACGACATAGTCCTTCAGGGAATACTGGGCGGTGCGGGCAAAGTGCACCGGCCACAGCTTCTCCCACTGGCTGCCGCTGAATCGGCTGAGGGAGGCGCTTTCCCACTGGGTGCCGTTGTACCGGCGCAGGTCGCCTATCTCCTCCCAGCTGTCTGCGGTTCTGATATAAATACCCATACTCAGCCTCCGAAGGAGATCCAGAGGTCGCCCACAGAGGGATTCTCCGGCTCGCCGGCGGAAACGGTCACGGTGCGGCCGCAGATGCCGCCGACGGTGGCCTTTATGGCGGTGTCGGCGCTGCCGTCGAAGGATGCCGAGCCGGAAAGATCGCCGGTCAGACTGATGGCGCGGGGGGTGCTGAGCCGTTCGGCGGCAAGGCTCAGCCCGGAATTGCCAAGATCACGGCCCAGCGGCTCGACGGAGGTGATTGCCAGCTCGCTTATCACCACCCGGAACAGCGGCACTTCGTTCACATCGCCGTAGACCAGCAGAGAGCTTTCAGCCAGCTCGGGGTCGGAGGGAACCACCGCCGCGGCGCCCTCCACCACGGCGAACTCATGGGTGTCGGGAGTATTGCCGCCGCCTCTTGTGAACCGGGCAACGACGAGGTCGTGCCGGCTGACGCCCTGAGCGCCGCTGGATATGGTCAGGTCGTGGGTGCTGCCGGCGGGAACCCTGAGGATATAGCCTCGGTTGGCCGCGCCGCCCTGGGAAAGGCGGACGGCGTTGTTGTTGATCCGTGTGCAGGTGATGTTTCCCAGCCTGCCCGAGGTGCCGGCAAAAATGGAATCGTAGATAAAAGCGTCGTCCTCGGCGGCGATGTGAGGCTCGGCGCCGGAGGGCGTGTATATGGTTATGGCTTTGCAGGACATGGTTATCCTCCTTGAATGATTATTCTCCCAGATGATGGGTGATGACCACGCCGGAGGGAGAAACGGCAAGCTCCCGGGCGATGACCCTCAGAGAGGCGGTCATGCCGGTGAGAGTGTCCCTCACCGACGCGCGGTCGGTCAGCTCAAGGCCGACATCGTCGCTCATCTCAATTTCCATGGAGCTTCGTCCGGCCTGAGAGAGCAGCTTGCGGCGGGCGGAGCTTTCCAGCTTTTCTTCGCTCTCCACAGCGGGATAGTCGTACAGCAAAGTGTTTGAGCCGTCGGGAACCGCGGCCAGAGCGGGATCGTCTGTGACGGTGCCTTCGGCGGTGAGCCACAGCTCAATCACCTGACGCTCCAGCAGCTCGCCACGGCCCAGAGCGATTATGTGGTCATAGATGCGCACCGAGCTGTCGGTGACCATCTGGGCGTCGTATTCCTGAGAAAGCTCCACTTCGTCGGAGCGATCACGGGAGGCAACGGCGCTGAGAGTTACCTTTCCGCCGGAAAACACCGCGCTCAGCCGGCCGCCGGCGGCAAAAAGCATGGCGTCAAGGGCCTCCAGCAGCTGTTCATAGCGCAGAGAGGCCGAACAGCTGACGCCGCTTGTCTGTTCGGACACGGCGAAAAGGTCGGAGCGCCAGCCTCCGAGCAGGGCGGAGATGATCCCGTTGGCGTCCTGCTCCTCAAGAACCAGATGGGTCTGACCGGCGGGAGGAGAAACGACCCGGCGGCGCAGAAGGCCTCGCCAGCAGGTGCCCTGCAAACGGACGATCCCGTCGGCGCTTACATGGCGCACTCTCTCCACGGGGCCGCCCCATTCGCTGTTTTCAATATAAATATGGTGTCCGGCCTCGATGGGGCATTTGCTCCACGCTCCCTCGGGCATGACCAGCTCCCAGTCGCAGTCGGCGTCGGCCTCCACGGTGATGACCGCGGAAAAGGAGTCAAACTCAGTCACCTGAGAAAGCTCGGTAAAATGGCTGTCGGCGTGGATCAGACACAGCTCCATAGCGGCTCGCTCCTTTGCTCAATAAGCACGATGTCCACTCCCAGCGTGTCGCAGAATATATCTGCCGGAGAGCTGCCGGGAGGGGCAAATTCAAAGGTCATTCCGTTCTTGATCCGGTCGCCGAAGCAGTTTTCCGTGCGTCCGTCGGTGCCGGTTTTGGTTATCAGCTTGCTCTGCTGGTCGATGGTCACTCGCTCTCCGCTGAGCAGGGGAGTGTTTACTCCGATGCACACTCCGGCCACATACACTCTCGGCTCGTCGGCCGGGCCGTACAGAGTTATCCGCATGGGAGAGGGCGCGAAGCGGCTGTTGACCACATTTATGGAATTGCGGGAGCTGCTGTAGCGGTAGGGATAGCTGTAAGGGTAGCGGTGACCGCCCTCGTCGGCCTTCACGCCGCCGGGAGTGATGCGGTAAAGAGTTTCGGTGCACCACGCGGGCTGCTCGGGACAGACGGTAACAGTCACCGTGGCCCGGTTGATGATGTCGCAGGACAGCTCCTTGACGCGGCCGGAGCACCAGCAGCGCAGATAGGAGCCGTTTATCCACAGCTTTCCCGAAACAAGATTGACCACATCGTAGTCAAAGATGTCGGCCATCCGGGACATGGCCTCGGACAGGGCCGGAGCGTCGGGTGCCGTAACGCTGACGGTCAGCGTCCGCTCTTCGGAGGGACGCTTGCGGGCAAGCAGACTGCCGCCCTCGCCCAGAGGCCGCTGGGCACGGGTCAGCTTCCATGAGCTGTCAAAAAGGCGGCAGGAGGTGGTCACGCAGGGCGGCTGATCCAGCCGGAGGATATCGCCGCGGGAGTTTTCGTAATACATGGTATAGGGCAGCAGACCGGGCATTGAATCATCCTTTCATCAGGCATATTCCCGAACCACGCGCCCAAGGGCACGGCCGTCAAGGCGCAGCACCGGTTCGGAATTGTAGAAGTAGTCGAGCAGACGATCCATCCGCTCAGTCAGTGCCGCCATGTCCGTAAAGCTGTCCTCCGCTCTTGCGGATGACGCCCGCGCGGAGGATGCGGCAGCGGAAACAGCCGGCACCGGGGGCAGAGACAGCACCGAAGCGGAGGACTGCTCCACGGTTCTTGCCACAGCGGCGGCACTGTCGGCTACCCGGGGAATCATATCCTCCATACCGAGCGCCAGACCCTCGGCGGTGAAAACGCCCAGCCGGCGCGTGACCTTTGAGGGAGAGGCGATCTTCAGCGCCGAGGCTATGACGGCACTGGCCGCGTTGGCGATGCTTCGGGCAGTGGCGAGAATGGCGCCGCGTCTTGATTCAAGACCGGCGATAAGACCGTTGCCCGCCGCCACGCCGGCTGCGGTGGTGCTGGCGCTCAGCGCCTGCATGGGAGAGAGTATCCCGGCGCATATGCCCTGAGAAAGAACGGAGGCGACGGGCTGAGCCTCGGCAAGAACACCGACACTGCCGGCCACTGCCTCCATGCTCTCTCCGGAGGCGGTGGCCGCGCCGCTCATGGCGCCGGAGATATCCTCGGCGGAGGTCTGGGTGCTGAGGGAGGCGTTGGAGAAGGAATTGGTCACCGCCAGCGCCGCGGCTCCCATGGCCGAGGCTATCAGCAGCCCGTTTGTGGAGGTGGACATGGCCGCTCCGGAGAAGGAGGATGCCACAGCTCCGGCGGCCGCGGACATGGCTGTGGATATGGCCGAGCCGGAGGAGGAAGCCGAACGCGCGGCTCCCGCCAGAGAGGAGGTCACAGCCCCGGCCGCGGCAGACAGCGCCGAGGACATTACCGATCCGGAGGAGGATGCCGACTGAGCCGCTCCGGACATGGAGGAGGATACCGAGCCGGCGGCCGAGCTCATGGCCGAGGAAATGAGAGAACCGGCCGAGGACACCGCCTGAGCGGCACCGGACACCGAGGATGATGCCAGCGCCGAGGAGGTGGCCATGGCCGAAGAGATGGCCGTTCCGGCAGAAGAGGCGGCAAGGACGGCGGCGCCCATAGCGGAGCTTATTCCGGCTCCTATGCTCTGGGCGGCGGCCTGAGCGCTGACGGCAGACGCCGCCATCGAGGAGGAGAAGACGGCGGAGGTACCGTTCAGGGCGGAAAGAGCAAAGGCGGCGGTGTTGGCCGCGCCCTGCAGAAAGGAGATGC
>JAZSQO010000057.1:0-4444 GCA_045538015.1 Acutalibacteraceae bacterium | reverse complement strand
GTTCCTCACCTGAGGAGCGGGCGGCGTTTTTCATGTGTCTATTCTCGTCATGTCCGCAAGAGCCTTGTCGCGGTAGACAAGATCCTCCCGTACGGCAAAGCCCATGCTCTCCCAGAAGGCATTTCCGGCGCTGTTGCGCTCAAACACCACCAGCGCCGCCTTGTTTATGCCGCAGGCGCGCAGAGCATCGAGAGCCGCTTTCACAAGGCTCTTCCCCACTCCCTTTCCCCGGCACTCCGGGCGGACGGCGGTGTGGTATATATAGCCCCGGCGGCCATCGTTTCCGGCGAGTATGACTCCGACTATCCCATCCTCCTCGGCCACAAAGCAGGTTCCCGGATTGCGGGCAAGAAAGCGCTCTATTCCCTCTCTGGAATCGTCAAGGTCGTTGAGCCCCATCCCCTTGCAGGACATCCACAAAGCGTATACGGCGTCATAATCGTCAACGGTCATCAGGCGAATCGTCATTGCTTATCTGCCTCCTTTTCTGTTATCATAGCATCTTTCCCCATGGCGCGCAACTGTTCGCGGCTCGCCTTGATTCTTTATCCATTTCCGGGTATAATGACATTGACACATCCACCGCAAAGGCAGGTCATAAAATGAGCATAATCAAGATAGTTATCACCGGCGGCCCCTGCGCGGGCAAAACCTCCGCTGTTGAGCGGGTGAGGGAAGTTTTCTCCGCCAAGGGCTACCGGGTGCTTGTCATCGCCGAAACGGCCACACAGCTCATATCCGGCGGCGTGGCTCCCTGGACCTGCGCCACCAGCCTTGACTACCAGAAATGTCAGGTGCGAATGCAGCTGGCCAAGGAGCGGGTGTTTGAGCAGGCGGCAAAGGCCATGCCCGGGGAGAAAATCCTGATAATATGCGACCGGGGCGCTCTTGACACCAAATGCTATATCTCGCCCGAGGAATACACCCATGTGCTGGATTCACTGGGCGAGGAGGAAGGCATCCTGCTTGCCGGATACGACGCGGTGTTCCATCTGGTCACCGCAGCCGACGGTGCCTCAGAGCACTATTCCCTTTCCAACAACCGCACCCGCGTGGAAACGCCGGAGGAAGCCATCGAGCTTGACCGGCGGCTGACAAGCTGCTGGAGCAGTCATCCACATTACCGGGTCATAGACAATTCCACCGACTTCGAGGGCAAGCTGCAGCGGCTGGTCGGCGAGATATGTGCTTTTCTCGGAGAGGATCAGCCGCTGGAAATCGAGCGGAAATACCTTATCGAGCCGCCGGATGAGCATTGGCTGGAATCCGCCTGCAAAGGGCGGCGCACCGAAATAACCCAGACCTATCTTGTCACCTCTGACGGCGGCGAGGCCCGGGTTCGCAGGCGCGGTTCTGAGGGCAGATATGTATATTACCACACGGTAAAGTACCGGGGCAGTGCCCTTGCCCGCACCGAGATAGAGTGGGAAATAACCGCGGAAGAATATGAAAACCTGCTTGGGCAGGCCGACCCGGACTGCCGTCCGCTGCACAAGACAAGGTACTGCCTTGACCACGACGGCCATTGCTTTGAGATTGACCTTTACCCCTTCATGTCCGGTCAGGCCACCATGGAGGTGGAGCTGAGGGATGAGGACGAGACCTTCACTCTGCCCGAGGGGATAACCGTTATCCGGGAGATCACCGGAGAGCGGGAATATTCGTCGCGATTCATGGCGGCGCACCGCTACTGATATAATAAATACAGTCAATCAAAGCCACGGGCTGCTCACTCTTTCGGATAGTGAACAGCCCGTGGCTTTCTCATGGCTTTTTACGGTATTCCGTGGGCAGCACTCCGTGGGTCTGGCGGAAGGCCTCGGTGAAGCGGCTCTGGCTCTCGTAGCCCACCTCCCGGGCGATGGCCGCAATACTGTCATCTGTATCGTCAAGGAGCCGGGCGGCCTTTTCCATGCGGTGTTCCCTGATGTGGGCGGCAATGGAGGTGCCGTATTCGGCCTTGAAGCGATCCTTGAGGGTGGTGGTGTTGAGGTGGAACTGCCGGGCCAGCTCGGCTATTGTCACCCGCTCGGCAAGATGCTCCACAAGGTAATCATGCACCTGATGGATAATGTCGGTGTTGGACGAGCCGCTCCGCTCCGGGCAGGCTATCTCCATGACCTGCTCCACCATAAGATGCAGAAGGCGGCTGGCCTCCGTGTCCGCCGCCCGGTAGCGCACCTCCTTGCCGTCCCGGCGGCCGGTTATCAGCCCGCATTCCTTCAGCGGGCGAAGGTGGTGGGACACCGCCGGGCTGGACATTCCCAGCAAGGCTGAAAGGTTGGCAAGGCATTCCTCCCGGTGGCACAGTATCCAGAACACACGAATGCGGGTGGGATCACCCAGCTGCTTGAACAGCTCGGCGGCGGCGTTGAAGCTGTCAGCGTCGGCCAGCTCTCTTTTGATCTCTCCGGGGCCGCGGTCGTCTCCGTGGTCGTGAGGCAGAGGGATATTATTCATAATTTCTCCTTTTGTCCCTTTTGGAAATCTAATTCGCTCAAAAAGAAGTTAGTCAATGATAACTATTGATTTTCCCGTCAGCTTTATTATACTTTAGCCATAACGATTAAACAAGCGTTTAATTGAACTTTGCTTTTGAAAAGGAGAATCCGCCATGAAAAAGACCTACGCGATAGAAGTTGACTGCGCCAACTGCGCCAATCTTATGGAGACCGCCGCCCGGAAGGTGCCCGGTGTAGTCGAAGCAAGCGTTAATTTTATGGCCCGGAAAATGACCGTTGAATTTGCCGAAGGTCAGGCTCCCGAGGCGGTCATGAAGCAGGTGCTCAAGGCCTGCCGGAAGATCGAGCCGGACTGCGAGATCGAATTCTGAGGCACTGTGTCAATAATTTTAACGCGGAGGGATACAAATGAACCGCAGGCAAAAGAAAACTCTGGCAAGGATAATCATAACCTTCGCCGCTCTGGTCGCTCTTAATCTGATTCCGCTGACCGGTCTGCTTCGGCTGGCGCTCTATCTTGCGGTATACGCCGTCATTGGCTATGATATATTAAGAAAGGCCATGCTCGGAATAATCAACGGGCAGGTGTTCAGCGAGAATTTCCTCATGGCCGTGGCTACTCTCGGTGCCTTTGCTCTGGCTGTATTCAGCGGCAGCGAGGATTACAACGAGGCCATCGCCGTCATGCTGTTCTACCAGATCGGCGAGCTGTTCCAGAGCTGCGCCGTGGGAAAGAGCCGCAGAAGCATCAGCGCGCTTATGGACATCCGCCCGGACTACGCCAACATCGAGCGGGACGGCAGCCTTGTGCAGGTCAGTCCCGAGGAGGTCGCCGTCGGTTCCGTTATCGTAGTGCAGCCCGGTGAGAAGATTCCCATCGACGGCGTTGTGGAGGAGGGAAATTCCTCCATCGACACCGCCGCTCTGACCGGCGAGAGCCTGCCCCGGGATGTCCGGGAGGGCGACGAGGTCATCAGCGGCAGCGTTTGCATGAGCGGCGTGCTGAAAATACGCACCACCCGGGATTTCGGCCAGTCCACTGTGTCGAAGATCCTCGAGCTGGTGGAAAATGCCGGTTCCCGCAAGTCAAAATCAGAGGCCTTTATCTCCCGCTTTGCCCGGGTCTACACGCCGGTGGTGTGCGTCTCAGCGCTGGCTCTTGCCATCATCCCGCCCGTGGTTTCGCTGATTATGGGTCAGCCTGCCGACTTCGGCGGATGGATATACCGGGCGCTGACCTTCCTTGTCATCAGCTGCCCCTGCGCGCTGGTCATCAGTGTTCCTCTCAGCTTTTTTGCCGGAATCGGCTGTGCCAGCCGTGAGGGCATACTCATAAAAGGCTCCAATTTTCTCGAAGCCCTTTCCAAAACCGGATGTGTCGTTTTTGACAAGACAGGCACTCTGACTCAGGGCGTGTTTGAGGTCAGCGCAGTGCATCACAGCGTCATAGACGAGAGCCGCCTTATCGAATACGCCGCCCACGCCGAGTGCGCCTCCTCCCACCCCATCAGCCGCAGTCTGCGTTCCGCCTACGGCAAAGACATCGATCGGAGCCGCGTCAGCGATATCGGGGAGATAAGCGGCTGCGGCGTCACCGCCAAGGTGGACGGCGTCTCCGTTGCCGTGGGCAACGACCGGCTTATGAATCAGCTCGGCATTGCCTTCAAAGAATGCGGCAGCGTAGGCACTATTCTGCACATAGCCGTTGACGGCGAATACGCCGGACATATCGTGATATCAGACATGGTCAAGCCCAAGGCCGCTCAGGCTGTCCGCGAGCTGAAGGATTCAGGCGTCGGAAAGGTGGTCATGCTCACCGGCGACATCCGCGCCGTGGCCGAGGAGACCGCTCTGAAGCTGGGCGTTGACGAAGTACACAGCGAGCTTCTTCCCTCAGACAAGGTAAGTGAGCTGGAAAAGATCATGGACTCCCGCAAGGGCCGCTCCCCGGTCATGTTCGTGGGCGACGGCATCAACGACGC
>JAZSQO010000007.1:0-7596 GCA_045538015.1 Acutalibacteraceae bacterium | reverse complement strand
TGACAGGAAGAACATGTTGGCTCGGATTTGTTTGGGCTTCATGGGACCTCCTTGGTGGGATGCTCGCTGATATCGTCGATCATGGTAAACCACGGCTCGTTGTTCGTTTCCTCGGCCCACTTGGTAAACACTTCCGTGAGACGCTTGCCAAGCTCCTCCACCTGATCATTCCACTTCTTGCGGCATTCAAGCTCTGAGTTGAGCGGTGGCCCTTCAAGATAACCGATGCTAAATTCTATGCACTGGTCGTAGGCGTCTGCCTGAATCCTTTCGATGACGAAGTCAGGATCGACTTCGGGAACGAATTTGTAACCTTGGCCTATACAGACGTTGCCGTTTATAAAATTCTGCTGATCAGACAGATCATCGAACAATTCGGCGGCTTCTTCCGAGGCTGCCTCTCTGGCGTCTGCAAGTGCTGCTTCTGGAGTATCATACCCTTCGCTGTCATCCCAGTTTTCGTCCTCAGCAAAAGAGAAGTACCATTTCCCCGTGGGTACAAGCTTGCTCATCGAACCTCACCGCCTTATATATAGTCTTTACTAAGTTACTTGACTTAACAAGTTACTAAGATACCGTTACTAGACTTTACCTTAGCTACTAGACTTGTATGTTACTAACCCCTCGCCGGGGAGGCATCCGCTACTAAAGTAGCGGATACGTCTATTTTCTCTCTAAGACAAGTAACTGTTACGTATTCAAGCTACGGTACTGTAGTAACTTGTCTTATACAAGTAACAAGGAAGAAGTCTATAGACGTTACCTTAGTTACTCTTAGGACTAGTTGCTAAGAGAGAGATTCCGCGCGCGCGAGGCAACAGCAAATCTCGATGCCAAAGCGCCCGAAAAAAAGGTAAAGCAAACACGCCTCACGCGATCCTCGTTTTTGTGGAAAGCGTGCTGGATATGGACTCATTGCGCACATGAGGCGTTTTTCAAGGTTCGTGGGGCTGGTGATTGGTGTCGAACCAACGGCCTGATGTGTACGAAACATCCGCTCTACCAACTGAGCTACACCAGCGTTACCACTGATCGCACCGTTCCGAACAGTGCTCAACTAATATACACTATATTCCCGCAAATGTCAAGGGTTATTTTCGCAAAATTTTGATTTTTTGAAAATTTATACCCGCAGAGGGGAATAAGAGGGGAATATCCGATCATTCCATTTCGATGATCGGATATTCGGTAGTGTCGGAATAGTGCCACCATTCGCCGGAATATCCGGCAAAGCCGTGGGCGGTCATGACCCTCTCCAGCATCCTCGAGTTGGCGGAGGCGGTGGTGGAAACATCGGAGTAATTCCGGTCGGCCTTGGAGGAGAACTCGTCAAAGCCGGAGGGCATGAGTGGGAAGCTGGCATCGGCAATGACGGTCAGCGTGACGTCCACGGTGTTGCCCCGGCTGTGGCTGCAATAGCCGGTCGCCGGGTCGGAGACAAAGTTGGGGTCGGGGAAGGCCTCCCACAGCGCCTGCTGAGCATACAGCGGCCGGTAGGCGTCCCAGATGACAAGGCTGTAGCCCATGGACACGAGCTCCTCCTGAGCGGCGGCCAGCTTCTTGACGGTGCCGTAGCGCAGCCTCGGCTCGTCAAAGTCATAGATCACCTTGCCGGTGAAGTTGTCAGTGGTGGCGTATTTCAGGTCGTAGTACAGCGAGGGGATATAATCCATGACAAAGACGATGTCGTCGTCCTCCGGAACAGGCTTTTCGCTGTCCACCGGCGGCCTTTCCTCCCGCTCGGGTCTGGAGGGCTCCGGCTCAACTGCAGAGTCGGAAACGACCGCCTCGGGCAGTTCCGGGGTGTCGGAGGGAGACGTCGTGTGAGTGTCGCTTTCGCTCACAGTCACCGAATCGGAAGTGCTCACGACCACCGTGTCCGAGCCGCTGGCGGGTATATCCGTCTGTTCTCCGCAGGAGCCGCAGGCACAGCTGGCACAGCCGAACACTCCCGCGGCCAGTATCAGCGCGGCAGCCGCCGCGGAAACGATGAGAATAAGCCGCTTCTGCTTGTCGGCCAGAATGCCGTCAAGGGCGTCGTTCATTCTGTCCAGCAGCCGCTCGCGATTCTTTTCCCACTCGCTTTTGCCGGCGTTGCGGTAGAATTTCCGCCCCCGGGATTTCCCGGCAGAGTCGCCCACCAGCTTGGCTCCGCAGCGGTTGCATACGGCTGTGTTGTACGGACTGTACGCTCCGCATCTGGGACAAAGCACGGCGGGACGCCTCCTTTCATGTTATAAAGATATAACTGAGGTAGAACCTCTATCTTGGGCAATACCGCATAATTCTAAGTACGATATTGCGCAGTCAGATTTTTCGTCAGACGCAACAAAAAGCGGAGGCAATACTCCATGTATTGGCGAGCATTTTTGTAAAGTATGGCGGAAAAGATGCAAGCAAGATCGTGCTTAAGTTCTAAAACGGGAATTGTGCGGTGTTGCCCTTGACTTCTTGAGCCTCTTGTATTTCACGCCGCTCCTGCGGGCGGCCTTTCTTGCTTTGGAGAACAGCCCGCCGGTACCGTAAACAGTCAGGTTGGGACAGCCCATGAAGGGGTGTTTTCCGAGCTTCTTAACGCTGTCGGGAACGGTTACCGAGGTGAGCCGGGCGCAGTTTTCAAAGGCACCGCTCTCAACGCGCGTGACCCTTCGACCGTCCACCTCGCCCGGAATCTCAACGCTTTCCGCCTGACCGGTATATCTGGCCAGAGCGACCTTTCTGCCCGAAAGAACCTTCCATTCAAACTGTTCGGCAGGCTCCTCCGGGGCTTCCGGCTCCGCAGCCGGCTGTTCCTCCGCCATTCTTTCGATAAGCTGCCCGGTTTCGTTCATCAGCCGCTCGTAGTCGGCTTTGACATAGGGCAGGGTATGTCCGAAGCGATTATCGAATTGTTTGGCCTTCTCCCGGAACCGCTCCGCGTCCTCCGCGTCGGCGCATCCGGCAAGGGAGCGCCGAAGCTCGTCCAGAATCCATCCCCACAGCCATGTCTTGGCTTCGGTGTATTCAGCCGAGGCGGCCTCGTCGGCTCCCGCGGCCACTACATATGAATAATACTTCGCGCCCTCTCCCAGCTGCTCAAGGGCAGCGTCGAGGCTTCCGGGGCGATGCAGGCAGGCGCTTTCGGCCATGCCCTGCCATCCGCGGTAATCGGAAGGCTCCTGCTCCACCATCTGCTTCAGATAGTCTCTTGCCCGGTCGGTGTCCTCCTCGCTGTGGGAGCGGCGGGCGTTCATCAGGAACATCCGGGCGTTCTTCCAGAGCGCGTCGGCGGAGGCGCTGGTCACGGAGGCAGTCTTGCTCATGGCTCCCTTTGCCGCCTCAAGCACCCGGGCGCACACCTCGGCCTCCGAGCCGGTATAGGCATTTACGCTCTGGCGCTGGGCAACATATACCTTGATGGCTTTATTGAGAAGAACCTCCAGATCCAGCCCCGGCTCGAGATAAATCGCCACTGTGGGCTTGCCGCAGACCCTTGCCTGAGTGGTCTCAAGGGGAATGACGGTGGACTGGGCTACCTTGGCCGAAACAAACAGCAGAACCGCCTTGCAGGCCGGCTTTTCGATGACCGACATCAGATAGGACTCCCAGTCGGAGCCGGCGTGAATGCCGTTGTCGTACCATACGTTCACTCCGTGGTCACGCAGATAGCGGGCATAGACCGCCACCCGGTCGCTGTCCTCGTTCTTATAGCTGATGAATACGAACGGATCGCTGTGGGTTTCAACATCGTACGCGTCAAAGCCAAAATTCGCAGCCATGTTGCTTCCTCCGATATTTTCAGAAATCAGGGGTATTATTTCATATTATACATGATTTGACGGCAGAGCGTCAAGAGCGCCGGAGCGGGGCAGAGGGGAGGAGTTGTAGAGCGGGGCAGAGGGGAGGAGTCCGCCATTTCGCTACACTCGGACAAATTTGTATACTTTTTGTTACCCTTCCATATATTGACATAACGCAAAAAAAATGATAACATATCCGCAAATGGAAATCCTGTACTGAGGGAGTAGTCAGCCGTGAACGCTGTCCGCACGGGCGGCGTGCGCGCGCGGCAAGTCAACATCACGGCTTTCAGCCCTGGCTTGCCTTAATGGACCAGACTCATGTGCGGCAGGCGGCCGCGCATGGGCTTTTTTTGTGCCCCCGCTCCCGCGCGGACCGGACAACCACAGTCTTGAGATCATGGCTCGCCATGACACGATAGAAAATTACACAAACCGGAGGTATTGAAATGACCGACAGTCAGAAGAAGCTGCTGGAATCTCTGTCCACCGACACCACCACCGGTCTCAGCTCGGCTGAGGCGGCCAGACGGCTGGAGGAGGACGGTCTCAACCAGCTGGCTCAGAAGCAGAAAAAGACTCTGCTGGTGCGTTTCCTTGAGCAGTTCAAGGATGTAATGATCATCATTCTGCTCATCGCCGCGGCCGTGTCCTTTGCAGTGGCCATCAGCGAGGGCAACGCCAAGGAATTCTTTGAGCCGGTGCTCATCCTTCTTATAGTCATTCTCAACGCCGTTATCGGCGTGGCTCAGGAAAGCAAGGCCGAAAAGGCTCTGGAGGCTCTCCAGAATATGTCCAGCCCTCACGCCCGCGTCCTTCGTGACGGCGTGGAGCAGGTGGTGGAATCCACCTCCCTCGTGCGCGGCGATGTAGTGCTCCTCGAGGCAGGAGACTTTGTCCCCGCCGACGCCATGCTCATCAGCAGCGCCAGCCTCAAGTGCGAGGAGGCCGCTCTGACCGGCGAATCGGTGCCCTCCGAGAAGGACGCCGAGGCCGAGGTCGCCGACGACGCTCCTCTGGGCGACCGGGTGAACATGGTCTACTCCGGCTGCTCGGTCACCTACGGCCGCGGCGTGGCTGTGGTATCCGCCACCGGCATGAACACCGAAATGGGCAAGATCGCCGGCCTGCTCAACAACGAAAAGGAAAGCGCCACTCCTCTCCAGCTCAAGCTGGCTCAGATGGGCAAGTATCTTGGCTTTGTGGCTCTGGCCGCCTGCGCCATCGTTTTCCTCGTTGACTATCTCATCAACAAGAATGAGCTGCTGGAGACCTTCATGACCGCCGTTTCTCTGGCCGTTTCCGCCATTCCCGAGGGTCTGCCCGCCATCGTTACCGTCGTTCTTTCCATCGGCGTCCAGCGCATGGTCAAGCGCAACGCCATCATCCGCAGCCTGCCCGCCGTTGAGACTCTGGGCAGCGCCTCGGTCATCTGCTCGGACAAGACAGGCACCCTGACCCAGAACAAGATGACCCTCGTGCGCGCCTACTGCGACGAGACCGGCGAGGATTCCGAGGTTTCCGACAACAACTCCGAGGCCATCCGCAAGCTGCTCCGCTGCGGCGCTCTGTGCTGCGACGGCTCGGTGGTCTTTGACGAGGACGGCAAAGAGACTCACCTCGGCGATCCCACCGAGACCAGCATCGTTCTGGCCGCCCACCGCAACGGCATGACCAAGGAAGCTCTCAACGAAAGCTATCCCCGCGTTGCCGAGATCCCCTTTGATTCCGACCGCAAGATGATGACCACCATCCATAAGATGGACGGAAAGATCATCTCCATCACCAAGGGAGCCTTTGATTCCATCGCTCCCCGCTGCACCTCCGGCGATGTGAAAAAAGCCGCCGCTCTCAACAACGAGATGAGCTCCAACGCCCTGCGCGTTATCACCATCGCCTATCGCGAGCTGTCCGCCGTTCCCACCGCTCCCACCTCCGAAACCGTGGAGTGCGACCTCACTCTGCTTGGTCTGGTGGGCATGATCGACCCGCCTCGCCCCGAGGCCAAGGAAGCCGTTGCCATCTGCCGTCAGGCAGGCATCAAGCCGGTCATGATAACCGGCGACCATGTTGTCACCGCCTCGGCCATCGCCAGAGACATCGGCATCATGGAGGAGGGCGACCGCGCTCTGACCGGAGCCGACCTCTCCCAGATCTCCGACGAGGAGCTGGCTCAGCAGGTTCACGGCATTTCCGTCTACGCCCGTGTTTCTCCCGAGGATAAGATCCGCATAGTCAAGGCCTGGCAGGCCAACGACCAGATCGTTTCCATGACCGGTGACGGCGTCAACGACGCTCCCGCCCTCAAGGCCGCCGACATCGGCTGCGCCATGGGCATCACCGGCACCGACGTGGCCAAGGGCGCCGCTGACATGACCCTCACCGACGACAACTTTGCCACCATCGTCAAGGCGGTCAAGGAAGGCCGCGGCATCTACGACAACATCCGCAAGGTCGTCAGCTACCTGCTGGCCACCAACATCGCCGAGATACTCACCGTGTTCTTTATCACCCTCATCTGGAAGATGCCTCCTCTGCTGCCCATGCAGCTGCTGTGGATCAACCTTGTCACCGACAGTCTGCCGGCCATCGCCCTCGGTATGGAGCCGGTGGAGGCCGATGTCATGAACCGCAAGCCCCGTCCCAAGAGCGAGAGCATCTTTGCCCACGGTCTTGGAATGCGCATCGGTATTCAGGGCCTGCTGTTTGCCGTGCTGACCGCCATCGCCTTTGTCATCGGCCGCTTCGGCCTTGGCTACGAGGGCGAAGTCGCCCGCACCGCCGGCCAGACCCTTGCCTTCTTCACTCTGGGCTTCATCCAGTGCTTCCATTCCTTCAATATGCGCTCCAACCACTCCCTGTTCAAGGTTGGCCTGCTCACCAACAAGACTCTTAACAAGGCGATCCTTGTGTCCGCTGTTATGATGCTCGCCGTCTGCTTCATCCCGCCCATCTCCAATATCTTCGGCCTGATGAATTTCTTTGACGGCAACTGGTGGGTATACCTCGTGGCTCTGGCTCTGGCCTTCGTTCCCGTTCCCGTTATGGAGCTGGACAAGCGCTTCGGCCTCATCCACAAGCAGGAGGACAACGCCGACTGATCGGCCTGCCTCCCTTTCCGCACACACCGGGACCCGCGCGGCGATTGTCCGCGCGGGTCTTTTTTCAGGCGTGCGGGTTTTGCAGCAAAATCTCTTTTTTAACAAATAACAAATTATTTTACTAACCGTAATATTAGACTGGATTTTTCTGCAATTGTGTGGTATTATAGTGGGTGCTTTAGGAAAAGAAAAAAAAGATACCTGAAAAAGCGTGAAAAAGGACGAAAATATTAAGGAGGAATTAATTTTGAGTCACAAGTATGTCTATCTGTTCTCTGAAGGCAACGGCTCCATGCGCGAGCTGCTGGGCGGCAAGGGCGCCAACCTGGCCGAAATGACCAAGATCGGTCTGCCTGTTCCCCAGGGCTTCACCGTAAGCACCGAGGCCTGCACCCGTTACTACGAGGATGGCCGCAAGATCAACGACGAGATCCAGGCTCAGATCATGGAGTACATCGTCAAGATGGAAGAGATCACCGGCAAGAAGTTCGGCGATCTGGACACCCCCCTGCTGGTTTCTGTCCGCTCCGGCGCGGACGCGTCCATGCCGGGCATGATGGACACCATTCTGAATCTGGGTCTTAACGAGGAAGTCGTTAACGTTATGGCTGCCAAGCCCGGCAATCCGCGCTGGGCGTGGGACTGCTATCGCCGCTTCATCCAGATGTACTCCGACGTTGTTATGGAAGTCGGCAAGAAGTACTTCGAGATCCTCA
>JAZSQO010000140.1:0-2393 GCA_045538015.1 Acutalibacteraceae bacterium | reverse complement strand
CCGTCTGGACGAGGTTTACATCACCGCCAACAAGAACACCATCCCCAACGAGCCCCTCAGCCCCTTCATCACCAGCGGTCTGCGCATCGGTACTCCCGCTGTCACCACCCGCGGCCTGAACACCGCCGACATGGATGTTATCGCCGAGTGCATCGCCCTTACCATCAAGGACTTTGACAACAGCGCCGACCTCATCCGCGGCAAGGTCACCGACCTGCTCAAGGCCTATCCTCTGTACGAGTAATTACATTTTAGAAGGAAGGATATATTATGGCAGTATTCACCGGCAGCTTTCTCTCGGTTGAACTGGGCAGGCAGAACTCCGTTTCGGTGGTTATGCCCCACGATGTCATGGACGAGCCCACCGGCGGCTTTCCCGTGCTGTATCTGCTCCACGGAGGCGCGGAGGACAGCCGTTCCTGGCTGTATCGCAGCAACATTGAGCGGTATGCCATGGAGCGTGGGATCTGTGTCGTCATGCCCGACGCCAATATGTCCTACTATACCGATCTGCCCAACGGCGAGCGCTATCTGACCTATGTCACCCGGGAGCTGCCGGAAATGCTCAGCGCCATGTTCCGTATTCCCAACACACGCACCAACCGCTTTATCGGCGGCGCGTCCATCGGCGGCTACGGAGCCATAAAATGCTGTATAGTCCGTCCCCAGCAGTACGCCGGCTGCATAGCCCTTTCGCCTCTGGCGGATATCAACCGGGTTATCGTCAAGGAATGCAACAGCGGCCGCCGTTCCTTCTGGAAGGGAATATGCGGCGAGGATCTGCGCATGGAGTCCAATGTGGACATTTTCCATATGCTGGAGGAGGCCGGCGGCCAGCTGACCGCCACCTTCCCCAGAATATACTTCGCCTGCGGCAAGCAGGACGAGGCCTTTGACGACAACCTCCGCCTGCGTGAAGCCTTCAACAAGTATCGTGTGGACTTCACCTTTGAGCAGGCCGACGCCGGCCACGACTGGGACTTCTGGGATGTGGCCCTCCAGCGCGGCCTTGACTCGATGCTGGGCGGAAGATAAAGATGGAATACACAGCCCATATTCGGGTGGAGGATATTCCGTGGAACAGGCTTATCTCCTCCTACGGCTGGGCGGCGGAGTTTCCTTCGCTGCTTTCCCGGCTGGATTCACCGGACATTTCCGAGGCGGCAGATGCCGCCGGATCACTGGAAAGCGAGATGGAACATCAGGGCACTCTCTGGCCGTGCACTCCCTTTGCGCTGGTGTTTATGTGCAGATGGCTCGAAAAGGCAATGGCCGGTCAGCCGGATGAGAAAATCCGGCCGGTTGTTGACCGGGTGCTTGAGGTATTCAACGTGATCGCCGAAGCCTGCGATTACGCTTTTTCCATGGAGCACGCCGAGGCATTGCCGGAGTTTGCCGATATGCTTGACGAGAAGTATCTGCTTCCCGGCGAGCTGAGGAACAGTGAAGATGTTTACCTTTGCGTCGAAGACGGGTTTGATATTCCGGACGATCTCTTTTTCAGCGTTTACTATTATTCCTTCGTGCTGCTGAAGTCCGTCGCGCCGCTGTGCGCCCGGGCGGGAGCGCCGGAGCTTGAAAAGAAAATCCTGCTGCTCGGGGAAACGCTCGGGTAGAGGGTGAGGGGCGCAAGAGCATTGCGCCCCTTTTAGCTAATCTTATTCAATAGGAGGTGACCGCCGTGTCCATGTCTCCGCTGGCTGACCGAATGCGCCCGCGCAGCGTCGAGGAGGTAGTCGGTCAGCGACATCTGCTGGCTCCGGGAGCGGCTCTGCGAGCCATAATCGACTCCGGCCAGATTCCAAGCATGATATTCTACGGGCCGCCTGGCGTGGGCAAGACCACCGTGGCGGGCATTATAGCCGCCGGCACGAAAAAGCGCCTGCACCGGCTCAACGGCACCACCGCCTCCACCAAGGACATCAAGGCGGTGCTGGACGAGATCGGCTCGCTGGTGGCCGCGGGCGGCATCCTGCTGTACTTGGACGAGATCCAGTACTTCACAAAAAAACAGCAGCAGACCCTTCTTGAGTTTATCGAGAACGGCGACGTCACTCTCATCGCCTCCACCACGGAAAATCCCTATTTCTATGTCTACGGTGCCATTCTCAGCCGTTCCACCGTGTTTGAGTTCCAGCCGGTCTCTCCGGCAGAGGTGGAGCAGGCGGTGGAAAGAGCCTTTGACTGGCTTGCTGATGAGAAGCAGGAAAAGCTGGTCGTGGAGGAGGGCGTGTGCGCCTACATCGCTCAGGCCTGCGGCGGAGACGTGCGCAAATCGCTCAACGCCGCCGAGCTGTGCGTGCTGTCCACTGCTTTGCTGGACGGCAAGCGGCAGGTCACCCTCCAGCGGGCAAAGCAGCTTGCCCAGCGCAGCGCCATGCGCTACGACCGGG
>JAZSQO010000160.1:0-14830 GCA_045538015.1 Acutalibacteraceae bacterium | reverse complement strand
CGAGTACGAATACTCCTTCTATCTGCGATCCCGAGACATTCTCAAGGATCCTCCCCTGCGCCGCGAGGCAAGCTACCGCCGCATCTCCTTCGAGGGCGGTCTGGGCAAGGTCAACCTCTACGCCAACGACAGGTATCCCTTTGAGCGCACCCTTGAGCAGGTGGGCTTCCAGCATTTCACCTTTGACGCCATCAAGAACAGCCTGCTGGTCGAGGTCAGCGACAGCCGCTATTACGAGGATCTGGAGAACATGGTCTACCGCGAGTGCGAGCCCAGCCTGCTCCAGTTTGTCATCATCGACACGCCCATGGGCTATCTCTACCTCGAGAAACGCTGCGTGGACAGCTGGCAGGTGGACGAGCGGGATGTCTGGGCCGCCGCCGAGCGCAATATGCTCAATGTGGACATCCGCACGAAGTATTCCTTTGCCTCCAGCGAGTTCTCCTCCTTCCGCTACATCCAGAACAATCTGGCCTCCTATGTGCTCTGTATGCCCGACCTGCTGCGGGAGATGTCCTGCGGTCAGGATCTGATAATTTCCATTCCCTGCCGCGAGATAGTATATGTTGATTACTACGACTTCGGAGCCATCAAAAAGCTGCTGGAGTTCGGCTCGCGCTACGACTGCACTCTCATCATCAACGGCGAGGAATTTGAGCATCCCTTCTCGCCCGATGTGTTCATCTACCACGCCGACACCGGCCTCATCGACCGGGTCAACGACGAGACCTATATTCTGCTGGGCGATTCCGTCGCCCGCCGTCAGGTGCTCAGCTCGGTTCTGCCTCTGAACATCGACTTCAACGCCGAAAAGCTGGTCTCTCCCCAGACTACCGACGATGTTCCCGCCGTCAGCGAGGAGCAGTGTCAGGTTCAGGAGGCCGTGTTCACCCTGCTGAGAGTCTACTCGGAAATGAACGGCGACCGTGACTACACCATTCCACAGAATGTCCTCATGGGCATCGTGGACGAGCTGTATATCACCTTCGACGCCTCCTACCCGCCGGCCAGAGGCCGCGAGCAGCCCGATCCCATGGATCATCTGCCTGAGATCGCCATGATGGCGGCCAGAGGCGGCAAGACCATCTGCTGGCTGCTGGTGCAGGCTCTCCAGTATCTGTGCGGCGACATCAAGTACGAAACTCCCACCAGCGGACACATCCGCCAGTCTATCGTTGAGACCATCTACGGTGACAACGCCAACGCCGTCTGGCTCAACTGCGCCACCGCCAACGACTTCACCAAGCGCCTTGAGGCGGTGAAGAAGTATTTTGAAAAGCCCGTGGACAACCACCATCTGATGATCCTCGATTCTCAGGTGGAGGTGGCCATGCACGCCCTGACCATGATCTTCCACCAGTTCGGCCGCCGCTACGCCCTCGGTCAGGTGAGAAGACACATTCTCAAGGCGGTGCCCGATATGTTCTTCACCTACGAGCTCAACCAGAGCGCGTGGCTGCCCGCTCCCGGCGAGGATGTGGATGTTGACGCCCAGTCTCTGGGTATGATCTTCCGGGGCTTTGACCGCGCTACTCAGGAGCGTATGCTCTCCACCTTTGCCGACGCCATCGGTGACCATGATCTTTCCGAGGGCGGCTGGCCTTTGCTCTACTTCATCAAGTTCGTCAAGTACGCCTACCTTGATCCCGTGGAGATGGTGGAGCGCTACTTCATCAGCCGCAGCCGTCTGATACCCTCTCAGACCGTGCTCAAGCAGCTGTATTACAAGGATCTGAACAACGAGTTCGTCAAGCACTCCCGCAAGGCGGGCTACACCGAGTCGCCCATCTTCAACGATGCCTTTGACGAGCGCATTGTCACCGATCACTTCCGCAGTGCCACCGCCGCCGAGGAGCCGGTCATCACCGACTCCATGCTTGGCCTGGGCGATATGCCCGAGCTTGATGACCCCATGGCTCTGCTGCCCGAGCGGCAGGAGACCAGACCGGGCATCCAGAAGCCGGATATCCAGCTTTCTCCCATTGAGCCGGGCTACCTCGAAAAGAAGCTCAACTTCGTCCTTGAGGAGCTGGATCAGCAGACCGGCAACGCTCTGCGCGACGCGGCTCACTATGTCACCAAGGTGTTCCATGTGCCCGAAGTCATGTTCAAGGCCAACGACGACCTTGAGTGCGAGCTGCACTACGGCATCATCCGCTCGGTGGAAGCCATCACCACCCTGCGCTCCTTCGCGTGGACCATGGGCGAGCTGGTTATGGGCGCCGGCAGAGATATGCGCGACGTGAACGAGGCCGACATCCGCAAGACGGTGGAGGCCGTGACGGAAAACAACCTGCTCAACTACAAGCCGGACACCAAGTTTTTCCCCACCCTCTGCGCCATGCCTCTTGACGAGGGAATGTACATTCCCTGCCAGCAGGAGTATATACCCTTCGCTCAGGAGCTGATGCCCGAGGCCCGTCTGGCCAGCCTCTTCTCCCTCCAGAATGAGCTTACTCTGCTCGCTCCGGCCATGAAGCTGACCTACGACATCCTCCGCGACCTTAAGAAGGGCGAGATCATGCCGCCCAAGGGCGTGCTCTTTGACGCTCTGTGCGCGTGGAGCGCCTACTGCTTCGCCGCCGGAGCCGCCTTCGAGGTCTCCAAGGGCCCGCAGATGTACAATTATTCTCAGATTGAGAGATAAAGAAAGCAAAAACCGTGGCTGCCGCAGTTTTTTACAAGCTGTGGCAGCCACGGTTTTATTGCCTTCGTTTAAACGAAAGACAGCCATCCTTTCGGATGACTGTCTTTCGAAGAAATCAGAGTATTCGGAAAAAGGTGTAAGCAAATTAATGATGTGCCGAAGAAAGGCGGTCTGTTCGATTTGCGTTGGTGCGGCAGTGGAGCCTGCCGCACCAACCAGCCGTGTTATCCTTCAGCGCTTGCACATTGTTTAACGTCGGTTAATGTGCGTCCGACACGGAATTTTGAGGAAAGAGGAAAGAAGAAAGAGGAAAAACGAAAAGGCACAGCGGACTTTTCAGTCGCTGCGCCTGAATCAATTATCTCGGGTAGATAATCAACAAGGTTGCAGCTGGCTGACACCATTGAATAATGGGAAGTCCCTTTAGCTTTGCGTGACCGGCTTTCGCCGGCTTTGCCGTTCCTTGTTCACTTTTCAACTACTATTATACACATAAAATCGGATATGTCAAGCCTGACATTAAACAAGCTTTTGATTCCACTGTTGTACAAACTGTATAATATCCGCTAAGATTTTATGAATATTATATTAACACGCACAAATCGATCCGCTCAGGCGCTGAGAGAGAAAAGGCAGGAAACCAATGCTCCGCAGCTTACGATGGACAGGAGCAGTCCGGCCAGAGGGGTGATGATGCCGATGAGGCACATGACCCTTGCCGGACTCATAAAGCGGTGAGAGCTGCCCCGGCGTCTGGCGTCGGAATACAGAGCGTATCCGAGGAAGGCGGGCACAAAGGCGGGAAGGGTGCAAAGGGAGATTATCAGCATTCCCACAGGGCCGAGAAAGAGCAGGATCAGTCCGAGGCATCCGAACAGCAGAAGCACCATGCTGATGATGCCGCACACGAAGGACGCCACAGCCAGACGGTCGGTGTTCTTTCCGGCGGTGAGGGTTATGACGGGAGCGGACGGGTAATTTTCCTGATTGTTCATTTTGCTGCCTCCTTTGCGGCAATTCTTATGGTCGGGGTGCCCTTGTATTATCCCACGGATAAAATGGAATGTCAACCGGGTAAAAAGCCCCGGTTCCGGAGCCACTCGACGGAGCGAAGCAGTCCCTCGGCGGTCTTGGTTTCCAACACCACACGGCAGCCGTGAGCTTCGGCGAGGCCGAGGCGCTGGGCGATGTCCAGCTCTCCGGTGCCGAGGGTAAGATGGTCGCGTCCTCCGGCGGCGTCGTGAAGGTGCATATGCTTCAGGCGGCTGGCCCGGGAGAGGATGACATCCATGTCCTGACCGCCTGAGGCGTGGTCGTGTCCCACGTCAAAGGTCAGGGCGAAGGCGGGACTTTCCAGCAGAAGATCAAGGGCCTCCAGCTGGAAATCGGTGTAGCCGCTGCTGTTCTCCACGCATATGGTCACGCCGGCCTCCAGAGCGGCGGCTTCGCAGCGGTCACGGAAATCGGCCATGCCGCTCAGGTATTCCGCGCGGTACTGATCGAAGAGAAAGACCCTCCGGTCGGGCAGAGTGAAGTACACTCCCCGGGAAAGGTGCATATTGAGAACGGGAGCGTCCAGCCTCCGGGCGATGTCGATGGTGCTGAGCACCGTGCGGGTGTAGGCGTCAGCCACCTCCCGGTTGAAATCGCAGGGATTGAGATTCTCGTCGAGGTGGATGGTGTAGAAAATGCCGTGCCTCCGGGCAGTGTCAAGAAGTCCGGGAACATCCATCCGCTCGGACTGATAGGCGGGCAGATTCATGTTCAGCTCCACAAAGCCCAGACCGAGCTCTTCGCAGAGCCCGGCACAGGCCTCGATGGTTTCGGTTTCGATAAGTGTTGGCATTCCGAAGGTTATCATCGGTCTGCCTCCTTTGGTGAGAGATCAAGCCATCAGCTCCTCGAGCTGGCTGACGGTGTCGTCAAAGACCTTCATGGCGCTGGCGACGGTGTCCGGTCTGGTCAGGTCGATATCCATGATCTTCAGCTCGTTGAGGGGATAGTCGCTGCCGCCGGTGGAGAGGAATTCAAGATACTTTTCGGCGGCACCCTCGCTGAGGATCTTTTCGGCGATGGCCACAGCGCTGCAGAAGCCGGTGGCGTACTGGTAAACATAGAAATTGCGGTAGAAGTGGGGGATATAGGCCCACTCGTAATCCATCAGCTCGTCCACCACCGCGCCGTCGTAGTAGGTGGTCTCCAGCTCGCGGTAGGTCTGGCAGAGGGTCTGGGCGGTCAGAGGAACGCCCTGCTTGCACAGATCGTGGGCCTTGCGCTCAAACTCGGCAAAGAGGGTCTGGCGGAACACGGTGGTGCGGAAGCCCTCGAGGAAATGGTTGAGGATATAGGCTCTGCGCTTGGGATCGGTCTCCACGCTGAGCAGGTATTTGGTCAGCAGAACCTCGTTGACGGTGGAGGCAACCTCGGCCACGGTGATCTTGTAGTCGTGGTTGACATAGGCCTGCTTCTGACTGGAGAGATAGGAGTGCATGGCGTGACCCAGCTCGTGAGCCATGGTGAAGGCGTCGTCGAGGGTGTCGGTGTAGTTGAGCATCACGAAGGGGTGGTATCCGTGCACGCCGCAGGAGAAGGCGCCGGTGGATTTGCCCTTGTTTTCGTAGACATCCATCCACTGCTCGTCGTAGGCCTTGTCCAGCAGCTTCTGGTAGCCCTCGCCCAGCGGCTCGAGAGCCTTTTTGACAAGAGCCTTGGCCTCGTCGTAGGTGTAGCCCATTTCCACGTCGTCCACCATGGGAACATACATATCAAACATACTGATCTCATCAAGGGCGAGAGCCTTCCTACGCAGGTCGATGTAGCGGCGCATGGTGGGCAGAGCGCCGTGGATGGCCTCGCAGAGGCTGTCGTAAACGCTCACGGGAACATTGTTGGCAAAGAGAGCGGCCTCGCAGGCGCTGTCGTATTCGCGCACATCGGCCATGTAGCAGTCCAGCTTGACCTGACCGCCGTACAGAGCGGCAAAGGTGTTGATGAACTTCTTGTATTCGCCCAGATAGGCGGGGAAGGCACCGTGGCGAACCTCGGTGTCCTTGCACTCGCGGAACACGCCGAAGTTGCCGTGGGTCAGCTGCTCCTCGGCCTCGCTGACGCCCTTGATCCTGGGGAAGGTCATGTCAACGCTGGTGAGCATATCGTAGCTGTCGCTGGGGCACTGGGCGGCGTTGCCCAGCATGGCCAGCATCTTTTCCCGCTCGGCATCCAGAGTATGGCTGCGGGTGCGGGTGATATCGTCGATGGTGTGGGCGTAAAGAGCCAGCTCCTTGTTCTTCATGTAGGAGGCCAGCTTCTTTTCCGGGATGGCGAGGATCTCCGGCTCGAGGAAGGAGGCGGCGGTGCTGAAGCTGATTATCAGGCTCATAGCCTTGCCTTCCCGCTCCTGATTCTCGGGGTCGCCGTTGTCGCCGGACTTGGCCAGCATGGAGTAGATGTAGACCAGCTCGGCCTTCTCCGAGGCGTCAAAGAAAATATCAAGGCCTTCCTTGAGAGCCTTGGCGGATTTTCCGAGAGTGCCCTTGATGCCGGCGATCCTGCCCACAGCCTCTTCGGCAGCGGCATAGGCGGCTTCGTAGGCGGTCTCATCGGCGAAAATATCAGTGAGCTTCCACTGATAGGCGGTGTCCATATCCTTGCGTTCGCGCAGTTCCATATTGATTATCCTTCTTTCTTTTTATTTATCGATCATCCGCGGTTCTCGGGCGGTTTCCAGTTGCGTGGGAATATGGGAGCGGGCTGACGGGGCTCCTGAGGATCCTCCTCGTAGTAGTCGCTGTAGCCGCTGTAATTGCCGTAGCCGTTGTAGCCTGAGCGTCCGTCGCTGAAATTATCCATTCGGCGGTAGTCGTACTGCTCCTGCTGAGGACGGCGGGTGTAGTAGCCGCTGTCGGTGTAGGTGGGGCGGGATATCTGAGGAGCGCGGCCTCCCCGGCGGTATATGGGCCGGTCGCCGTAGTTGAAGGTCTTGGGGTCGCTGGCCGGGTCAACGGTAACGGCATCGTAGCCGTAGCCGCTCTTTCTGCTCCGGGCCTGCTTGATGGCCAGTATCAGGCAGAGGAAAGCAAGAGCCGCGCCTCCGGCGATGACATACACAAGGGTGCTGTCAACGGTCTTTTTTATCATGTAATCCGCGCCGGCGGAAATGGATACCGTGGCCAGCAGCTTGCCGTCCCGCAGCACGTCCACGGTGCCGAAGTCGGCTCCCTTGACCACGGGAGCGGTGGCCGAGCTGAAATAGAGATCGGTCTTGTACTCAAGCTGGCTCATGTCGAAATCCACCGGCAGCAGGGCAAAGGCGGTCTCGTCGTAAACAAGAGTTATGGACGGAAGCTCGCCGCCGCTGAGGGGAATTTCCTGAGCGGTGAAGCCGGCGGTGGTGATGGCCTGCCAGGAGAAGGCGTTAAAGCCCCACTCCAGCAGACGCTTGCTTTCGGTGAAGTGCTCGTACACCGCCTTGCCGTCGATGGTGGGCTTGTCGGCGCCCAGAATGACGGCCAGAAGATGGCGGTCGTTGTTGTAGGCGGTGGAAACAAGGCAGTGGCCGGAGGATTTTGAATAGCCGGTCTTGACTCCGGTGGCGAAAACATAGCTGTAGCCCGAGGAGCCAACCACAAGGCCGTTGGTGTTGATGATCTTGCGCTCGGCGTTGATGTTGGTGGCGGGAACGACATAGTCCCGCTCAGCAACGATCTCGCAGAAGGTCGGGTAGCTTGTGGCCTTCTGGGTGATGAGGTAAAGATCCCGGGCAGAGGCCACATGGCCGGCGGTGGGATAGCCGTGGGTGTTCTTGAAATTTACGCCGGTGCAGCCCAGCTCGGCTGCCCGCTGATTCATCATGGAAATGAAGGTGTCCACCGAGCCGGCCACCCGCTTGGCCAGCACATTGCAGCTGGCGCAGTCGGAGGTGAGCATCACGCAGTAGAGATAGTCGAGGATGGTCATGGTCTCGCCTGAGGCGATTTTGGGATTCACCGTGCTGGCGTCCCAGGGAATGACATCCAGCTCCTCTTTTCCGGCGGTGAGCTGCTCGTCGAGGGTGAGCTGGCCGCGCTCCGCCGCCTCAAAAACCAGCAGAGCGGTCATTATCTTGGTGGTGCTGGCCGGAGGCAGAGCCTCGTCGGCGTTCTGCTCGTAAAGAATTTCGCCGGTGTCGATGTCCACCAGCAGAGCGGCCTTGGCCTTGACGGTGCCGAGGTTGAGGTCGACCGGCTCCTCCTCGGGAACGTCGGAGGCGCTCACATCGGAATCGCTGACCTTCGCGGCGTCTGAGTCGGACACCGCGTCCGCGGAGCTGACATCGGTTCCGGATGCCGCGGCAAAGGCGGAAAACGCCGAAGAGAAAACAAGGGTCAGCGCCAGCAGAAGGGCCGCAAGCCGCCTTGTGGATTTTATGAATGACATTTCGCGTCCCTCATCTCGTTAAAAATGGAATACAAAGAGTAATTTATAAGTGCGATATCACAAAAGCCGGCCGTCCCTGCCGAAAAGACGAGCCTCGTGGGGAGCTATGGCCCGGTGGAGCAGACTTCCCAGCAGACCACAGCTTATCACCTCGCCGATGCCCACAGTCAGCGCCAGATACCAGAAGGTCTCGGGCGTGCCGTACACATACATGAGCACCAGCGGGATTATCAGCGTGTTGGAAAGGATGTTGGGCAGCAGGCAGAGCACGCGGTGGCGGCGCAGCACCCGGCACAGAAGAGCGCCGATCAGAGTGGCGAGACTGCCGAAAACAACATCCCACAGAGCGCAGCCGGTCAGCAGGTTGGCGGCGGCGCAGCCAACAAAAAGCCCGGGTATCGCCGCCGGAGTGAAGCAGGGGAGGATGCACAGCGCTTCGGACAGACGCACCTGAATGGCTCCGCTGGCAAGTCCCATCGCGGCGGACACATATGTAAAAACGACATACAGCGCGGCGATAACAGCCGCCTGAGAAAGATAGGCTAATTTCTGGTTGCGCATGGTGGGGACGATTCTCCTTTGAAGCTGTTTGTTTCCGCGAATGGGAGGAAGCTCCGCGGGCGTAAACTTCTGTAATTATATCACAGCTTGCGGTGATGCGCAAGATTGCCGTAAGTGACAGTTAAATCTACATAAATAAATCAAATATATCAAATATATCCATGAAAAAGTCCTTCGGCACGGTTGATATATCGCTTCTAATCATATATAATGTAAAATACAAAATTATATGCTGAGGATTCTATACCCAACGAAACCGAAGCATACATCAGAAAAAGTAAAGTTCCAATCAGCGGATGCGCTCATATTTATCTTCAGAAGGAGCGAAGCACCATGCAACTGGATAAGAAAAAAGGAAGCGGCTCGCCGGAAACCGAGCTGACCTTCCCCACGCGGCCCTACGCCGGCTTCGGCGGAGTCAGGCTGCCCCATATCAAAGGAACAGAAAACATGGAAACCGAGCTGCTGCCTCTGCCCGAGCGAGTTATCATCTCCATGCAGCAGCACGTGGGCGCGCCCTGCGAGCCCACTGTAAAGCCGGGCGACCATGTGGATGTTGGTCAGGTCATAGGCGACAGCTCTGCCTATGTCAGCGCGCCGGTTCACTCCAGCGTGTCCGGCACTGTCAGCGCCATTTCCGAGCTGCTTCTCCCCTCGGGGCAGAAGACCAAGGCTGTAGTCATTGACGCCGACGGCCTGCAGACCATGTGGAGCGGCATCAGACCGCCGAAGGTGAACAATATCGAAGACCTGTGCAAGGCCGTGCGGGAGGCCGGTCTTGTGGGTCTGGGCGGGGCCGGCTTCCCGGCTCATGTCAAGCTGAGCGTCCCCAAGGGCAAGTCTGTGGACACGCTCATCATCAACGGCGCCGAGTGCGAGCCTTATCTGACCGCCGACTACCGGGAAATGGTGGAGTGCGGCGATATGGTTCTTGAGGGCATTTATACCCTCAAGAAGCTGCTTGGCCTCAAGCGGGTCATCATCGGCGTGGAAAGCAACAAGCCCAACGCCATCGACATTCTCACCCGCATCGCCGACGAGGACGAGCGGGATCCCAACGACGAGGTGCGCGTGCTCAGGCTGAAGACCAGCTATCCTCAGGGAGCCGAGAAGGTGCTCATAAACGCCTGCACCGGCCGCCGTGTGCCCAAGGGCAAGCTGCCGGTGGATGTGGGCTGCATCGTGATGAACATCACCTCGGTGGCCTTTATCGCCAAGTATCTCCGGGACGGTGTTCCCCTCATCAACAAGCGCCTGACCGTTGACGGCAGCGCCGTGGTGCAGCCGATGAATGTTCTGGTGCCGGTGGGAACGCCTATTGCCGACGTTATCGATTTCTGCGGCGGCTACCGCACCGAGCCGCGCAAGATTCTCATGGGCGGCCCCATGATGGGTATTGCGGTGTTTGACGAAAACACGCCCATCCTCAAGCAGAACAACGGCCTGCTGGTGCTGGCCGCCAAGGATGTGCTGGAGGAGGAGCCAACCGACTGCATCCGCTGCGGACGGTGCGTGTCCGCCTGCCCCATGCAGCTCCAGCCTCTTACCATCGAAAAGCGCGTCGCCATGCGCGACCTCGAAGCTCTTGAACGACACAGCATAATGACCTGCATTGAGTGCGGCTCCTGCGCCTTTGTGTGCCCGGCCCGCCGCAAGCTGGTTCAGTATATGAGAATGGGCAAGACCCTGCTCAGAAAGGCCGGTGAGAAGAAGTGAGCCGAAACGACGAAATGATCACCATAGGCGGCGGCGAAGTTGACGAAATGGAGCTGCTTCTCCGCCGGCTCAAGGGTGCCAATGACATGGTGGAGGAGCTGCCGGTCATCAGCACCGAGGAGGACGACGCTCCCAAAGCCGACGAGCCGATAGAGATATCCATCGGCGGCGAGGATGAGGACGAGGATATCGAGGAAGAAGCCTACTACGAGGACGACGATCCCGACGAGGACGACGACTCCGACGAAGACGACGATCCCGACGAGGACGACGACTCCGACGAAGACGACGACTCCGACGAAGACGACGACTCCGACGAAGACGATGACTCCGACGAAGACGATGATTCCGACGAGGACGACGATTCCGACGAAGACAATAATTCTGATGAAATAGTCATCGGCGGCGATCCTGAGGAAGATAACGAAGAGCCGGAAGAGGCTCCCGAGGAGAAGAAGGAGCCGGAAAAGAAACCGGAGAAGAAGCCCGCCAAGGCAAAGAATGAACCGGCACTGCCGGCGGCTGTCATCGGCCCCCGTGACCTTGACAAGATGAGAGCGGCCCGGGCGGCTGCAAAGCAGCACGCCGAGGAGGTCAGCTTCAGCGGCAATGAGCAGGACTTTGAAAAGCATCTGCTGGTGTCCGCCTCGCCTCACCTCCACTGCGGAGAGACCACGAAGATCGTCATGCAGGATGTGGTCGTTGCCCTGATGCCCGCCCTTATAACGGCCTTTATCTATTACGGCTGGCGCGCCTTGATGCTTACCGCCGTGTGCGTGCTCAGCTGTGTCGCCAGCGAATATATCTGCCGCCGGGTGATGAAGCGCCGCCAGACCATCTCCGACTTCTCGGCGGTAGTCACCGGCGTTCTGCTGGCCTTCAGCCTTCCTCCCGAGCTCAATCCTCTGTTTGCCGTTGTGGGCAGCGTGGTGGCCATCGTTGTGGTCAAGCAGCTCTTCGGCGGCATAGGCAGCAACTTTGCCAATCCCGCGGTCACGGCCCGAATCGTGATGATGCTCAGCTTCCCGGCTGCCATGACCACCTTCACCCCGGCCTTCAGCTGGATGGACAACAATCTTGACACGGTCACCTCCGCCACACCGCTGGTGGAGCCGGAGAACTACACCATGATCGACCTGCTGCTCGGCGCTCACGGAGGCTGCATCGGCGAGGGCTGTGCCGTCGCTCTGCTCCTCGGCGGAGCATATCTCCTTGTGCGCAAGGTCATCTCCTGGCACATTCCCGTGGCCTTTGTGGGTACTGCCGCGGTGCTTTCCCTGCTGTTCGGCATGGATCCGCTGACTCAGCTCTGCTCCGGCGGCCTGCTGCTCGGTGCCTTCTTCATGGCCACCGACTATGTCACCAGCCCGGTCAACAAGCGCGGCCAGATCGTATTCGGTATCGGCTGCGGCATTCTTACAATGGTCATCCGCCGCTTCGGCGCCATGGACGAAGGAGTGTCCTTCGCCATCCTGCTGATGAACATACTCACCCCGCATATTGAGCGAGTCACAACTCCCAAGCCTTTCGGAGAGGAGGGTGCAGAGGCATGAGCAAGAAAAATAAACCTCCTGTCAAAAAACAGACCGTCTCCAAGGCTCCCGCTGCCAAAGCTCAGGAAAAGCAGCTGGATGTAAAGGAAATCGTCAGAGTGACAGCCATTCTGACAGCCATCTGCATTGTGATCTCCGCGGCTCTGGCCGGTGTCAATATGCTCACCGCCGACCGCATTGCCCAGATAGCCAAGGAAAACGAGTTTGCCGCCTGCGAGCAGGTTTATCCTTCCGCCGAGGGTCAGCAGCTTGAATTCACTGCCCTTGCCGATATCTATCCCGAAAGCGGCGTGAACGGCTATCTCGTCACCGAAAACGGCAGAACTGTCGGCTGCGTCATCATCTCCTCCGCCAAGGGCTACGGCGGCGCGGTGGATGTCATGGTGGGCTTCGACATGAACAAGACCATTACCGGCGTGACCGTGCTTTCCCACTCGGAAACTCCCGGTCTGGGCGCCAACGCGGCCAAGGAGAGCTTCCTGAGCCAGTATGTCGGCTCCACTGAGGCCGGTTCTCTGGCTGTGGCCAAGGACGGCGGCACCATCGACGCCGTCACCGCCGCCACCATCAGCTCCCGGGCGGTTACAGCCGCCGTCAACACGGCCGCGCAGGCCTTTGACAGCCTCAGCGCCGCCGGTCAGCTGGTTATGCCCGCCGGTCAGGTGCCGGTCAGCGGCTCTGATGTGAGCGGCTCCGACGTGGCCAGCTCCTCCGACGCCGTGAGCGGCTCCGACGCAAATAATCAGGAAGGAGGTGCGGAGTGATGAGCGAGAACATTGAAAGAAACTGCGAAAAGAAAAATGGCGGCTCGGTCATTCTCAATGCCTTCAAGAACGGTATATTTACCGAAAACCCGGTGCTTCGCCTTGTGCTGGGAACCTGCCCCACTCTGGCAGTAACCACCTCTGCCACCAACGCCATCGGCATGGGCGCCGCCGCTACCCTGGTGCTCATCTGCTCCAACATGGCCATTTCCGCCATGCGCAAGGTGATCCCCGACAAGGTGCGCATCCCGGCCTACATCACCATAATCGCCGGCTTCGTCACCATCGTCCAGATGCTGGTCAAGGCCTTCTTCCCCGCCATTGACGAGTCTCTGGGAATCTTCCTGCCCCTCATCGTTGTCAACTGCATCATCCTCGGCCGCGCCGAGATGTTTGCCAGCAAGAACAATGTGGCGCTGTCCGCCCTTGACGGCCTGACCATGGGCATCGGCTTTACCGCCGCCCTGCTGGCCATGGGCGTCATCCGCGAGTTCCTCGGCGCCGGCTCTCTGTTCGGCTACGAATTTACCTTCATCACCGAGAGCAGCGTGCTGGCTCCGATGATAATCTTCCTTCTTCCTCCGGGCGGCTTCTTCGTCTTCGGTATCCTGATCGCTCTGGTCAACAAGCTGACCGGCAAGAAGCCCATCGTTGAGGAATTCGGCTGCGCCAACTGCCCGGCCGCCGCTACCTGCTCCATGAAGAAGGGAGGCGAAGAGGATGCTTAAGAATCTCATTATGTCGGCTGTTTCCGCGGCCAGCGTTTCCGCCTCTGATGTGGTGAGTGCCGCCGACGCCGTTTCGGCTGCCGATGTTGTGGCTTCGGCCTCCGATGTGGCCGCCGCATCCGGTCAGGGCACCAGCTTTGGCCTGATCCTGCTGGGCATCGTCGTCGCCGGAATACTGACCGAGAACTATGTTCTGGCTCAGTTCCTCGGCTGCTGTCCCTTCCTCGGCGTTTCCAAAAAGCTGGACACCGCCGTGGGCATGAGCGTGGCGGTCACCTTCGTAATGTTGCTGGCCACCGCTGTTACCTTCCCGATTTACGCGCTGCTCAACTCCGTCGGGCTGGGCTATCTCCAGACACTGGTGTTCATTCTGGTCATAGCGGCGCTGGTTCAGCTGGTTGAGATCGTACTCAAGAAGTTCATTCCCTCCCTGCACAAGTCTCTGGGTGTGTACCTGCCCCTCATCACCACCAACTGCGCGGTGCTGGGTGTCACCATCAACGTGGTCGATTCCTACTTCGGCACCGCCGGCTACGAGAGCTTCGGCAAGGGCTACCTCGCCGCCCTGATCGCGGCGCTGGGTGCCGGTCTCGGCTTCCTTGTGGCCATGGTGCTGTTCGCCGGCGTGCGCGGACGGCTGGAGCAGAGCGACATTCCCGAAAGCATGAAGGGCCTGCCCATCACGCTGGTGTCCGCGGCCATCGTTGCCCTGTCCTTCATGGGCTTTGCCGGCATCGTGGACGGACTGGGACTTGTATAATCAGATAAAGGAAGGATAAATATTATGCTTTCAGATATCTTAATTCCCGTGCTTATCGTTGCGGGCATCGGTCTGATCGCCGGAGTCGGTCTGGCCATTGCCTCGGCGCTGATGGCCGTTCCGGTGGACGAGCGGGAGCAGGCTGTGATGGAAAAGCTGCCCGGAGCCAACTGCGGCGCCTGCGGCTATTCCGGCTGCTCCGGCTATGCCGCCGCCCTTGCCTCCGGTGAGGCGGCCAACGGCCTGTGCGCTCCCGGCGGAGCCGCCGTCTCGGCGGAAATAGCTCAGGTGCTGGGCGTTGAGGCCGCCGATGTTGAGCGCAAGACCGCCGTGGTTCACTGCCTTGGAACCTACGACAACACCTCCGACAAGCTGGAGTATCAGGGCGTCAATTCCTGCGCCGCCGCCATGCAGCTCTACGGCGGTCTTGCCAGCTGCGCCTTCGGCTGTATCGGTCTGGGCGACTGTGCCTCCGTGTGCGAATACGGCGGCATCACCGTGTGCAACGGTGTGGCTTCTGTCAACCGCGATCTGTGCGTCGGCTGCTCCAAGTGCGTCAAAACCTGTCCCAAGGGTATCATCAGCCTTGAAAAGTTCGGCACCGCTGCCGTGTATTGCTCCAGCCGCGTCAAGGGCGGCGAGACACGCAAGGTGTGCAAGGCCGGCTGCAGCGGCTGCATGAAGTG
>JAZSQO010000096.1:0-4892 GCA_045538015.1 Acutalibacteraceae bacterium | reverse complement strand
GCTGTTAAGTCCCATCATAACGTTGGCGGCCTGCCCGAAGATCTGCAGTTTGAGCTGGTAGAACCTCTGAAGCTTCTCTTTAAGGACGAAGTTCGCGTGGTTGGTGAGGCCCTGGGTCTGCCCCACGCCATGGTCTACCGTCAGCCCTTCCCCGGCCCCGGCCTGGGCGATCGCTGTTTGGGCGCCATCACCCGTGATCGCCTTGAGGCCCTTCGCGAAGCCGACGCCATCCTCCGCGAGGAGTTTGACAACTGCGGCCTTGCCGAGAAGGTCTGGCAGTACTTCATCGCCATTCCCGATGTCAAAAGCGTTGGCGTGCGCGACGGCAAGCGCTACGAAGGCTGGCCCGCCATCATCCGCGCCGTCAACACCTCCGACGCCATGACCGCCACCATCGAGGAGATTCCCTACACCGTGCTCCACAAAATCACCGCCCGAATCACCGCCGAAGTCGAGGGCATCAACAGAGTGCTGTATGATCTGACCCCGAAGCCGGTGGGAACTATTGAGTGGGAATAAGGTCATCGCTTGAAGAAAGCGCATAACCATCAGGTTTATTGATTGCTGAAGCCTTTCGTGGCAACGAAATGGCAACAAAATTTCATTATTCAAAAGTAAAGAGCTAACTGATTTTGCTTAGGTCAGTTAGCTCTTTTTGTATTTCTACCAATTAACCCTTGTTTTTGTTTTTAATGGTATCCTTACAGAAGTTAATCGCTCTCACGCCTGCGTCCAAGTAATCCAACCATGAGACTTTAGTGTTCTCGCCATAATCGTCATCAGGATCTGCATCTAAAACTTCTCTCAGTTCGTCCTCAGACATACCAAAAGCATCGGCCATTTCATCAATCTCCCCATTAGATGGATTGATTATAGCCCATCCTTCTTCCCAACTCTGGATCATACTCGCTGTTACATAAAGCTTTTCAGCGAGTTGGCTTCGTGAATAACCGTTTTTTTCTCGAAGCTCCTTTAGCGCATTCCCGTTCATTTTCTCTCCTCCAACAAATTAATCTTTGTTTATTTCCGCTTCGATGTGTATCGACGGCACCTTGCCCCACCTCTGTGTGCTATCAAACCTCGGATAATGATACCGCCACTGGTCGTACTGCTCCTGCGTTATCTCGCCAGACTTGAGCATAGCTGCTGCCAGTCGCCATGCGTTCAGCATCTGATGAAGCTCAACGGCATCCTTACCTTTCGACTGGTCAACACGCAGACAGACATCACCGTCCACCTCATCGACCTTGAGTCCGTACAGATCCTCAAGGGCAAACAGCGTGTGCATCAGACCTATGTAGCTGTCGATGTCCGGAACGGTCAGAGCCTGCGGCGATACATCAAGTGTGCTCGCCAGAGCGGCGGTCAGGTCAGCTTTCGGAGAACGAGTGCCGGTTTCATACTGTGCCATGCGTATGTCAGCGCTCTTTTCCGGAAAGCCCACTGCCTGTCCAAGATTCTTCTGCGTCAAGCCACGCAGATTGCGGAAAAAGCGTATGCGTTCGCCAATAGCCATATATATCTGCTCCTTTGTTTATATTATCTCTCCTGCTCAATATAGCATATATGTTTAACTTTGTCAAGATATATCATAGCATATTTGTTTAACTTTTTATCTTCTTATTACTTGACATTAGCATATTTGTTTAGTATACTTATTAAGCGAAAATGTTTAGTAAAATATAATGACCGTCCGAGCAGATGAAACCGCCAAGACCTCGTATAAGACGAGCGAGCGCCCGATTCGCACCCACGAGTCGGGACGACACAGCGCCGAGCAGGGTTTCCTGTCGGAAGCTGATGCGGAGAGAACGGCTGCTATCCGACAAATTGACGGATTAGCTTAATGAACACTGCCCCCACTTTTAACGGGGCAATACTCGAAAAACACCATAGAAAGGAGATGAAACAATGGCATATTTCAACTTTATGCGTGTGGAAGATGTTGCCGAAGAGCTGAGCGTATCCAAGTCTCACGCTTACAAGATCATGCGTATGCTCAACGCTGAGCTTGAGCAGAAAGGCCTCATCACCGTCACGGGAAGAGTAAGCACGAAGTATTTCATGGAGCGTCTGTGCTACGGCGCAGCAAACAACGAAACTGCAGAAAGGAGTGAATAAGAATGGCAGTTTACAAGGAAGAAAAGAAAGGCACCTGGCGAGTTATCTATCGCTACACCGACTGGACAGGTGCCAGAAAGCAAACCCAGAAGCGTGGATTCAAAACCAAACGAGAAGCGCAAGCATGGGAGCGAGAACAGCTCGGCAAGGTCACTGCGGATCTGGATATGACCTTTGCCAGCTTTGTGGAGCAGTACACCGCCGACACGCAGAACCGTATCAAGGAAAACACGGCTCACACCAAGGATCATATCATACGAACGAAGATACTGCCCTACTTTGGCAAGCTGAAGCTGTCCTCCATCACACCGCATCAGATCATCAAGTGGCAGAATGAGCTTATGAACTACCGTGACGAAAACGGCAAAGGATACTCTCCTGTGTATCTCAGGACAATTCACACCCAGCTCAGTGCTATCTTCAATCATGCGGTCACCTACTACAACCTGCGTGAGAATCCCTGTAAGAAAGCAGGCAGTATGGGCAAGAAGAAAAACCGAGAGATGCTCTTCTGGACAAAGGAAGAATATCTCAAGTTCGCCGAGGTGATGATGGACAAGCCTCGATTCTATTACGCCTTTGAGATGCTGTATTGGTGCGGTATCCGCGAGGGTGAACTGCTGGCACTGACACCGGCAGACTTCGACTTTGAGAAAGGTACAGTCCGTATCAACAAATCGTATCAGCACATTGACGGCAAGGAGCTTATTACCACACCCAAAACCGAGAAGAGCAACCGAATCATTGCTATGCCGCAGTTCCTTGTGGAGGAGATTCAGGAGTACCTTAAGATGCTCTACGATGTCGGCATGGATGACCGTATGTTTCTCGTAACCAAAAGCGGTCTGCTCCGAGAGATGACCAAAGGAGCAGAAGCAGCAGGCATACAGCGCATACGAGTCCACGACCTTCGACACAGCCATATCTCTCTGCTCATTGACAGGGGCTTCTCCGCAACGGATATTGCCGCCCGTGTTGGCCACGAGAGCATTGACATCACCTACAATTACGCCCACATGTTTCCCTCGAAGCAAACTGAAATGGCTGACACGCTTGATTTGGAAAGGAGAGGTTAATTATGTCAGCAAAGAATATGGACAACCACAACAGGTGGAGAAACCGCACCATAGGTTTTCGTGTGTCGGACGAAGAAAACGCACAGATTGACTTTGTTGTAAAGATTTCAGGATTAACCAAACAGGAATATATCACACGACGCCTGCTTGACAAGGAAGTAGTGGTGCACGGCAGTCCGAGAACGTACAAGGCTCTGCGAGATCAGCTTGCGGCTGTATTGGCTGAACTCCAGCGAATCGAAGCCGGCGCAGGTGTTGACGATGAGCTGCTTGACACCATTGGCTTTATAGCAAGCGTGATGGACGGCTTAAAGGAGGAGTAAAAATGCCTGATAAAAATGAAATGACCGCTCCCGAATCATCTGTTGGCGCAGATGCAGAGCAGTCATCACAAAATCCCTATGGCGATATTATACCCGATTATAACGAAGAATTCAATACCGACTTTTTCGATGACGATTGTTACAGTGACCTGCGGCTGATCCGAATGTCGGACATCAAGCCGCAGGAGGTTGAATGGCTCTGGGAGCCGTATATTCCGCAGGGCAAGATTACCATCATTCAGGGCGATCCCGGCGAGGGCAAGAGCACATTGGCACTTGCCCTCGCGGCAAGCCTCTCCACAGGCAAACCGCTCTGGAACGGAATGCCCACCGAGCCTGCAAGCGTTATATACCAGACGGCAGAAGACGGATTGGCTGACACTGTCAGACCGAGGCTTGATTCGATGGGAGCCGATTGCAGTAATGTGTTCGTCATTGACGAGAGCCAGAAGTGTCTGTCCCTCTCTGACAAGCGCATTGAAGACGCAATCGAAAGCGTACACGCAAAGCTGTTTATCCTCGACCCGATACAGGCCTACCTCGGAGCAGATGTTGATATGCACCGAGCCAACGAGGTTCGACCGCTGCTCCATGCATTCTCACAGGTAGCGGAAAGGACAGGCTGCGCAATGGTGCTTATCGCCCACATCGGCAAGAAAAAGCAGAATGCTCTCCGCCGAAGTCTCGGCACGATGGATATTCCGGCAGCGGCAAGAAGCATTCTCTTTGTGGGGCACACCGCAGAAAGTCGTATGATAGCACAGGTCAAGAACAGCCTCCATCCTCTCGGCAGGTCATTGACCTTCGGTCTGGACGGCGGTTTCCACATCACCGGTGAATCCAATATGACCGCCGAGGAGCTGTGCAATGTCGCTGACAGCGGTGTATCGTTGACCAAGGGCGATGTGGCGGTAGAGAAGCTCATCGAGCTGTTAAGCGATGGCCCGATGCCCAGCGAGGAGATTATCGCTCGCTTCAAAGAAATAGGTATCAGCAAACGAACAGTCGAAGAAGCCAAGAAGAAAGCCGGAGTAAAATCCCGACGCATAGACAAGGTCTGGCACTGGGAGATTTAAGACCGCAAAGAGGCCTGCAATGTTGCAATGTTAAGAAAACGGCGCAGTTATGCCAAGAATCGCCGGAATTCAAGATTGCAACATTGCAATCTTACCTGCGTTGCAATGTTGGCGAGTGAAGGTGATCACGGTGAGCATCTTCACTTTTGGTCAGAAGCAAAAGCCTGCCGTGAGTGGTTAAAATGTCCACTCACGGTGTCAAGAAAACAGCATCAGCCAATTACGTAGCTATGACCCTCGGAGAGCGCAAGGCATTTTTGATGCGAAGTGTCAAAAGTGCTTTTGCGTTACTCTTG
>JAZSQO010000146.1:0-26091 GCA_045538015.1 Acutalibacteraceae bacterium | reverse complement strand
CTCCGGCGCGGTCGATGGCGTGGCGCATGAGCCGGGTGCCGATGCCCTTCTCCCGGTATTCCGGGCGAAGACCCACGCCGATGTAGCCCACCCGGCGGCCGGTGAGCTTCCGGGGCACGATATCGCACCAGCCCACGGCCTCGTCACGGGAGTTGACCACATAGTACTGGGGATAGCCCAGCTGCCTGCAGCTATGGAAAAAGAAGAGAATGGACTCGCTGCTGAAGCCGGTATTGTTGGAAAGGTAAAGACCTTCACGGGCGACGATGTTCATGGTAACGGTGTGGCTGGCGCAGTATTTCTCCTCCGCCTCCACTATCCTGACTTCATCCACAGCGATTCCCTCCCTTGCGATCATTCTGAATATCGGGCGATTATCCGCTCGGCGCAGCGCAGGCCGTCCACCGCGGCGGACATGATGCCTCCGGCGTAGCCCGCGCCCTCGCCGCAGGGATACACTCCTCTGGCCGAGGACTGGAGATCCTCTCCGCGCAGGATGCGCACCGGCGAGCTGCTCCGGCTCTCCGGCGCGGTGAGCACCGCCTCCGGATGGCAGAAGCCCTTGAGGCGGCGGTCGAACTCTCTGCAGCCGTCGGCGATGCCCTCGGTGATGTACCGGGGCAGGCAGCAGCCTATCTCGCCAAAGACCACGCCCGGCCGGTAGCTTGGCTCCACCGAGCCGCATCCGGCGGAGGCTCTGCCGCTCAGCAGATCGCCCAGCAGCTGAGCCGGGGCCTTTGAGCAGCGGGTGTATTCATAGGCGGCCCGCTCAATGCGCCGCTGAAATTCCACGCCGGCCAGAGGATGCTCCGAGCCGTAGTCGGCAGGAGTGACTCCCACCAGCACGGCGCTGTTGGCGTTGGCGGCGCTCCGGGCGTAATAGCTCATGCCGTTGGTGACGATGCTGTCCGGCTCGCTGGCGGCGGCCACCACATGACCGCCCGGGCACATACAGAAGGTGTAAACTCCGCGGCCTTCACGGGTCTTGGCGGCCAGCTTGTAGTCGGCGGCGCCGAGGGAAGGCAGCCCGGCAAAGGCGCCGTACTGCGCCCGGTCGATAAGAGGCTGAGGATGCTCGATGCGGGCACCCACGGAAAAAGGCTTTGCTTCCATGGTAAGCCCACGGCGGTGGAGCATCTCAAAGGTGTCCCGGGCGGAGTGGCCGGTGGCAAGGACGATGACTTCACAGGGTATCTCGCCGGTCTCGCCCTCGGGTGTGGTTATCACAGCGCCCTTCAGCGCTCCGTTTTCCAGAATAATGTCGCTCAGACGGGTGGAGAAGCGGTATTCTCCGCCCAGCTCTTCTATGCGGTGACGGATGTTGGCCACCACCGTCCGCAGGCGGTCGGTGCCGATGTGGGGCTTGGCCGACCACGCGATCTCAGGCGGCGCGCCGAACTCCACCAGCGCGGCGTTGACCGTGCCGATGCGGGAGTCCTTGATGCCCGTGGTCAGCTTGCCGTCGGAGAAGGTGCCGGCTCCGCCCTCGCCGAACTGGACGTTGCATTGGCTGTCCAGCTGGCCGCCGGAGAAGTAGCTTTCCACGATTTTTGTGCGCTCCTCCACGGGACGGCCACGCTCCAGCACGATGGGGCGCAGACCGGCCTCGGCAAGGGTCAGGGCGCAGAACATACCCGCCGGGCCGCTGCCCACCACCACCGGGCGCAGCTGGGGAGCCTTGGACACCGGCTGGGGCTTGGGACGGACATATTCGCTCAGCTTCCCGCCACGGAGGGCATACTCCACGGAGTACACCAGCGTCACGGAATCCTTGCGGCGGGCGTCAACGGAGCGCCGGAGCAGGCGGATATCGCCAAGGTCGCCCGGCTGCACTCCGGCCTTTTTGGCTATGGCTCTGCGCAGCGCCTCGGGAGTGTCGCCGCGGGGGGATATTTTTATGTTATCAAGCAGTGGCATGGCCGGTGGCTCTCTTTCGGATGGTTATTTTTGGTTCTTTACGGACACTTGAAGGATTCAAAACATAAAGTTTGGATCAAACCTTTTCAAAGGTTTGCGGTTTCCAAAGGCAGCGCCTTTGGTCGCTGACCGCAGTCAGCGAAATACTCTGCGATGAAAAACCGGCACATCGTGTGCCGGCCGCAGGAGGGTAGCCATAAACAGTCCGGTGGACTGTTTTGGCGTAGGGAACCCTCGGCGGGGGTTCCCTGGTCGCCCGAATGGGCGACCACAGCCTATAATAAGCATTTTTTATGTTCATCGCCTGTAGCTCTGATTTGCTAACAGGCAAAGCGTATTTCCAAACTTTCTGCAACCGCTATTTTTCAATCGCTCCCGCGGCAGCCCATCCGGCGATGATGCCCGTGCACCACGCCCAGTGGAGGTTGAAGCCGCCGCAGTCGCCGTCGCAGTCCAGCAGCTCTCCGCAGGCGTACAGCCCGGGAAGGACGGTGGAGCGCAGACAGCTGTCAAATTCGCTCAGCGGGATGCCGCCGGCGGCTACCTGAGCCGTTTTCCAGCCGCAGTTTCCCGTGACGGGCAGGCGCCAGTCCTTTATCACCCGGACAAGGGCGGCGATGTCCCGGTCGGTCAGCTGGGCGGCGGGGCGATCCAGCTTGGTGATCCCAGCCTGCTTGAGCAGGCACACCGCCAGCCGCTTGTTCAGCAGCCCGGAGAGAAAGCTCTTCAGAGGCATATGCCCCAGCAGACCCCGCAGCTCGGTTATCAGCTCTGCGGTCTGCCGGCGGTCGTATTCGGGCAGAAGGTCGGCGGAAAGCTCGCAGCCTCCCTTGAGCCGAGCTGCCCGGGAGGACATCTGCATGGTCACGATGCCGGAAAGATTATCCTCGTTGAACTGAACCTCGCCGGCCTCGGAGTGTACTGCGGTACCGTTGTTCAGAAGGCTGAGCCGGCAGCGCCAGCGCACGCCCTTGAGCGCCCTGAGATGGGGAGAATCCACCTTCAGACCCACCAGCGCGGGAGAAAAGGCGGCGGGGCGATGTCCCAGCCTTTTCATTATCCGCGCGCCGTCTTCGCAGCCGCCCAGCTGGGGAGAGGCGGGAGAGCCGCAGGCCATGATGACCGCGCCGGCGAAAAAGGAACGCTCGCCGGCCTTCAGCGAAAAGCCGCCGCTCACCGGCGTGACGCTCTCCACCCGGCATTCGCTGACCGTTTCCACGCCCAGCCGCTCCAGCTCCGCCCGGAGCATATCCAGCACCGAAGCGGCCTGCTCGGAGCGAGGGTATATGCGCCCCTCCCGCTCCTCGAAGCATTCAAGGCCGAGGGAGCGCAGAAACTCCGTTACCTCCTCGGGCGGGACGGAATCAAGCACAGCCGCCATCGTGCCGGGAGTGCCGCTGCGGTATCGCTTCGGCTCTATTCCGGCGTTGGTTATGTTGCACCGGCCGTTGCCCGTGGCCAGCAGCTTGCGTCCCACTCTGGCCTGCCCTTCAAGGAGAAGAACTGGCACGCCCCGGCGGGCGGCTGTGATGGCCGCGGCCATGCCGGAGGGGCCGCCTCCCACAACGATTATCCGGGCTTTGCTCATTGGGCCGGCACTCCTTTCGCTGAATGATAATAAGAAAAACCGCGTCACCGGGTTGAAGTGACGCGGCTCTGCAGGCGATTGATCTGAGGTTTTTCGGAGACTTACTCCCCGGCGGGCTGCTGCTCCGTGCCGAGCATATCGAACAGCTCCTCGGAGAGCCGATCATCAACAGAGGGGGAAGCGGGGTCCTCGGCAGTGGAATTATTCCGGATGAAGCCGCACACCCGGGAGATGCGTCCGCTTTCGCCGCTCACGCAGACGATCTTCTGGCCGGCGGCGTGGGTGTCGTCCACCTCGCGGATGCCGCCGTCATCGGTGCGGTCGATGTAGCTCATGTAGTGGCTGTCCGGCTTGGGCTCAGCCTGCTCCGGCTCGGCCGTGCCGCTTTCTTCGGGGATAAACTCGGCCGGCTCATACGGAGCTTCAAACTGAGCTTCGGTCTGAGCAAAGCCCTCCGCTGCTTTCGCCGCGGCGGCCATTTCGGCCTCCTCCTCGGCGATAAGGCGGAGCAGCTCCTCCTCGTCCGGGTCGTAATCCTCGGCGATATCCTCGGTCACGGCAGGCTCCTCGGCGGGAATCTCCTCCACGGCTTCTTCCTCAGCCTCGGCCTCCGGCTCCTCAGGGAGCGCGTCGGCGTCGTCCTGAGCCTCGGGAAGCAGGACGTCCTCCTCGTCAAACAGATCGGCGACGAAGCTGTCCTCCGTCTCCTCAGCAAGATAGGGCGCCACTCTCACCGGAATGGTAACGCGGCGGCCTCTGCGGCTGCCTCTGGCGAGGGTCACATCGACCTTGACGCCGGGTCTTTTGATGATGTTGACATCGACCTTCATTGCTGAGCCTCCCTGATTTTCTTATCGTGTTCCATCCGCAAAGGAAAAATAATATACACAAACAATTATAACATATTGTCTCCAAAAGTAAAGGCATTATTTGTCATATATACAATGTTTTTGCGGGAAGAGGAGGCGGCTCAGAGCTTGCGGATGAAGGTCATTATCCCCGAGGGCACGATGTCGATGATCCCGCAGGTGGGCGAGCCGTCTCTCGGGTGGCCCACCGAGCCGGGATTCATGATATATAAACCGTCTCGGTATTCGGTCACAGGCTCGTGGGTGTGGCCGAAAAGGCAGATGTCCGCCTCCCGGGCGCGGGCGGCCTGCTCGAGGAGAGTCAGCCCGGACTTGACCCGGTAGGTGTGGCCGTGGGTGAAAAATATCCTCCTGCCCTCGACGGTTATCACATCGGCGGTCTTCAGCTCGGAGGCGCCGAAGAAATCGCAGTTGCCCGCCACATTGACCATCATGCGGCCGGGAAAGCGGTCGCGGACGCGCTCAAAATCGTCGCTGCCGTCGCCCAGATGGATAACGATATGAGCGGTGGGCTGGGCTTCGATGGCGTTGTACAGCGCGCCCCATCTTCCGTGGCTGTCGGAGACCACAAGTATCCTCATGGCGGTAACACTTCCTTTTTTCGGTCATATTATAAAAGTGAAAGGCGTATTATTATAGCACAAGGTGGTGACTGGAATGAAAGACGATCGACAGGATCGGCTGAGCGAGGCGGCCCGCAGCAGTCCCGCGGTGGCTCAGGCGCTGTCCGGGCTTTCGCCTCAGGACATGGAGAAGCTCCGGGCGGTGCTCAACGATCCCGAGCAGACCAGAAAGATCCTTGCCACGCCGATGGCTCAGCAGATGCTGCTCAGGCTGACCGGCGGGGAGAAGAAATGACGGCTGAGCCGGAGGGAGGCGGGTGAGGGATGGATAATCTGGGAGATCTGAGCGCGCTGCTCACTCCGCTGCTCAGCGACCCGCAGGCCATGGAAAATCTGCGGGCAGCGGCGGAGCAGATGGGCCTTGGCGGTCTGCTGCCCGGCGGCACTCCCGCCGAACATAATCCCGACGACCACGGTCAGCCAGAGGAGCCGACCGTTCCGGAGCCGGAACACGGCGCCCCGGAAATTCCGGGAGCCGAGCTGCTTTCGGCAGTGACAAAGCTGGCGCCTCTGCTCTCGGCGCCTCAGGAGGATGACACCACCCGGCTGCTGACGGCTCTGCGGCCCTTTCTGAGCCGGCCGCGGCTGCAGAAGCTGGACAAAGCCGAGCGGCTGCTGTCCATGACGCGGCTGCTGTCCATTCTCAAGGAAAGCAAGTTGATGTGATACCATGCCAAATGTAAGATATTACGACTATGGCGTCATGCGCCGTGAGGCCGACCGGCGGATGTACGACGCCCAGAAGCGGGCGGCGGAGCCGGTGCCCACCAAACGCGTTACCCACGACTACAGCGAACAAAAACGCCCCGAGCCGGAGCCGGTTCCGGCCTGCGCGCAGGACGCGCCCGAGCCGGAAAGACCTGCCTGCCCGGAACCCGGGGAGATCTGCACCCAGCCGACGCCGCCGTCAGTGGCGATCGGCTCGGAGGAGCTGCTGATTCTTGCGCTGCTCATGGTGGCGCTGAGCGAAAAGGGCAGTCTGCCTCTGGCTCTGGCGCTGCTCTATCTGCTGATGGGATAATTCCGTGCTTAGCGGACGAATATCTCCACCTGACCCTTGGAATTTTCCAGACGAAGCTCGCCGTCCACGATGGTGTAGGTGGCCTCGATGATGTAATTATGCCCGTCGGGCGCGGTCAGGGACATGACCAGACGCTCGCCGTCGTCGGTGAAGGTGCCGGTCAGCTCAAGGCCGTCGGCGGACATATTCACCTTTCCGGTGGCCGAAAAGATGAGCTGGGTCTCCTTCTCCGAGGTGGAGCGCCATTTGCCCACCAGCTCCTCCTCGCAGCCGCACAGGGACAGAGCCAGCAGCAGAGCGGTCAGCAGAGCCGAAATTCGGACAACAAGATTTTTCTTCATATTTTCTCCTTTGATGAGCCGCCCTGCCGGGTGAAACCGGCGGGGCGGTGTACTTTTGTGCCTGAGATTATTCCCCGGCGCTCTCCTTGCTCTCGCTCTCAAACCACGCCTGGGCAAAGGCGGCCACAGCCGGAGCCAGCGCCTTTATCTCCCGGTCGGTGGTGTTCACGGTCAGATGGAAGGATTCACGGTCGCCCCATGAGGAGTCGGAAAGAAAGGCTCTTGTCTGGGCGCGGAGCTTGTCTATCTGCCTGATCTTGCGGACGAGCTGGCGCTCGGTCAGCTTCTCGTCCTCGGGAGCGCGCTCCCGGCAGCGCCGGACGCGGGCGCCCATTTCGGCGCACACAAAGACGCTGAAGGGCTTGTGGGCGGCCAGCAGCACATCGGCGTTGCGGCCCACGATGATGCAGTCCTTTCCCAGAGCGGCGATCTGCTCGATGACCCGCTTCTGCTCCAGCAGAAGGCTGACCTTGCCGGTCTGCAGATAGACCGGCGAGCCGATGGTGGAGCGGTAGGTCAAGGGAATGCACTGCCAGCCCTGATTGTCCAGCACATCCTCCACATACTTGCTGTCAAGGCCGCTGTTGCTGGCTACGGTGGAGATTATTTCGCTGTCGTAGTAATCCCAGCCGAGGATGTCGGCCATGCGCTTGCCCAGCTCACGGCCTCCGCTGCCGAACTGGCGGCTGATGGTGATTATCTTCATGGCAAATGCTCCTTTGCGTTGATTTGTCAAAGAGACGCGCGCGCTGTCGGATCCGGTTGACAAAGGGCGTCTGTAAGTTTATTATATGGTGCGTAAAGGCGGTTTGTCAATCGGCATTATCCCGGCAGAGCCGCCGATTTCACAACGGAAAAAGAGTGGTGAAAAAATGAAGAAAAGACTGTATCTGCTGCCCATTGTGTGCGCGCTGATGATTCTGGCTGTTTTCGCCCTTCGCGCCGGAGAGGCGGGAGCGGCGGACACTGCCCTTCGTCTGGGAGGCCAGTCACGCATCGAGACCGCTCTGCGGGTCAGCGAGGAGGGCTGGAAAAACGGCGCCCGAACGGTGGTGATAGCCAACGGCTATTCCTATCCCGACGCCATGGCGGGAGTGCCTCTGGCGGCGAAGACCGAAGCGCCGGTGCTGCTGACGGCGGGCGGACAGCCCGAGGAGGCGGTGCTGGAGAGGCTGAGCCGGCTTTCGGCACGGAATGTGCTGATACTGGGCGGAGAGAGCAGCGTCAGCACTGCCTTTGCCGAGGCTCTCACCGGACGTGGATACTACGTTGAGCGCATCTGCGGCGCCGACCGCTGCGGCACCTCCGTGGCCGTGGCCGAGCGGCTGCTGGAGCTGGGAGCCGTGCCGGAGCAGATATTCATCGCCAGCGGTGCCAATTTCCCCGACGCCCTTTCCGCCGGCCCCGCGGCGGGAGCCACTGGCAGCCCGATACTCTACACCGCCGCTGACGGCGGCCTGACCGGAGACGAGCTGCGCTTCATCAGAGAGGCGGGCATCAGCCGGGCGGTCATTCTCGGCGGAGAGCAGGCTGTCCCGGAGAGGATTGCCGACATCCTCCGGGGCGTGGGCGTGACGGAGATCGAGCGTGTCTCGGGCGCCGACCGCTACCAGACCTCTCTTGCCATAAACCGCCGCTTTGACAGCGTGCTGAGCGGCACTGACATCGGCATCGCCTCGGGAGAAAACTTCCCCGACGCGCTGTCCGGCGGGGCCTTCGCCGCGGGCAGAGCCATGCCAGTGGTGCTGATAAACAACCAATGCACCGTCCCGGGAGCATACGAATATCTCAGCGGACGAAATGCCCGCGCCACCTACATATTCGGCCTTGAGGGCGCCCTTTCGCCCTACGCCGTCAGCACTCTTCTCGCCGGCGGCACCATGACCACCACGACCACTGCGACCACCACGACCACTCCCGCAACCACGACCACCGCCGCCTCCTCGGGAGGCAAAAAGGCCTACCTCACCTTCGACGACGGCCCCTCGGACAACACTAAGAAAATTCTCGACATCCTCGACCGTCATGGGGTAAAGGCCACCTTCTTTGTCATCTACCGCAAGGGCTATGAGTCGGTGTACCGGGACATCGTCCGCCGGGGGCACACCATCGCCCTGCACAGCTACACCCACGACTATTCAAAGATATACCGCAGCACCGACGCCTACTTCAGCGACCTTGAAAAGCTCTCGGACTATGTTGAAAAGGTGACCGGAGTGCGCTCCAATATCATGCGCTTCCCGGGCGGCGGCAGCAACACCGTCAGCCGGGATTACTGCCGGGGCATAATGTCCACCCTTACAAAGGAGGTGCAGAAGCGGGGCTACCGCTATTACGACTGGAACGCCGACAGCGGCGACGCCCTGAGCAACCGGGTCAGCGCCTCAAAGCTGGTGGCCAACGTGAAGCGGGACTGCGGCTCCCAGAAGAGCGTCATCATCCTGATGCACGATTCTCCCGCCAAGACCACCACCGTGGACGCTCTGCCCCAGATCATCAGCTATCTCAGCTCCAAGGGCTACGAGCTGCTGCCCATAACCGAGGACACGCCTCAGGTGCATCACGGCGTGAACAACTGATACGATCGTCAAGGCCCCGGACAAGCTCCGGGGTCTGTTTTTTTGTGATTTTATGATATTACGATATAAATTTGTAATATAAATAACAGTTTTGCATTACAAATCGCCCGAAATCTGTTATTATACTATCTGACGACGACCGCGCGGCAGCTGAGCGCGGGAAAAGGAGGGTGCAAATGCTGTACATAGGCATCGACCTTGGCACATCGGCGGCAAAGCTGCTGCTGGTGGACGAAAAGGGAACGATCCACAACGAGGTCACCGAGGAATATCCTCTGGAATTTCCAAGGCCCGGCTGGAGCCAGCAGAACCCGGAGGACTGGAAAAGAGCGGTGCTGGAGGGCATTCCCCGGTTGCTCGAAGGCTTTGACGCCGCCGAGGTGGCCGGAATCGGCTGCGGCGGCCAGATGCACGGCCTTGTGGTGCTGGACAGTGACGATCGGGTCATCCGCCCGGCCATTCTCTGGAACGACGGCCGCACCGCGCCTCAGGTGGAATATCTCAACGAAGTGATCGGCCGGGAAAAGCTCTCGGAGCTGACGGCCAACATCGCCTTTGCCGGCTTCACCGCGCCCAAGCTGCTGTGGCTGAGGGAAGAGGAGCCGGAGAATTTTGCCCGCATTGCCCGGATAATGCTGCCCAAGGACTACATCAATTATATCCTCACCGGCGTGCACGGCTGCGACCTTTCCGACGCTTCGGGAATGCTCCTGCTGGATGTGAAGAACCGCCGCTGGAGCGAGGAGATGCTGGATATATGCGGCGTCAGCCTCGGCCAGATGCCCCGGCTCTTTGAAAGCGGCGACTGCATAGGCACGGTCACCGGTGAAATGGCCGACAAGCTGGGACTGCCCCGGGGAGTAAAGGTGGCCGCCGGAGCCGGCGACAACGCCGCCGCGGCGGTGGGCACCGGCACGGTGGGCGAGGGCGGCTGCAACATCAGTCTGGGCACCTCGGGCACCATCTTCATCTCCTCGGAGCGCTTCGGGGTGGATCCGCGCAACGCTCTGCACGCCTTTGCCCACGCCGACGGCGGCTGGCACCTGATGGGCTGTATGCTCAGCGCCGCCTCCTGCAACAAGTGGCTGTGCGAGGACATCTTAGCCACCGACGACTACGGCGCGGAGCAGGCGGGCATAACCGAGGAAAAGCTGGGACGCAACCGGGTCTACTTCCTGCCCTACCTCATGGGCGAGCGCAGTCCCATCAACGACACCGACGCCCGGGGCACCTTTGTGGGAATGTCCATGGACACCACCAGAACCGACATGGTGCAGGCCGTTCTTGAGGGCGTGGCCTTTGCCATCAGGGACAGCTTCGAGGTGGCCAGGGCCATGGGCGTGAAGATACCGCGGAGCAACATCTGCGGCGGCGGAGCCAGGTCCGCCCTGTGGAAGAGGATCCTTGCCAATGTGCTGGGTATTCCCCTCGATTCCGTCGCCACCGAGCAGGGCCCGGGCTACGGCGCGGCCATGCTGGCCATGGTGGCCTGCGGAGAATACGACACCGTCCGCCTCGCCGCCAAGGAGCTGGTGCGGGTGGAATCCACCGTGCATCCCGAGCCGGAGCTGACCGCCCGGTACGAAGAAAAATACCGCCGATTCAGCGCGATATATCCGGCCATGAAATCACTTTTCAAAGAAATCAAGGAGGACTGAACCATGTCAGAAATATTTGCCAGTATCCCCGTCATTCCCTTTGAGGGAAGCAAGAGCAAAAATCCCCTCGCCTTCAAGTTCTACGACGCCGACCGGGTGGTCATGGGCAAGCCCATGAGCCAGCACCTGCCCTTTGCCATGGCATGGTGGCACAATCTGTGCGCCGCCGGCACCGATATGTTCGGCCGGGACACCGCCGACAAGTCATTCGGCGCCGAAAAGGGCACCATGGAGCACGCCAAGGCCAAGGTGGACGCCGGCTTTGAGTTCATGACCAAGCTGGGCATAAAATACTTCTGCTTCCACGATGTTGACCTCGTTCCCGAGGCCGACGACATCAAGGAGACCAACCGTCGTCTGGACGAGATCACCGACTACATTCTGGAAAAGATGCAGGGCACCGGCATAAAGTGTCTGTGGGGCACGGCCAATATGTTCAGCAATCCCCGCTTTATGAACGGCGCAGGCTCCAGCAACTCGGCGGATGTGTTCTGCTTTGCCGCCGCGCAGATCAAAAAGGCCCTTGAGCTGACGGTCAAGCTGGGCGGCAGAGGCTATGTGTTCTGGGGAGGCCGCGAGGGCTACGAAACTCTGCTCAACACCGACATGAAGTTCGAGCAGGACAACATCGCCCGCCTGATGAAGATGGCGGTGGCCTATGGCCGCTCCATCGGCTTTGAGGGCGACTTCTACATCGAGCCCAAGCCCAAGGAGCCCATGAAGCACCAGTACGACTTCGACGCCGCCACGGCCATCGGCTTCCTGCGCCGCTACGGCCTTGACAAGGATTTCAAAATGAACATCGAGGCCAACCACGCCACCCTTGCCGGCCACACCTTCCAGCACGACCTGCGGGTCTCGGCCATCAACGGAATGCTGGGCTCCATCGACGCCAATCAGGGCGACTATCTGCTGGGCTGGGACACCGACGAATTTCCCTTCGATGTCTACGAGGCCACCATGTGTATGTACGAGGTGCTCAAGGCCGGCGGCCTGACCGGCGGCTTCAACTTCGACGCCAAGAACCGCCGTCCCAGCTACACCCACGAGGATATGTTCGAGAGCTTTATTCTGGGCATGGACACCTTCGCCCTCGGCCTGCTCAAGGCCGCCGAGCTCATTGAGGACGGCCGTCTGGACGCCTTTGTCCGGGAGCGCTACGCCAGCTATTCCGAGGGCATCGGCGCCAAGATAGTCTCCGGCACCGCCACTCTGGAGGAGCTGGCCGCCCACGCCGAGGCCATGGGCAAGCCCGAGCTGCCCGGCTCCGGTCGTCAGGAACGCCTTGAGGGGATAGTCAATCAGATACTGTTTGGATAAAAATGATCTGCGACGGGCTTGGCATCACCCTCGGTGAGTTCTTCTCCGCCCCGGAGTTCGACAGCCTTGAGCAGGAAATCAGATAAGCGTCAAAAAATCCCGCCGACCGTATGTCGCGGAATTTGCATATATCAGTTTCACACAAAAAGGGCTGCCGCGTTTTTTCGCGGCAGCCCTTTTGCGCTATCAGCTTTGTTTTCAGTTTTCCGTTCCGGTGTAATTGACGTTGGCGGGCAGCACCTCGGAGAGGGAGGAAAGGCCGGCAAAGGCGTTGGGTCTCACGGCCTCCTTGGGCAGGGCGTCGGTCTTGAGCATATCCAGCATGATGGCCGCGATGGCGGGATCAAACTGCTTGCCGGAGCCATTTTCCAGCTCCTCGATGATCTTTTCCGCCGACAGTCTGGGACGGTAGCAGCGGGCGCTGGACATGGCGTCGTAGGCGTCGGCCACGCAGATGATGCGGGCGCACAGCGGGATGTTCTCGCCAACAAGGCCCTCGTTGTAGCCAAAGCCGTCGTAGCGCTCGTGGTGGTAGCGGGCACCGTCGGCCACGCCGGGAATGGAGGTGAATTTTTCCAGAATGTCGCCGCCGATGGAGGGATGGCGCTTGATCTGTGCCCATTCCTCGTCGCTCAGCTTGGCGGCCTTGGTCAGAGTGGCTTCGGGCACACCCAGCTTGCCCATGTCGTGGAGCAGGCCGATGTAGTAGATCTGCTCCTGCTCGTCCTCGTTCATGCCCATGCGGGCGGCGATGGCCCGGGAGTAGACAGCCACACGGAAGGAGTGGCCGGAGGTGTAGCCGTCCTTGACGTCGATGATCTTGGCAAAGGTGCCAAGAGCCTGCTCGATGACCTCGTGGGCGTTGCGGTAGCGGGCGGTGATGCGCCGGTATTTTATCAGAGAGATGGAGTAAGTAACGACGGCTACCAGCATGGCGCCCAGCGCTATCAGCAGTCCCCAGAAGAGGGGATAGTCGGACAGGGTGCGGATGTAGGAGCCGGTGACCTCAAAGGTGGTTATCTCGATAGGCTCGGTGGTGTAGAGGATAAAGCCGAAGGTCTGGGAGGAACGGGGGAAGATGGTGTTGTTGTAGTCGTGGCAGCTCACCGTGAGCCGGGAGCCGTCCTCGGAGAAGATGTAGTCGCCATTCCAGGAGCTGTCGATGTAGCATCCGGCGGGGACATCGAAGCTGACCGTCCAGTTGACGATGTCGTGGTCGAAGTTGTTGTGCACGGCGCCGTCGTACTGGGTGCCGTATATCTGCTCCGATTCCTTGTCGGCGTTTTCCCAGCTGTTGTCGCCGGTGGTTATCTGGGCGTAGATGTCCTGAAGCATGGCGTCATCGGCAAGGGTGTCCACTCCGACCCTGAAGTCGACTCCGGGATTCAGCGCCGTGTAGGCGTACAGTCCGGCCAGCGACAGCGCCAGCAGGAAGAAAATGCTCAGCGTGACGGTCAGCATCGTGTTGTGCCGTTTGACCTTGCGTTTCATGGTGTTATCTCTCCTTTTTATGCGGCGATGGCCGCCGCATCATTTGGGCATTATATTGAATTTAGCATATTATAGCATATATAAACCATAATTTAAATACTTATCCCGAAATTTTTTGAGAAATTATATAAAATTTTTACATAGATTGCCGAAAGACAAGAATCCTTCTACTTCGAGAAGAGGCTGTCCGGAAAAAAGGAAAAAAGTCTGAAAGCACCTTGACAATCCGGTCTATTGGTGATAGACTAAAGATGGTCGATAGACAATAGACCAACGCAAAAGGAGGCTTTCAATAATGGATGAACTGAGACTGGGCGCCGTGGAAGCGCGGTTCGCCCAGATTATCTGGGAAAACGAGCCGCTGCCCTCGGGACAGCTTGTCCGGCTGTGCGAGCAGCAGCTCAGCTGGAAAAAATCCACCACCTACACCGTGCTCAAAAAGCTGTGCGAGCGGGGGATATTCCGGAACACGGACGGCGTGGTCACCTCGCTGATAAAAAAGCCGGAGTATTATTCTCTGCAGAGCCGCAGCTTTGTGGAGGAGAGCTTCGGCGGCTCGCTGCCGGCCTTTATCGCCGCCTTCACGGCGGGCAGAGGCCTGTCCGCCGCCGAGGCCGAGGAGATACGGGCGATGATAGAGCAGGCCGGGGAGGAGGAATAGACCGTGGAAGCGATTTTTCTCAGACTGGTCAACATGAGCATTTCCGCCTCGTGGATGATACTGGCGGTGGTGCTTCTCCGGCTGCTGCTCAGAAAGGCGCCGAGGTACATCCACTGCCTGCTGTGGGCGCTTGTGGGCGTGCGGCTGGCCGTTCCCTTCTCGCTCAGGAGCGTTCTGAGTCTTATCCCCAGCGCTCAGACCGTGCCGGAGAACATAGCCCTTTCCCCCGCTCCGGCGGTGGACACCGGGATAGAAGCGGTGGATCAGGCGGTCAATCCCGCCATTTCATCTTCCTTTGCCCCGGATGTCACGGCCAGCGCCAACCCGCTGCAGGTGTGGCTGGCGGTGCTGGCGGCAGTGTGGACGGCGGGCGTGGCCGCCATGGCGATCTACGGGATGGTCAGCGCTGTGCGCCTGCGGCGGCGGGTGGCTCCCTCCATCAACCTGCGGGACGAGCTGTGGCTGTGCGACGACATCGCCTCGCCCTTTATCCTCGGCATAATTCGCCCGAGGATATACATTCCCTCCGGCCTTGAGGCTTCGGCTCTGGACAGCGTGGAGGCCCACGAAAAGGCCCACCTCGCCCGGAAGGATCACTGGTGGAGACCCATCGGCTTTGCGATTCTGGCTGTCCACTGGTTCAACCCTCTGGTGTGGCTGGCCTACGCTCTTTTCTGCCGGGATACGGAAATGGCCTGCGACCAGCGGGTCATAAAGGAAATGGATATGCCGGGAAGAAAGGAATATTCCTCGGCTCTGCTCAGCTGTGCCGTTTCCCACCCGGCGGTGCTCTGCCCGCTGGCCTTCGGCGAGGTGGGCGTGAAAAAGCGGGTGCGCTCGGTGCTGAGCCACAAGAATCCCACGGTGTGGATAATCACGGCGGCGGTGCTGGTCTGTATCGTCTTTGCCGTCTGCTTCCTGACCGACCCGGTGTCCGTTGACGCCGAGCTGGAGGCTTATCTTTCCGGGGTCATTCTCGACCATGGCCGCGCCTCTCACACCGGCGATAATTTCGCCTGCGAGGAGCATAAGCTCCTTGGCGTGGACGAGGGCGAGGAGACGACGGTTTATCTTCTTGTCATGTACAACGAATACAGCTGCGAGGATGGCGTTATCGTCAACGAGACCGGCTCCCACATCCCCACAGCCATAACCGTGAGAAAGACCGGGGGCGGCTACGAGCTCGTGGAATACTGGGAGAGCGGCGACGGCACCCGCTATGTGCCCAGCATCCGGGAGAAATTCCCGTGGTACCTCGAGGAGCGAGCCATAAAGATCCACCTCTATGCCCCGGAGCACGAGGCCGGCTGCATCGCTCAGGCCGAGGAGCACTTCGGCGTGAAATACATCGACCCTTACGAAAACACCACATGGACGACAACGGCGGTCATCGCTCAGCCCGTGGAGCTGAGGGATGTCGCCTCCATGAACATCGGCGCGCAGATGCCCTCCATAATCTACGGCGACGGCACACGGTTCATCATACACGGAGCCGGCCTGCTGCTCATATACGACGCTCAAAGGGGAGAGGTGGTCTACCGCCTGCCCGCCGGCTGGACGGAGATGAACGGCATCGACATCCTTACCGCCGCCGCCTCCGAGGACGGCAGAACTGTCTACCTTGGCGATGTCACTGCCGAGGGAAGCGTGTTTACCCACGCCCTCGACACGGGCAGCTTCAGGGTGAGAGAATACAGCGACACTCTTTCCGGCGGCCTTTTCGCAATGGAGGACATGAGCGCCGGATATTACGACCTGCTGGGCACTGCGGTGACCGGCCGCTTCCTTGTGGGCGACAGCGTGGCGGACACCGGAGACGCGCTCTGGTACCTGCGAGCCTACACCGACTGGCAGATGGTCAACCTCCAGCTGGTGCGCCGGGATAAAGACACGGGCGCGGAGCAGGTCAGATATATTTTCCACAGCGTGAAGCAGCCGCTGCCCTCCCTCGCGGCGATGGGCGGCGAAAAAGACCCGATGACCATCCTCTCCGGCCGCACACTGCCCGAGCTGGCGGCGGTGTGGGGCGACCCGGAAAACCCGTGGTGGAACATTCCCGGCGAGGCTGAGAGCTATGAAGATCTCCGGTGGCCTCTGCCGGAAAGCGAGCTGGTGCTGACGGTGACCTTCGACACCGAGACCCGTGTGGTAAAGGACGCGCGGCTCTCGGCGGGAGAATAGAAAGGAGAGAGTGAACCCATGAACAAAAGAAGGATATCGACTCTGTGTCTTGTGCTGACCGCCGTGCTTCTGGTGTGCTTCGTGGCCAAGATCATCCTCGACCGCGCCGCTTATTCTTCCACCCTCAACTCCGCGCCCTTTTACCTCTGGGTGCTGGTGGACGCGGCGTATTTCGTGCTGCCGGCGGTCATCGCGCTGACAGTCGGCCTTGTGCTCAGAGGGAAGAAATAGCAATATAATAGAAAAAGCACCGAGCCGCCGGGGAGTGTCCCGCCGGTTCGGTGCTTTTTGTGTCTGGAAATTTATCTCCTGCCTTCATGCCTCTCCCGGAGCGCCAGATACCACTCATAGGGCACCTCAAGACTGCCTCTGCCGCTGCCCATGAACAGCCCGGGCTTGCGGCCTCCGTGGAAGTCGCTGCCGCCGCTGCTGAGCAGTCCGTATTTACCGGCCAGCTCTCCGGCGGTGCGGGTGGTGTCGGCGTCGTATTCCGAGTAGCGCACCTCCATGGCGTCCAGTCCACGTTGGGCGGCCATGGCGAGGATAGGCTCCAGCCTCTCGGCAGAGAAGCGGAGCAGCGGGTGAGCCAGCACCGACAGGGCGCCGATATCCCGGACAAAGCTGATGGTGTCCATCAGGTCAAGGCGCTTTGGCTCGATGTAGTAGCCCAGTCCCTCGTTGAGATAGCGGGAAAAGGCCTCGTCCTTGTCGCGCACATAGCCCTTGTCGATCATCTCAAAGGCGATGTGGGCCCGATTGATGCTTATGTCTCCTGCCTTGCGGCGGATCTCATCGTAGTCGAGGTCAAGGCCGGCATTCCGCAGCCGTTCCACAAGCTGCCGCTTGCTTTGGTCGGAGCGCCTGACCGGCTCGGCCAGCAGCCCGCCCAGAGGGGCATAGCTCTCCTCGCTGACGAAGAGAGCCAGCAGGTGGAACTCCCGCCCCTCGTGTTCGGTGGATATCTCCACTCCCGGCACCGCCTCCAGAGCGGTGCCACGGGCGGCATTCAGAAATTCCGGCAGACCGGCTATGGTGTTGTGGTCGGTCAGAGCCACGGCGCCCAGACCCAGCCGAAGAGCATTCTCCACCAGCTGGGTGGGAGTAAAGGTGCCGTCGGAAAAGACCGAGTGATTGTGAAGGTCACACAGAAGCATTTTAACATTCCTCTCCGGCCATTGGCCGTGAACAATTGTATTTTCATATTATAGCGCAAATCGCCGGCCGGAGCAACCGCGCGGGCGGGAGAGCCGACAAATACATCACAGAAAGGAGGGACGGAAAGGTTGACAATCTTTCCCGCCGGTGCTATGATTGACTTGCATATTTCTATGAAAGGATGATTATAAGATGAGCTGGAGCGCACCAGGCCTGGGCTTTGGCCTTATGAGACTGCCCGAAATCGACGGCGCCATCGACATGGAAACCGTCCGTGCCATGGTGGACGCCTTCATGGCAAAGGGCTTTACCTATTTTGACACCGCATATGTTTACCACGGAGGCAAGTCGGAATCGGTGGTAAAGGAGGCTCTTGTGGGGCGCTATCCCCGGGAGGCCTACACCGTGGCCACCAAGCTGCCCGCGTGGGCCATCAGCTGCAAGGAGGACAGAGACCGCATCCTCGCCGAGCAGCTGGAAAGGGCCGGCGTGGAATACTTTGACTATTATCTCCTCCACAGCCTTGAGGACGGCGGCAACTACGACGCCTACGAAAAGTACGACTGCTTCAACTGGGCTATGGAGAAAAAGGCCGAGGGCAAGATAAAGAAATTCGGCTTTTCCTACCACGGCACTCCCGAGCTGCTTGTAAAGGTGCTCGACCTGCATCCCGAGGTGGAGTTCGTGCAGATCCAGCTCAACTACGCCGACTGGGACAACGCCATCGTCCACTCCGGCAAGCTTTATGAGATACTCCGTGAGCGGAAGATGCCCATGATAATCATGGAGCCGGTCAAGGGCGGCACTCTGGCGCAGGTGGACGACGACATTCTGGAAATGTTCAAAGCCGTTCACCCGGATAAATCAGCCGCGTCCTGGGCCATGCGCTTTGTGGGCAGCCTCGAGGGCATTGATGTCATCCTCAGCGGTATGTCCAACATGGAGCAGGTGGCCGACAACCTCGCCACCTTTACCGATTTCCAGCCCCTGAACGACAGCGAGCGCGAGGTGATCGAGCAGGTCAAGAAAAAGATGCTGGCCGTGCCCCTCATCCAGTGCACCTCCTGCCGCTACTGCGTGGACGGATGTCCCTCAGGCATTAAGATCCCCGATGTTTTCCGGGCGGTCAACACCCTGCGCAAGTTCCCCAAGGATGGCCGTCCTCACTTCTTCTACGGCGGACTGACCTCGGACAGCGGCAAGGCCTCCGACTGTATCGCCTGCGGCAAGTGCGAGGCGGTGTGTCCCCAGCACCTGCCCATCATCGAGCTGATGAAGGAAGCCGCCGACAAGCTGGACAACCGCAAATAACAGTATAATATCCGTTAAATAATCAGACAGCCGCGCCGAGAGATCGACGCGGCTTTTGTCTATGCGCGAAAAATCAATATCCTTTGGCTTTCTCAAAATACTTGATGACACGCAGCTCGATAAGCTCGCCGGTGAAGATGTCCACCTTGAAGTCGGCGGTGTCACCGCTTTCGGCGATGTAGTGCAGCCACGCGTAGCCGTGGCGGCCGTCGCATACGGCGGAGACCTTTGTGGGCTGGCCGAGGGTGTCAAGGATGCGTTCGATGCCGTCCTCGTTGGTCAGCCCCATGTAGGAGAAGGTCTGGTGGCCGGAGTTGTCCGCGCCGAAGCCGCTGTAGACCGGGTTCATCAGATAGGCTCCCTGAACCACCATGCCGCCCAGCTTGAGCTGATGCTCAAGGGAAGAGTTGTAGAAGCGGAACTCCACCTCGTTGGCAAGTCCGACCCGGATGGTCTCGTAGGGGGCGGTGGGACAGTAGAGGTTTATGTATTTTTCGGCGACAGCCAGAGGCAGCTCCTCAATGTCGCAGCCCAGCTCGATGTCCGTGCCGTAGGTCTGAAGGGTGGTGGAAAGCTCCTGATGAGGGCCGCTTTCGCCCGCCGCGTAGGGGCTGACATCCAGATAACGGCTGAGCACGGTGAGGCCCTCAAGGGAGGAAATGTCCTCAGCGGCAAGACCGGCGCAGGTGTTTATCTCCTGCTGATACTGCCCGGCGATGTGGTAGGCTGTGACCTGCCGCACAACGCCGTCATGGGCAGTGAAGGTAAGGGTGCTCAGAGGCTTGTGATACACGAGAATATCCGAGTCCTCGCCGGAGGTGCGCCTGGTCGGCTCGCCGTAGACGGCGATGACATCGCTGACCTTGGCCTCGCCGCTCACCAGCCGTCCCTCGCCGATCTGAGCGGCACAGCCGTCGTAAGCCGAAAGGGAGTATATGGTGCAGTCTCTGACCGCCGCGGGCTGGGAGGCAGTGTTGGTCACGATGGCGAACAGAGTGATCCGCTCGCCCTCCTCCGAGGGGAACTCAAGGCGCAGAATGCCGCTGAACTGTCCCGGTTCCAGCATAAGGTCGAGGTCATCCGGGCAGCGGACGTCACCGGTCAGAGCGCGGCTGATATTCATGCCGGCGAACACCGGCGCGTCGTTTACATAGAAGGCGATATTGCCGCCGGCACTGCCGTCGGAAAGAGGCTGAGCCTCGGGAGCGGCTGTCTCGGAGCCGATGTCGGCGGAGCTGACGATGGGAGCGGTGTCACCGCCGGAAAGAACATCCCCGGGCGCCTGTTCCGAGGGAGCGGAGCAGGCGGTCAGCATCAGAGCCGCCAGAAGCAGCGGAATAATTCTTGTTTTTTTCATGCGTTCTCCTCCTAACGGAAAAATTATACCACAATCATCGGCGGTAGTCTACAAAAAGATAGCTTGCCCACGGAAAATCCAAAGCCGGAGCGCTTACCTCGAAGCGCCCCGGCCCTTTTGATTCTGTTTTTATGTCTCAGCGCATATATTTTGCTCAGAGCTTTGCTCAAAGCAGTATCACCAGAGCCACCGCCGCCGCGCACTGGAGAAGGATTATCACCGGGATACCCACCATGAACTTGGCGTGCTGGGTCTTGTGACGGATGGCTCGCATGGTTATCAGCATGGCGATGGAGCCGCCCAGAGCGGATATGATGAGCAGCGTCTTTTCCGGCACGCGCCGGATGGCGGTAGGAGCCTTGGCGTTCTTTCCGGCGGCTTTTTTGCCGGAGGTGGTTTTTTGAGCTTTGCTCTTAGCGGTGCCCTTGCCGGACGAGGCCTTTGAGGCCGCCTTTTTACCGGAGGCCTTCTTCGCTGCCGCCTCCTCGATGCGTCCGTTCTTGATGGCTATTTTCTTGTCATAAATGGTTATCGCCACGGCGACGACGCTTATTATCACCAAATAGGCGGCGACAGCAAGCCAGATGTAAGGGGACATTTTCTCACGACCTTTGCGCTTTATTGGCGGGAAATACCGCCTCTTGATATAATGGTACACTTTTTGATATAATGTGTCAAGGAGCCACCAGATTTAATCAGTGCCTCCTTCAGTAACCATCAAAGCAAGGAGACTGTTATGGACAAGGACATCAGCAAACGGATATGGATAGTCACCCTGAGTATGTGCGCTGTTCTGGCGCTGGTGTGCGTGTCCATGGTGATAGCCGTTGACCGCCGTAGAGCCGACCGCTACGACTCCATCACCACCTACCCGGACAGCGCCCAGATAACTACGCTGCCCGAGGAGGAGCCGGCGGTGGAGCGCACCGAAAGCGCCCCGGCGTGGACAAGCGAGGAATACGACGCGGCCCAGACCGCCATTCCCAACCAGATACTCCTCAGCGAGGAGGACGAGCTGCGGGCGGTGTGGATTCCCTATATGTCGGTGTACATGGTCACCCCGGAGAAGATCGACCGGATGGTGGCCGACTGCAAGGCGGCGGGAGCCAACGCCATCGTGTTCCATGTGCGTGCCTTTGGCGACGCCATGTACGACTCCATGTATTTTCCCTATTCCCACCTGCTGACCGGCATTCAGGGCGTAGCTCCGGCGGAGGGCTTTGACCCGCTGGAGTATGTCATAGACGCCGCCCACGCCAACGGAATGCAGCTGCACGCATGGGTAAATCCACTGCGCATCCAGCTGGCCGGCGGCAATGTGCCCGCCTCGCTCTCCGAGGATAATCCCTACATGATGTGGAGAAACGACAGCGACCCGGCCAACGACGACTGGGTGGTGGACTACAACGGCGGCAAGTTCTACAATCCCGCCGTGGAGGAGGTGCGCGCCCTCATCGTAAACGGCATGGCCGAGCTGGCCGCCAATTACAGGGTGGACGGCCTGCACTGGGACGACTATTTCTATCCCGCCAACGACGAGAGCTTTGACGACAGCGCCCGCTACCAGAGCTATCTTTCCTCCGGCGGAGACATGACCCTCCGTCAGTGGCGCACGGAAAACATCAACACCCTCGTGTGCGATGTATATAATAAGGTAAAGGCCACCAACAGCAACTGCGTCTTCGGCATCAGTCCCGCGGGCAACATAGAAAACTGCCTTGCCATGGGTGCAGATGTGTACAAATGGTGCTCCACCTCCGGCTACATCGACTACATCTGCCCTCAGGTGTACTGGACCTTTGACAGCACCGCCGCTCCCTTTGACCGCCGCACCGCCGAATGGAAGTCCATGGTCACCTGCGAGGGTGTGGATTTCTATGTGGGTCTTGCGCTGTACAAGGCCGGCTCCGATGCCGACGGCGGCAAGTGGCTGCGCAGCGACAGCATCATCGCCGACCAGATCGAGTATCTCCGCTCGGACGGCATAAAGGCCGACGGCTTCATGCTCTACTCCTACGACTACCTCACCGGCGAGCAGACCGCCGCGGAGATGGAGAACTACAGAGAGCTGATTCTGGGAGAATAATTTAAGGCAACACCGCACAATTCCCGTTTTAGAACTTAAGCACGATCTTGCTTGCATCTTTTTCGTCATACTTCACAAAAATGCTCGTCAATACATAGAGTATTGACTCCGCTTTTTGTATCGTCTGACAAAAAATCTGACTGCGCAATATCGCACTTAGAATTATGCGGTATTGCCTTAATAATGAACAAACCGACCGCCGTGTTTTTTCGCGGCGGTTTTTCCTTTGCGTGCTTGACACGCCAACCGGTATAATATATACTGATTTGCGAATAATTCGCAAATGCGGCGAAAGACCACAGCGAGGTATAAAAATGAGAAACTACAAAACCGGCCAGCGCTGCCGTCTCCTTGACTTTCTGGAAAAGCACCGGGACAGTAGCTTTTCGGCCGAACAGATAGCCGAAATGATAGCCTCCGAGGGCGGCGAGATCAGCCTGAGCGCTGTTTACCGCAACCTCGAGCGGCTGGAGCAGGAGGGCTCGGTGCGCCGGGCGGCAGCCGGCGACGGACGCAAGGCGGTGTATCAGTACACCGGCGGCGAGTGCGGCGAGCATCTGCATATGCAGTGCGTGGACTGCGGCAGCGTCATCCACCTTGACCACCGGACCACCGAGGCGCTGCGCACCGCCGCCAGCAGCTGCGAGGGCTTTGCCATCGACGAGCGCAGAACGGTGCTCTACGGCCGCTGCCGGGACTGCAAGGCGTAGGGGAGGGGAGAGAATATGGCTTTGATAACCTGCCGGGATGTGGCTCTCGGCTATGACGGCAAGAAGGTGGTCGAAGGGCTGAACTTTTCAGTCAGCGGCGGAGACTATCTGTGCATCGTGGGCGAAAACGGCTCGGGCAAGAGCACGCTGATGAAAACTCTGCTCCGCCTCCGCCAGCCCATCTCGGGCACCATTGAGCTGGGCGACGGCCTGCGCCACAACGAGATAGGCTACCTGCCACAGCAGACGGTGGTGCAGCGGGACTTCCCCGCCTCGGTGCGGGAGATAGTCCAGTCGGGCTGCCTGAACCGGTGCGGCCTGCGTCCCTTCTTCAATAACGAGGAAAAGCAGCTGGCGGCGCGGAGTATGTCCCGGCTGGGCATCACACATCTTGCCAATCGCTGCTACCGGGAGCTTTCCGGCGGCCAGCAGCAGAGGGTGCTTCTGGCCCGGGCGCTGTGCGCCACCCGCAAGCTGCTTCTGCTGGACGAGCCTACCGCCGGCCTTGACCCGGTGGTGACCGCCGAGCTGTACGAGCTGATAGCCCGGCTCAACCGGGAGGACGGCATCACCATCATAATGATAACCCACGACCTTGAGGCGGCGGCAAAGTACGCCAGCCATGTGCTGCACATCTGCCACCAGCCGCTGTTTTTCGGCACCGCCGCCGACTACGCCAAGAGCGAGATCGGCTGTCTCTACACCGCCATGAACGGAGGTGGAGCCAGATGAACGGACTTGCAAGGCTCTGGGAGTATATAACCCAGTATCAATTCGTGCAGTACGCCCTCATCGTCGGCGTGCTCATCGCCCTGTGCTCCTCTCTGCTGGGAGCCACACTGGTGCTCAAGCGCTTTTCCTTCATCGGTGACGGCCTTTCCCATGTGGCCTTCGGAGCTATCGCCATCGCCACGGTCATGCGCATCAGCAATGATATGCTGGTGGTGCTGCCGGTGACGGTGATCTGCGCGGTGCTCCTGCTCCGGGTGGGACAGAACGCCCGCATAAGAGGAGACGCGGCCATCGCCATGCTGTCGGTGGGCGCGCTGGCCATCGGCTATATGCTGATGAATCTGTTCCCGGTGTCCTCCAATGTGGCGGGCGATGTGTGCGGCACCCTTTTCGGCTCCACCTCCATCCTGACAATCTCCACCGGCGAAATGTGGCTGTGCGTGGCCATGTCCGCTCTGGTCATCGCCGTGTTCGTGGTGTTCTACAACAAGATCTTCGCCGTCACCTTTGACGAGAGCTTCGCCCGGGCAACGGGCACCAACGCCGGCCTTTACAACCTGCTCATTTCGGTGGTAATCGCGGTCATTGTCGTGCTGGCCATGGATCTGGTTGGCTCCCTGCTCATCTCGGCGCTGGTCATCTTCCCGGCGCTGTCGGCCATGCGGGTGTTCAAGAGCTTCCGCTCGGTCATCATCTGCTCGGCCATCGTCTCGGTGTCCTGCGCGGTCATCGGCATTCTGGTGTCCATCCTCGCCGACACTCCCGTGGGCAGCACCATCGTGGTGGCGGATATCCTCGCCTTTGCCGGCTTCTGCGCCGCCGGAGCCATTCTGCGCCGCCGGGCGGAATAATTACGAAAGAAAAAGAGACTGTCAGCTTGGACGGTCTCTTTTTTGTGCCGCCGCTGATGAGGTTTTTGTATCGTTTGACAAAATACTATTGACCCAAAAGACTTGCGGAATTATACTGGTTCGGAAGTAAAAAATATCCAGCGAATACGGAGGAACAACAATGCTGAAACTGCTCAGACGAATGCAGCGGCGAGAGTGGCTCTTCGCACTCTGCGCCGTGGTGTTCATCGTGGCGCAGGTCTGGCTTGACCTGAAAATGCCCGACTACATGAACGTCATCACCCAGATAGCTCAGGGCGGCATCAACGCCGCCACCGGCGAGGCCTACCGGCTGGCCGATATATGGTCAAACGGCGGCTATATGCTGCTGTGCGCCCTCGGGAGCATGGCCTGCTCCATAATAACCAGCTTTTTCGTGGTCAATATCTCGGCCAACTTCTCGGCGGAGCTTCGGGAAAGTCTGTACACAAAGGTGCAGCGCTTCTCCATGTCCGAGATAAACAAATTCAGCACCGCGTCCCTGATCACCCGCTCCACCAACGATGTGCAGCAGGTGCAGATGATAATCACCTTCGGCCTGCAAATGATAATCAAGGCGCCCATCACCGCCGCATGGGCGATAATCAAAATCGCCGGCAAGCAGTGGCAGTGGTCGGCGGCGGTGGCCGTGGCGGTGGTGGTTTTGCTGGCGGGCATATCCATCATCATGTCCCTCGTCATAGACAAATTCAAAAAGATGCAGCGCCTGACCGACAATCTCAATCAGGTAACCCGGGAGAATCTCTCAGGCATCCGGGTCATCCGCGCCTACAACGCCGAGGGCTTCCAGCAGGAGAAGTTTGAGGCGGTCAACAAGGAATTTACCGACACCCATCTGTTCACCGGCCGGGTCATGGCCTTTATGAATCCCCTCATGTCCATGGTAATGAACGGCATCTCCCTTGCCATCTACTGGATAGGCGCGGCCATAATCAACCGTGCCGAGCTGATGGCAGTGCCCGCCCTCTTCGGCGACATGGTGGTGTTCATGTCCTACGGAATGCAGATAATCGCCTCCTTTATGATGCTGGCCATGATGTTCATGGTGGCTCCCCGGGCGCTTGTCTCCGCCGCCCGTGTCAACGAGGTGCTGGAGACCCGTGAGCTTATCGTGGACGGCGAAGGCGTGGGCAAAACCAAGGAGACCGGCACCGTGGAATTCCGGGATGTCTCCTTCCGCTATCCCGACGGCCATTCCGATGTGGTGACCGATGTGTCCTTCAAGGCCGAAAAGGGTCAGACCGTGGCCTTTATCGGCGCCACCGGCTGCGGCAAATCCACCCTTGTCAACCTCGTCACCCGGTTCTACGACGCCACCGAGGGTCAGGTGCTGGTGGACGGCCACGATGTGCGGGAGTATAAAAAGGATGAGCTGGCTGCCAAGATCGGCTATGTCTCCCAGAAGGCAGTGCTCTTCAGCGGCGACATTCGCTCCAACATCGACTTCGGCGACAACAACGCCTCGGAGGAAACCATAGAGCGAGCCATTGAGATCGCCCAGAGCGCCGACTTTGTGGGTCAGCAGGAGGGCGGCGTGGAGGGCGCCGTGGCTCAGAACGGCTCCAACTTCTCCGGCGGCCAGAAGCAGCGCCTTTCCATTG
>JAZSQO010000082.1:0-35771 GCA_045538015.1 Acutalibacteraceae bacterium | reverse complement strand
CCCGTGGCCTCAAGAAGCTGGGCATGAAGGCCGCCGCGGAAAACGAGCGCTTTTATGCCGTCCACGGCCGATCGCCCACCATGAGCGAGCTTGCGGAGCTGCTGAGCGTGCCGACGGAGGAGGTGACGCTGGCGGTGTGTGCCTCTCAGCGGCCGGTGTCGCTGACCGTCCATTCCGAGGAGGACGAGGAACGCCAGCTTGACCTTGCCACCGAGCCCTTTGACGAACGGGTGGTGGAGCTTGCTGCCCTGCGGGAGGCCATCGGGCAGCTGAACGAGCAGGACAGACGGCTGCTCCGGGAGAGATATCTCAACAGCCGCACCCAGACGGCCACCGCGCAGATGCTTGGCATGACTCAGGTGCAGGTGTCCCGCCGGGAGAGCAGGATAATCAAGGAACTGCGCCGCCTTATGGAGGCATGAGAAAAGCCCCTGTGTGTCTTATCAGGCACATAGGGGCTGATTCTGTATATCATAGAATTATCTCCGCGATCCGGAAAAACAGCAGTACTGCGGCAAATATTCCCGCACCTGCTCCCAGGGCGAGCCATCTGTTCTTTATACGCCTGATACCGAGGCACATAGCGATAGGTACGCAAATCGCCAGCAGACAGCCGATAAATGCGACACCGGGATTGCCGCCGGAGTAATATTGGCCGGTGTACAGCTTATCCATGGAAAATCCGGGCACAGAAGGGAAAAACGGGAGCCTCTGCAGCATGGCCAGCGAGAAGGAGAACATAATCAGACACAGCTGATGGTAATAGAGCACATAGCGTGTGTTTCCTCCCAGAACATACAGCAGCCGAAAGTTTGCGACGTGCGGCTCGGCGGCGTAGGCGAGGGATAGGAAGAAGGCAAGGGCGGTGATGGGAGTGATAACCGCGCACCAGAATCCGTTGGGCACCGTTATCGTAGTCAGGTACATATTTCTTGTGTTTATGGTGATGCCGTATCCGCTGATTCCCAGAACAGCGGCCTGCGCGCAGAAGAGAATCGCCGCTGTTTTAAGGGTGAGATATTTTCTCAGACGCGTTTCCAGAGTGGAGCGGTAGAAAATACCCAGCCGGAAGAAGAAAAACAAGAATCCAAATCGCAGCAGGGCATTGAGAAACTCACCGCGGGTGGCCTCGTGGAAATAAAAGGCCGCGGCGCAGCACCCCAGTGATACAGCGAGGGAAACACCGAGAATCGCGCGGTCGGCTTTGCAGCGGGCAGCCTTGTCCGCCAGCACAGAAACCACCTCTATGCCGTAAAGGGCGAAGACGAACCACAGGGAAACATCAATGCAAAACTGGTATCCCGTGGTGAAAGGCGTTACAAAAAGATTGCGAAGGGTGATGTCCTGCCCGTAGGATACGACGCCTAGGTGCTTCATCCACATGGACACAGCGCCGTGGAGCAGGTTGACCAGAAGAGCCGGAAGCAGCAGGCTGACCGTCTTTTTCTTCAGGAACTCCGCCGCCGGTTTTTTGCGGCCGCTTTCGTTGAAGTATCCGGAGATGAAAACGAAAAACGGCATATGCCACGAGTAGTAGGGAAAGGCGATATTGAGCAGGTTGGGAATGGTGGTTCCGCCCATGTCCGCGTGGCCGAAAACGACCGATATGATGCCTATGCATTGCAGAAAGAGCATGGGGACATTCCAGCTTCTGCCGGACTGCGGGCGGAGGAAATCGGCATCGCTCATTGGCTTATCTCCTTTTTGTCAGACTCAGCAAAAGGACGCATCCACCACTGAGGCGAATGCGTCCGGTAAAATTGCGCTGTGTTTGCTTAGTGCTTGGGACGGAAGAAGAACTCCAGATCGTAATCCTTGGGAACCTTGATCTTGACGATGCTGTTGCCCTCGGTGTCGACGGTGATCTCGGCGGCCTTGGCGGCGTCGGCGGCAGCCTCGATGCCGCGCTTCTTATCCAGAGCGCGCTGAGCGGCGGCGACGGCGGCTTCGGCATCCAGACGAGCTTTCTGGGCAGCGGCGAGAGCCTCTTCGGCGGCCTTGCGGGCAGCCTCGGCCTCGGCGGCTTTCTGAACAGCCTCGGAGTTGACAGAAGCATCGGGCAGCGGAACGATAGAAGCAGCGTTCTTTCTCAGCTCCTCAAGACGCTCCAGCTCAGCCTTGGCGGCAGCCTCGCGGGCGCGGGCTTCCTCAGCGGCCTCGTCATCGAAGGGAATGGGAAGGATTATGGGTTCGTCTTCATAATCGTATTCGTCGGATACGGTTACCTTGCTGGAATCGAAATCCATTTTGATCGTCTCCTCGTCTTGTGTTATTTATCTGCCGATGCAGATGTGTTGATATTATTATAGCAATGTTTCCTCTTCCAAACAATAGAAATCTGATAATTTAGATAAGAAAAATGAAGTGATTTTCCGTAACAAATTATAAACATTGCATTATTTATTACAGAAATAGCGAAAAAGGCAAGGAAAAGTTAATGTCGGAACACCGAAGGCGATAGCAGTGCGCGCCGGACAGAGGACGATCACTGCTCCTCTGCGGGAGAAAGGGAGTGGGAGTCTGAGATGCCGTTCATAGCCCTGCGGAACTGGAAGCAGAACAGCACCGAGGTAAAGGAGACAGCGAGGAAATCGGCCACCGGTTCGGCTGCGTATACAGCGGTGGTTCGGTCGGAGGTGAAGATGGCCGGCATGATGTAGATGAGAGGCAGCAGAAGAACGAACTTGCGAACCACAGCCACCACAATGGATGAAAGGGCGCTGCCGATGGCCACGAAGGTCATCTGGCAGGCGATCTGGATGCCGAACATGAACATGACCGCCATGTACACCCGCAGAGCCGGCTTGACGAACTCCACCAGCGCGGCATCAGGAGTGAAGATGGAGGCAAAGACTCCGGGGAAAAGCATGACCAGCAGCCACAGAGGCACCGAATAGCAGAGGCAGGTTCTGAGCAGCAGCCGGAAGGCGCTCTTCACGCGGTCGGCGCAGCGGGCGCCATAATTGTAGCTGATGATGGGCTGAGCGCCCTGACCGAGGCCCTGAAGGGGCAGCATGGCAAACTGCATCACGCTGGTCAGAATGGTCATGGCTCCCACGGCGATGTCTCCGCCGTATTCCAGCAGAGAGGCGTTGAAGCACACCATGATGACGCTCTCGCTGGCCTGCATGATGAACATGGAAAGTCCAAGAGCGATGCAGGGGAAGATGACTGAGGGACGGATTATAAAATTTCTGAGACGCAGACGAAGGATAGTCTTCTTTCCGCAAAGGAAGCACAGACACCAGATGCAGGAAACCGCCTGAGAGATGATAGTGGCAAGGGCGGCGCCCTCAACTCCCATGTCGAGGGCAAAGATAAAGATTGGGTCAAGGACGATGTTGCACAGAGCGCCTATGACCACCGAGACCATGGCCACACGGGTAAAGCCCTGAGCGGAGATAAAGCCGTTCATGCTCAGAGTGAGCTGGACAAAGAGGGTGCCGAGGGCGTAAACGTTCATGTAGGAGGAAGCGTAGCCGATGGTGTTGTCGCTGGCTCCGAAGGCCATCAGCAGGTCGCGGTTCCAGACCAGCAGCACGGCGGTGAGTATCACCGAAAGGATGAGCTGAGTGGAAAAGCAGTTGCCGAGGATAAGCTCGGCGTTGTCGTTGTCCTTTCTGCCCATTGAGATGGAGGCCCGGGGAGCGCCGCCGGAGGACACCAGTGCTGCGAAAGCGGACACGAACATGATGATGGGCATACACACGCCTACGCCGGTCAGAGCCATGGAGCCTTCGTCGGGAATGTGACCTATGTAGATGCGGTCAACGATATTGTAGAGCATATTGATGAGCTGGGCGGCAACAGTGGGGACTGCCAGCCTGAGCAGCAGCTTGCCTACCGGCTCCGTGCGCAGAAATTCCTTGTTTTCCATTGTGTGCTTCTCCGTTTCTTCTGTGTGGATTTATTGAGAGAGATTCTGTGAGATACGATCCATCAGGCGGCCAAGAGAGTCCCTTTCTTCACTGCTCAGACCGTCGAGTACCCGGTCAAAGTAGCTTTGCTGAGCGATGGTAAGGGCGGCGATCACATTCGCGGCGTCATCAGTCAGCTCCAGGTGAATCACCCGCCGGTCGATGCTGTCCGTTTTTCTTGACAGCCAGCCCCGGCCAATGAGGCCATCCACAGCCACCGAAACATTGCTCTTGGGCAGCATCCGATACTCACAGATGTCGCTGGCGGTGTCCATGCCGGGATTGTTGTGCAGAAACGCGATGATGTGAGCCTCTATGAGTGTTATCCCGTAGTTGGTACACACGGGCTTGATAAGTCCGTCGTAAAACTTAGCTGTTTTGCGCATACAGGCCATTATATCGATAGGATTCAAGTTGTCACCTCGGTAGTTGGCAAAATAATGGTTATAAATATAACTATATCAGTATAACCCTTTGGCAGATAAAAGTCAAGGAGAGAATGAAAGGGAATATAGCAAAAGCCGGCAGGCGCTTTGTCCTGCCGGCTCATATGAGTGAGGGAAAGTGCTTTATCGGACGACTGCCGAATGGCTGTGGATGTAGAATTCCTCCTGACTGGGCTGCCACGCCTTTTCTCTGGGCGGGAAGTCCGCGTCAAAGGCGGCAACGGCTTCGGCGTCTTCGCAGGCCTGCTCGGCGGTGCTGGGGCGGTAATACCACAGTCTGCCGTCCAGCGCTCCGGGGACAAGCTCCCTGACCAGCAAAGCGGTGGGGAAGAGATCGCCATCAAGGCAGACACTATGCTTCCTGCAGCTCACAAAGCCGGAGGTCACATAATTATTGGGGTTGCCGAAGATGACCACCGTGTCAAAGCCCATTTCCCGGGCAAGCTCAAAGGAGCGAGCCATAAGAGCCTTGCCAATGCCTCTGCGCTGGCAGTCTGGACGGACGCACAGCGGGCCAAAGGAAAGAATGGGCTTGACAGTGCCCTGTTCGTCCTCCAGAATGGCGCGGCAGTACATGATGCTGCCGAGGATCGTGCCTTCTGCTTCGGCCACAAGAGCCAGCTCGGGAACAAAGTCCGGATGACTGCGCATGGTGTGGATGAAATAATGCTCATCGCAGCCGGGCTTACTCAGGTTCCAGAATGCGTCCCGGGCAAGAGTTTCAACTACTCTGTAGTCGTCGGGTGTTTCGGTGCGGATGATGAAGTCAGTTTTATTCATTGTTTTTCCTCCTGAATGGCTGGTGACAAGAGCACGGGAGGTTTGTGTGAGATAATATTCGCAAACCTTCCGTTTACGATACTATCTCCTTTTTTCGGTAATTTCTCAAAAATTACTCTCCTTGTTTTTGTTTTTAATAATCTCGCCTTTGGGCGGAATTAACTTTTGATCGGCTTTCTGAACGGAGAAGGGGCGCGGGATACCTCCGGGCAGCCGGGATAACGGCTGCGCAGCTGGCTGACGCATTCATCTGTCTCGGTATCCTCTCCCACGGGAGCGTACATGACAGTGAGGGTCTTTCCGGTGGTGGTGACCGCCTGAAGCGTCATGCGGTCGGCCTCACGGCTGAGGCGCAGGGAAGATAGCTGATAATAATGCAGTATCATGCCTTCCTCGAAAAGGAACATGAACCGCCGTCCCAGAGCCGTGCGCTGGAGATAGGTGCGCTTGGAATAGGGCTTTTCTAAAAGCCAGACATCCTCACCGGCAAGGTCGGCAAGGGCCTCCTCCAGCTCGCCGTATTTCTTCAGATGACGGATAACAGTGCGGGCACGGCGTGTGCGGTGGCCTTCAAATATCGCCAGAATGATGAATATCAGCAGCGTTATGGCGGCGACGATGTACATATTTTTCGTCTCGGGATTGTCCGGCTCACTGCCGGGAATCGCGAGGAGAAAGAGGACGACCAGAACCACGGCGGCGATAATGAAGCTCCATAGAGTTCCCTGACTGCCGCGGAGCGCTCTGCACAGCTCTTTTTCGTTGGTTATGCCCATAGCTCAGTCCTCCCGGTATTCCACGGTTTCCACCTCCGGACAGACCGGACAGCGGGCTTTTATGTGCTCGATACAGCGCTGGATGGCGGCTTTTTTCTTCAGATCGTCGGTCAGCAGAAAGGTCTTTCCCGCGGTGTCGGTCATCCGCAGGAAAGAGATACCCGGCTCCCTTTCCACCCGCAGGGAAACGACCTCGCGGTAGGGCACCACTCTGCGCTTGTCGAGTATGAAGATATAATCCTCGCCCAGCACAAGGCTGGCCACGCGCTCTCCGTTTTCGGGAATGGTATCACACACCACCAGACGGCCGTCGCTGTTGAAATCGGCAATGACGGCGGCAATCTGCCCGTCGGAGGACAGCCGGTTCAGGGCGGCATAGCCGCGAATGACCCGGGGTAAATTGATGCACAGACCGATAACACCGGGGATGATGAAGGGAACAATAAGCCACTGGATGGTTTTCGCGCTGCCGGTGAGAACCACGACCGCAAGCGGGATGACCAGAGCCAGAACTGCCGAGCTGACAAGGCCTTTCAGACTGCCGGTCAGGGCGCGGCGCAGCTGGCGCTTGTTTTCTATCTTTATAATCTTCATAGGTCAGCTGACGGCGGGACAGCCGGGATAGCGGCTGCGAAGCTCCTCGAGAAATTCGTCAATGAGGTATTCTTCCTCCTCGGAAACGAGGACGAGGGTGAGGCTGGCGCCGGAGCTATCCACCATGCTCAGCTGGCAGGAACCGGCGGCTTCGGCGCGGTGAAGGCTTTTTATCTGGTAAAAGTGCATGACCTTTCCGCCGGTGATGTGGAAAAGAAATTTGTCGCCCAGCACCACATGAAGTATACGCTCCTTTCCGTTGGGAGAGAGCTTTTCGGCGGTGTAGGCGTTGTCGCTGCCCAAGTCTGCGATGGCATCATCCAGCTCGCCGGAAGCCTTGAGGTTCTTCATGGTTCTCTTGGCCTCACGGGTCCTCTGGGCGGTGACGCTCAGCATACATATGCCGAAGATAAAGCCGAACAGCACGGCGCCCCGAAGGGTGGAGGTGTCGTGGGTGTCATTGAAGGCGATTATCATGGCGATGGCTATGATGGGATAGAGCGTTATCAGAAAAATGGCAAAGGCACGCAGTCCGGTTCGGCCGTTAAGAGCCTTGTACAGCTGGCGCTTGTTGTTTATCTCCATGCCTGTTCACCTCACAGCTGCTTTTTGGCGTTCACCTTTTCCATGAAGCGGTCGGAGAAGATGATGAAGCGCTCGTGGTGTCCCTCGCCGATAAGCTCGGCGTCATCCCATGCCTTGATATCGAACACGAGGCGGCGGCGGTCGATCTCCACGAGGGCGCTTTCGCAGCGGATGTGAGCGCCGAGGGGAGAGGCGGCAAGATGGCTGACCTCTATCCTGGTGCCGACGGTGGTGCAGCCTTCGTCAAGATGGGGAGCGACGCTTTCCATGGCGGTTTCCTCCATGAAGGCCACCATGGCGGGAGTGGCAAAAACATCCAGCGAGCCGCTTCTCATGGTGCTGGCCAGCTGGGAGTGTTCGACGGTGGTGGTGCGGGTAAGGGTGATTCCTGCTTCGAGCATGGCGTTGTTTCCTTTGCCCCGGAGGGCATCCTTTCCGAATATTTTATTCGGTATAATTATAAGCCTCCGCCCCGGGTTAGTCAATAATTTCCATAATGAGAGGAGTTTGGACGGTTCGGCGCGGTTTATTCATATTTTATTCATTGACGAGCCGTGGGGATAATATTATAATAGATTCTATATGAGCTGTGAAAAGGCTCACTTCTGACAGAAGGGTTTGATTAACACAATGAACTCCGGAACGACCTTTGGCGAATACATACGGCTGTGTTCCCGGCGCTTCCCGATCATGTTCGGTCTGATGGGCGGCATCTTCGTCGTCATCTTCTTGTACATGATAATCACTACGCCCACAAAGTATGTGATGCAGGGCAAGATCCGTCTTGAGTCGGTGCAGCAGGTAAGCTCCATCGCCGACCAGAGCGACCTTGCCAACCTGAGCGCCGCCGCCGCCAACACCACCATCGGCCTCATCGAAAACTCCGACACCGTGGGTCTTGCCCTTCAGGCGGCCCATATGGAAAACGACATTGACGCCGGTCTTTTCGCCGCCGAGCGTGTCAAGGCCGAGGCCATCAACAACTCCGAGATCATCGAGGTCACCGTCACATTTGACGACAGCGCCGAGCAGGCCACCATCTTTACCTACAACCTGCTCCAGCAGACCTGCACCGAGATAAGCAACACTGTTTACTCCGGCGGTACCAAGTTTGTGGGCAACATCATCGAGGACGGCCGCCAGATCGACCGCCAGTCGGCCTGGGTGCCCTCCCTGCTGTACGCCACCTATGGCGCTCTTGCCACCATGGCACTGTTCCTTTTCGTTCAGCTCCTTTCCGTGCTGACCGACAAGACTCTGCGCTCCAACGAGAAGTTCGACAAGATCACCAAGCTGCCGGTCATCGCCTCCATTCCCACCTTCTCCCGCCTGACCGGCCCCAACAGCGACCGCTCCGGTGCCCGTGTTTCCAACAGCTACCGCGTGCTTCGCTCGGCCATCAAGTACTCCACCGACAAGGTGCGCTCCGTGGCCATCTGCAGCCCTCAGGCCCGTGACGGCCGCACCTCTGTGGCCATCGGCCTTGCCACCGCTCTGGCCGAGACCGACGCCATGGTTCTGCTCATCGAGGCCGACATGAGAAAGCCCAGCGTGAGCATGGATATGCACGTTGAGTCCACCTACGGCCTTGCCGACCTGCTGCTGGGCAAGACCAATCTTGCCTCTACCATCTGCAAGACCTCCAACCGCAACCTTTACGTTATCACCGGCATCAACAATACCAACCTGAGCAATGTAAATATCTCCGACCTGCTGGACAGCTCGGTCTTTGACGAGCTGCTGGAGGCGGTTCAGGGCCAGTTTGACTATGTCATCATCGACACTCCCTCGGTGGAGATCGCGCCCGACTGCACCTCCATCATCGGCAAAGTGGACTGCTCGGTGGCTGTGGCTCAGTACGGCCACACCAAGGTGGATTCCATCAAGGCGGCGCTGGATATCTTCAACGCCTCGGGAAGCTCCATTCTGGGCATCGTCACCACCAACACTCCCCAGCACGCCGGCGTTTTCGCCTCCCTTTCCAGCTACGGCAAGCGAGGCGGCGGCAGAAAGTCCCGCGGAACCAACCCTATCAATGAGGTGTTCAGCGGCGGCGCGGCCATTAAATAATCGCAATAAAGAAGAGCGTCTCCGACGGAAGAATGTCGGGGACGCTTTTGGTAAATCGGAGTAAAAAGGAGAAAAATATGGCTATCACAACGGTAATGTTCGATCTGGACGGCACTCTGCTGCCCATGGATCAGGAGATATTCCTCAAGGCTTATTTTGCCGGCCTCACGGCTCATATGGCGCCCCACGGCTACGAGAGCCGCCGGCTGGCCGGCTCGATCTGGAAGGGTACCGAGGCCATGATAAAGAACGACGGCCGCAAGACCAACGAGACGGCTTTCTGGGATGCTTTCGCGCGGATATACGGCCAGCAGGTGCGTCAGGACGAGCCTGAGTTCGATCAGTTCTACCGCACCGGCTTCGGAGAAGTGCGGAAGGTGTGCGGTTTCTCTCCCAAGTCGAGGGAGGTCATCGACCTTGTCAGACGCAAGGGCCTGCGTTGCGTGCTTGCCACCAATCCCATCTTTCCGGCCATCGCCACCCGGAACCGTATAGGCTGGGCGGGACTTGACCCGGCGGATTTTGAGCTGTACACCACCTACGAAAACTCCTCCTACTGCAAGCCCAATCCCGACTACTACCGGGAAATATTCAGGAAGATCGGCGTGGAGCCGGAGGAATGCCTCATGGTGGGCAACGACGTGAGCGAGGATATGGTGGCCGCGACTCTGGGCTGTCAGGTGTTCCTGCTGACCGACTGCATCATCAACAAGAACGAAGAGGATATCGGGAAGTATCCCCACGGCGGCTTTGAGGAACTGATGGAGGCCATAGACCGGCTGTGATACCGATTCAGCCTACCGAGGGTGTAAAGGTGTCCAGAGCGGCAACCATGAGAGGATAGACCTCATCCACATGGCTGAGGGTATAGCTGACCGTTACCACCCGGCAGCCGTCATCGGCGTGGACTACATAGCAGTCCAGCTGAGCGTCGGAGGGTAAAGCGCTGCCCGTCGGCTCTGTACAGCACAGCAGCTGGGCGGTGCAGCCGTTAAGCTCGACCGCGGCCTGCCCGACGCTGCCGAAGATGCCTTCCAGCTCAGTCCGGAGCATACAAGCAGTGTCCTCCATGCTATTGGGAAGGCGGCTGATCTCAACGTAATGGACGGAAGCGTCCATGTCATCCGCACACCAGAGGTAAACATCGCGGCCGCTGCCAGAGGTCTCGTCGGCGTGGTATTCAAAATACTCAAAGGGATAATCAAGGACATAACCCCGGGGCGATATGACCCTCATAAGCCGGATGTCCATCGGCTGGCCGCAGATGTAAGCAACCGAATCGTAGGTGTCTCCGGCACCTATCACGGCGGCGGTCTCGTTGAGATAATCGGCGAGGGAATCGGTCTGGGGAGGGTTGTTCTGCTGTGCGCAGCCTCCGAAGAGGAAGATGGCGGCGAGTAGGGCAAGGATGGCTGGTGTCTCTTTCATTGATAGCTCCTAAAAAATTAACGCGCCTGTGCTGTCTGTTGCACAGGCGCGCAGTTGTTTGTTCGGGAAATTACGGGTATCATACTATTATTTAATAGAAATATTTAGTTACAAACGATCTGATTTGTGCCATACTTCGTCTGCCTCCTAGGCGGGCGCCAGCCCGCCGTCGTCGTTATCCTCGTCTGGCATCAAATCATCTTCGTTTTCACTTTAAAGCTTTCTATCAAATAATAGTATCAGAAATCCAGAGCGGTGGCCTTCATCATCTTCTCGAACTCCTCGCCGGACATCTTTTCATGCTCCAGCAGGTAGTCGGTGACCTGATCCAGCTTGGCGCGGTTCTCGCGCAGAATGGTCTGGGCTCTGTTCAGGCAGGAGGTGATGATGGACTTGACCTCCATGTCGATCTCATGGGCAATCTCGTCGGAGAAGTCCTTGACATGACCCATGTCGCGGCCGAGGAAGATCTCGCTGCCCTCGGAGGAACCGAAGGTGAGGGGGCCGAGCTTCTCGCTCATGCCGTACTTGGTGACCATGTCACGGGCGTGCTTGGTGGCGCGCTCGATGTCGTTGGAGGCACCGGTGGAGATGTCGCCCAGCACGATGGCTTCGGCGGAGCGGCCGCCCAGCAGAACGACGATGTCCTCGATGATCTCGCTCTTGATGCGGTAGGAGCGATCCTCACTTGGCAGGTTCATGGTGTAGCCGCCTGCCATGCCGCGGGGAATGATGGAGATCTGATGGACGGGATCGTCGGTGGGGCAGAAGAAGGAAACAACGGCGTGACCGGCCTCGTGAACGGCGGTGATGCGGCGTTCCTTGTCGCTGATCTTGCGGGACTTCTTTTCGGTGCCAACCACTACCTTGATGGTGGCTTCCTCCACCTCGTTCATGGTGATGGCCTTGAGTCCGCGGCGGGCAGCCAGAAGGGCGGCCTCGTTGAGCAGGTTTTCAAGGTCGGCACCGGTAAAGCCGGCGGTGGACTTGGCGATGGTGGCCAGCTCCACATCCGGGCCGAGGGGCTTGTTGCGGGCATGGACCTTGAGGATCTCCTCGCGGCCCTTGATGTCGGGATAGCTGACGATGACCTGACGGTCGAAGCGGCCGGGTCGGGTCAGAGCCGGGTCGAGGATGTCGGGGCGGTTGGTGGCGGCGATGATGATGACACCTTCGTTGGCGCCAAAGCCGTCCATCTCGACCAGCAGCTGATTGAGGGTCTGCTCGCGCTCGTCGTGACCGCCGCCCAGTCCGGCGCCTCTGTGGCGGCCGACAGCGTCGATCTCGTCGATGAACACGATGCAGGGAGCGTTCTTCTTGGCCTGCTCGAACAGGTCGCGGACACGGGAAGCACCAACGCCCACGAACATTTCCACAAAGTCGGAGCCGGAGATGGAGAAGAAGGGGACACCGGCCTCGCCGGCAACGGCACGGGCCAGAAGGGTCTTACCGGTACCCGGAGGGCCGACCAGCAGCACGCCCTTGGGAATGTGGGCGCCCAGCTCGTTGAAGCGCTTGGGCTCCTTGAGGAACTGAACAATCTCGGTCAGCTCTTCCTTTTCTTCGTCGGCACCGGCCACATCGGCAAAGGTGGTCTTGCGCTTCTCGGCGGTGACATCCTTGTACTTGGCCTTGCCGAAGCTCATCTGCTTGCCGTTGTCTCCCATGCTGCTCAGGCGGCGCATGAAAAGGAACCACACCACGAACATAAACAGAATGATGATGATGGTGGGCAGCATACTGATCCAGAGGCTGTTGTCGGCCATGGGCAGGATGTTGTAGTTGGCCAGCAGGGGATGCTCACGAAGAGCGTCGATGCGGTCAAGGGTGGCCTTGTCGGGATTCTCCTGAGCCTCAAGCTCGTCGATCTCCCCGCGCAGGGCGTCCTGACGGTCGCGGATGTCGTAGATGAACAGGTCGATGTTGGGAACGGTGTATTCCACCTTCTTGAGCTCGACCGGATTGCCCTCGGCGTCGACGGCATCCTTCTTGAAGTCGATGGTCAGAGTGCCCTTCTCGAGGGAGAACTCGTAGGAGTCCATGGCCTCGAATTCGGTGGTGCCGATCTCGAAATAGCTGAGTATTTCGGAGTATTTCGGGTTATCCTTCGGTGTGCTGTCCTTCAGCATGAAGATGATGACAACGATGAGGATGGGCACAAAGAGCCAGAGCAGTATATTGCGTACGGGTCGTTTGTTTTCCAAGTTGGCGTTCACTCCTTAATATATGTTATTCTTCACCTTCGGCTTTAGTATAAACCGATTCTTTCAAAATTCCAATATACGGAAGGTTGCGGTACTTCTCGTCGTAGTCGAGGCCGTAGCCCACAACGAATTCATCCTCGATGACAGCGCCCACATAGTCGGCCTTGATGGGAGCCTTGCGGCGGGCGGGCTTGTCGAGCAGGGTGCAGATCTTGATGCTTTTGGGCTGGCGTACGCTCAGCATTTCCTTGAGGGAATTGAGGGTGACGCCCGAATCAAGAATATCCTCAACAATGAGCAGGTCGTAGTCGTGCAGGGGAATGTCCAGATCCTTGATGATCTTGACGGTGCCGCTGGTAGTGGTGCCGGAACCGTAGCTGGAGACCACCATGAAGTCGATGGTGCAGGGGATGGTGATGGCGCGCATCAGGTCGGCCATGGTGACCACAGAACCCTTGAGAACGCTGACCAGCAGCAGATTCTTGTCGGCGTAGTCCTCGCTGATCTGCTTGCCCAGACGGGTGATGGTGGCCTGAAGCTTGCGCTCGTTCATCAGCACCTTCTTGATGTCCTGCTTCATGTTATAGCTCATTGAAATTGTCCTCCGTTATGTTTTCTCTTTTCAGTCTATGTGCGGGATAATGACAACACTGTCGCCGTCGTCGGGACGACCCAGCTCGGAGGAGCCAAAGCCCTCCACCCAGAGTATCCCCTGATCCGAGGCGATAATAGCCAGCTGACCGCGTTTTTCGGCCGGGACGCCCTCGTCGCAGAGAAATTTCTTCAGCAGTCGGTTCACTCCGCGGCCTGCCGGGGCAAAGCGGTCGCCTTCACGGCGGTTTCTGATCTGTGTATTAGAGTTGATTATATCACAACTCAGCGCTTTTTTGAATAGTAAATTGTGATTTTTTTGTGTTGCGCCCGGGACAGACAGATCGATCTGTGTAAAAGTCATGATTCGTCCGTCGGGAAGGAGGGTGGAGGGCAGCTCAGCCGCGACGCTCCACTGCTCCGGACGCGAAAGCTCAGCAGTGCCGCTGTCAGTAAAAACGATACCTTTATTCACGACAAATCGAACGCCGTTGCGGATGACCAGCGCTCCCGAGCCGGCGCGGATAAGTTCGATACAGCGCTCCACCTGAGCGTATTCCGGCGTGGTGTCCTGCCGGGCGAGAATGCTCATAACCGCCCGCTTTTGCAGCGCGGGAGGCAGGGCGGCCAGCGCTTCGGCACGCCATCCGCCATCCGCGGCGGCCTTTTCGAGGGCTTCCTCGCACAGCTGCTCAAGATAAAGGTTGTCCTCACGGGCACAGCGGGTGAATCGCTCCACCGCCCTGTGCATGGCAGGATTGACCTGCTCGAGAGCAGGGATGACCTCACTGCGGATGAGGTTGCGGCGGTAGATGGTGTCGGTGTTGGTTTCGTCGGTTACATAGTCAAGTGAATTGACTTTACAGTGCTCCTCGATCTGATTTCTGGTTACGGCAATGAGCGGGCGGATGATGTTCCCTCTGACCGGAGGAATGCCGCAAACACCGCCAAGACCGCTGCCTCGAGCGAGGTTGAAGAGCACCGTTTCGGCACTGTCCGAGAGGGTATGAGCGGTGGCAATTTTGCAGCCGTCCCGCCGGGCGATCTGCTCAAAGCACTGGTAGCGGCATTCCCGGCCGCACTGCTCAAGGCCGACGCCTTTTTCGGCGGCGAGGGCGGGAATGTCGAGAGTGAAGCAATCTAACTTTACACCTTTTGAGGCGCAAAATTCCTCACAGAACCGCTGATCGCGGTCGGCGGACTGGCCTCGTATGCCGTGATTGATATGTATGGCGCTGATGGTCAGCTCCAGCTCCGGCGCCAGCTCAAGCAGCGCCGAGAGCAGGGACACCGAATCGGCGCCGCCGGAAAGTCCAACGGCCACCCGGTCTCCGGGCCGGAGCATGGAGTACCGGGTGATGGTTTCTCTTACGATACTTATCATTGGTGAAATTCGTCCACTGCGGTGAAGCACATGATGTTGCCGTCCCAGCGGAGGGGAACGTCACGGGTCTCACCGTGGCGGTTTTTGAGCACGGCGCAGTAGGCGCTGTTCTTGTCGATGGAGTCGGGATCCTTCTCCTCGTCCTTTTCGTAGTAGCCCTCGCGGTAGAGCATGAGAACGATGTCGGCGTCCTGCTCGATGGCGCCAGAGTCACGCAGGTCGGAGAGCTGGGGACGGTGCTCCTTGCGGCCCTCGGCCATACGGTTGAGCTGGGAAAGGCAGATGACCGGAACATTGAGCTCCTTGGCCATGATCTTGAGGCTTCGGCTCAGCTCACCCACGTCGGCGGCGCGGTTGCCGGTGTTTCTGATGTTCATCAGCTGGAGGTAGTCGATGATGACCAGGCCCACATCCTTCTTGCGGCGGAGCTTAGCCTTCATCTCGGTGACGGAGATGTTGCTGGATTCGTCTATGTAGATGGTGGCGTTCTGGAGGCGGTTGGCGGCGTCGGAGATGGATGGCCATTCGTCCTCGGCGATGCTGCCGTCGCGCAGCTTGTGGCCGTCGATGCCCGATTCACGGGAAAGGATACGCAGGGCGATCTGCTCACGGGTCATTTCCAGAGAGAAGAAGGCCACTGCCCGCTTCTGCTGAACGGCCACGTTGCGGGCGATGTTCAGCGCGAAGCTGGTTTTACCCATGCCGGGGCGGCCGGCGAGGATGATAAGGTCGGATTTGTTCAGGCCGGAAATGGTGTCGTCCAGAGATTTCAGACCCGAGGGAATGCCGATGAATTCGTCCCTGCGGTCGCTGTTCATCAGCATGAGGTGGTCAAGAGCGTCCACCATGACCTCGCTCAGAGGCACAAGTCCCTGGGCGGCGCGGTCGTTGCTTATCTCGAAAATACGCTGCTCGGCGCTGTCCAGCAGGGTGGCCATACTATTTGATTCGTCCACCGAGTCGGAAATGATGGCCCGGGCGGCCTCGATGAGAGCCCGGCGCTCGTATTTTTCCCGGATGATGCGCACATGGGCGGAAATGTCGCTTGTGAGCAGCGGCGTCATCTGAGCCAGACTGACCATGTAGCGCTTGCCGTAGTCCTCGGTAAAGGCACCCACGCCCACAAGCTCGTTGAGCACGGTGACGAAGTCCACCTTGCCGCCGGCCTGGAAGAGACGGCGGATGGCGTTGTATATCTGGCGGTGCTGCTCCACATAGAAGCACTCCGGACGCAGAGTGTCCATGACCTCCACGATCCACTGCTGATCTACCAGAAGGGCGCCGAGAACCGCCTGCTCAGCCTCAACGCTGGCGGGCATATTGGCCACGTCGCCCATGGGAGCAAGCTCAGGGGTGAAGGAGGAAGGATTGTTGTCCACAGTCTTACTCCTCGCTGCCTACCAGCACGAACATCTTGGCCGAAATGCCGGTGTACAGCTTGACCTCGCACTCATAGGTGCCGAAGGACTTGATCTCGTTGGCAAGAGAGACCTTGCGCTTGTCGATCTCGGTGCCGGCCTGCTTGCTGATGAGCTCGGCCACTTCCTTGGCGGTGATGGAGCCGAAGAGCTTGCCGGAGGCGCCGGCCTTGGCGAAGAGCTTGACGGTGGTGCCGTTGAGCTTGTCGGCCAGAGCCTGAGCGGCCTTCTTTTCTTCCTGAATGCGGTGCTCCTTGGCGCGCTCGCGGTTCTTGATGTCGTTCATGGCCGAAGCGGAGGCTTCGACAGCCAGCTTCTTGGGCAGCAGGAAATTGCGGGCGTAGCCGTCGGAAACATTGACGACATCGTCCTTCTTGCCGGTTCCCTTGACATCCTGTAACAGAATAACTTTCATGATATGTATCTCCCTTTTTTATATTGATTTTTGATTATTGATTGGCTGTTTATCTTGTCTTGTCGATGGCGGCCTTGAGCATCTCCACGGCCTGCTCCACCGTTACCTCACGGAGCTGGGCGCCGGCCATGGTTAGATGGCCGCCGCCACCCAGCTGCTCGGTGATGAGCTGGACATTGATCTTGCCGTGGGAGCGGGCGGAAATGTTGACCTCGCCGTTTAGCTCAAAGACCACGAAGGAGGCGCTGACGCCGCTGATGGTCAGCATATCGTCGGCGGCCTGAGCGCTCACCACGCGCAGATTGTCCACGCCGGAGTCGGCGATGGAAATGGCGCAGTTCTTGTAGAAGTCGGAGTTGGAAACAAGGTGGGTGCGCTCCACATAGGTGTCAAAGTTTTCCGAGAACATCCGCTTGACCTCGATGGTGTCGGCTCCTCTGCGCTTGAGGAAGGCGGCGGCCTCGAAGGTGCGGGTGCCGGTGTTGAGAATGAAGTTCTTGGTGTCCAGAGTGATGCCGGCAAGCATAGCGTCGGCTTCGGCCCGGCCAATGGCCCGCTCACACACGCTGGATGCGATCTCGGAAACGATCTCCGAAGCCGAGCTGGCGTAAGGCTCCTGGATCATCAGGGCGGCGTTGTCGATGTGATCCACCATCATGCGGTGATGGTCGATGACCACCACATTGGGCACCCGTTCCAGCAGGGGCTTGCTGTCCACAAAGTTGGGGGAGTGGGTGTCCACCACCACCAGCAGAGTGTCCTCACGCACAAGGTCAAGAGCCTGAGCGTAGTCCACAAAGCAGTCGGTGCCGTTCTTCTTATAATAGGATATAAGATCGGCGGCCATGGTGGTGTCCTCGTCGGAGACGATGTAGGCCTTTTTACCAAGAGTGCGTGCGATGGCCTGAATGCCCACCGCCGAGCCCATGGCGTCCAGATCGGCGTTGCGGTGTCCCATGACGATGCAGTTGCCGCAGGCCTCGATCATGTCGGCGAGGGCGGAGCCCAGCATACGGATGCGCACCTTGCTCTGGCGCTCGGAGGATTTGGACACGCCACCGAAGAAGCTGTAGCCCTCGTCCGACTTGACCACGGCCTGATCGCCGCCGCGGCCGAGAGCCATGTCCAGAGCCTGCAGCGCCCATGCCTCGCATTCCTCAATGTCCTTTCCCGCCCGGCCAACGCCGATGGAAAGAGTGACCGGAGTGCCGCCTTCGACCGAGATGGATTTGGCGGCCTCGAGGATAGAGAAGCGCTCGTTTATCAGCCGCTTGGCTTCGCTTTCCTCAACGATGATGAGGCTCTTGTCGCGCACATTGGCCCAGCAGATACCCGCCCGCTGGTCGGCCCACGCGTTTATCATCGCGTCCACCTCGGAGAACACCCGCACCCGCTCGCTTTCACGGGCCTTGAGCAGCTCTTCCTCGTTGTCAAAGACGATTATCATAACCGTGGGCCGGGAGGCTTCGTAGCGCTCCTCGGTGCGCTTGAGCTCGGTGATGCTGTGGAAGTAAACGATACTGCCCCGGCCGCTGGCGATGTCGATGGGCGCGGGCACGCAGTCGAACCATTCCTTGCCCCATTTGAGGCGGAAATTCTCGCCCTGACGCATGGATTCAAGGTCGAAATCCTTGTTTATTCTGTGGATGCTGCCGCCGTTATAGTCAGCGCCGGCCAGAAGCTGGTCGCTGAAGGAGCGGTTGTACCAGACTACCTCGCCCTTGCGGCCGAGGACGGCTACCGGAGTGGGCAGCTGATCAAGAGCGGTGGCTCGCTGGGGAGAAAGCTCCCGGTCAACGCCGCCAAGGAAGCGGCTGATGTCCTTGTATATCTTGTCGTTGAGCAGCAGGGCGGCGATGGCGCAGGTCACGGTGATGACCAGCAGCACAAGGAACAGCTTGCGGTGCTCGCCGATTATAAGGGTCAGGGCGGTCATAAGAGCCATCATGGCAAGCAGAATGCTTATCATGGGCGTTATGGGCCAGAATCGATTGAATAGCTTTTTCATAGAAAAGGGTACTCCTTCGGATATTCGTCACGGGGCGGGTGCGGTATGCACCGCCCGTAAGAAAATCATCCTGCGGTCAGATGTCCATGATAACGGGGAGGATCATGGGGCTGCGCTTGGTCTTCTGGTACATCATGCGGGAAAGCTCGTCCCGGACGCGGTTCTTGATGGCGGCCCAGTCGCGGATGCCGTTTTCGGCGCATTCCTCAATGACCTCGCGCACCAGCTCGCAGGCGTCGTCCATCATAGGCTCGGCGTCACGCACATAGACAAAGCCGCGGGACACCACATAGGGGCCGGAGACCAGATGGCCGTCGTTGGAGTCGATGGTGGCCACGGCGATGATGAGACCGTCCTGACCGAGATGTTTGCGGTCGCGCAGGACTACGCTTCCAACATCACCGACGCCCAGACCATCCACCAGCACGCGGCCGGCGGTGACCTTTTCGGCCAGTCGGAGGCCATCGGCGCTGATTTCCACCGAATCGCCCAGATCGGCGATCATTATGTTGCTGTCGGGAATACCCATGAGGGAGGCAAGACCGGCGTGCTTCTGCAGATGCTTCTGCTCGCCGTGGACGGGAATGAAGAACTGGGGCTTGGTCAGACCCAGAATGATCTTCAGCTCCTCCTGACAGGCGTGGCCGGAGACATGGACATCGTACATCTTCTCGTAGACCACCTCGCAGCCGTGGCGCAGCAGCTCGTTGACAACGTTGCTCACAGTCTTTTCGTTGCCGGGGATGGGATTGGCCGAGATGATGATGAAGTCGTCGGGGCCGACGGACACCTGACGGTGGTCGGCAAAGGCCATGCGGCTCAGGGCGCTCATGGGCTCGCCCTGACTGCCGGTGGTTATGAGCACCATCTGCTCCTTGGGATAGCGATTTATCATGGAAATGTCAACAAGGATGCCCTCGGGCACTCTCAGATAGCCCATTTCCTGACCGATGGCCACGGTGTTTATCATGCTCCGTCCGCTGACGGCCACCTTGCGGCCGAAGCGCTCGGCGCAGTCGATGATCTGCTGGACGCGGTGGACGTTGGAGGCAAAGGTGGCGATGATGATGCGCTTGCCCGTGGCCGAGGCCGACTGGAACAGAGTGTTGAAGGAGGCGCCCACGGTGCGCTCGCTGGCGGTGTAGCCCGGGCGCTCGGCGTTGGTGGAGTCGGACAGCAGGCACAGAACGCCCTTTTTGCCCAACTCGGCAAAGCGTCCAAGATCGATGATGTCGCCGCTGATGGGCGTCATGTCTATCTTGAAGTCGCCGGTCTGCACGATGACTCCGGCGGGAGTGTGCAGGGCGATGGCCATGGCGTCGGGGATGGAGTGGTTGACATTGATGAATTCTGCCCTGAAGCAGCCAAGGTCAACGGTGCTGCCCGGGTCGACGGGATGAAGGTCGGCAGAGGAGAGGATGTTGTGCTCCTTCAGCTTGCCTTCAAGCAGTCCCAGAGCCAGCCGGGAGCCGTAAATGGGAATGCTGTACTCCTTGAGCACATAGGGAATGGCGCCGATGTGATCCTCGTGGCCGTGGGTGAGCAGGATGGCTCTGACCTTGTGGATGTTCCGGGCAAGATAGGTGATGTCGGGAATGACCATGTCAACGCCCAGCATGGTGTCGTCGGGGAAGGCCATGCCGCAGTCCACAATAACTGCGTCCTCACCGCATTCGTACATGGTCATGTTCTTGCCGATCTCGTTCAGGCCGCCAAGGAAGGTGACACGGATGGGAACAGCGGCCTTCTTTTTGCGTCCGCCCTTGCCGGAGGCTCTGGGAGCGGTGGTTTTTGCCTTGCCGGAGGTGTTCTTCGCGGCGGCGGAAGTCTCGGCGGCAGTCTGTCTGCCGGGAGCCTTGGTTACGGCCTTGCTGTCGGTCTTGGCGGGAGAGGGAGCCTTGCTCTTGGCGGTTTTGGCGGGCTTTTTTGCCGCGGGCTTTGCTTTGCCGGCGGTCTTAGAACGGCTGCCCTGCTTGCCGGTGCTTCGCTTTTTGCTGTTTGATGCTTCGTTCTGCACGGAATAACCTCAACTTTCAATTTAGTGATATTGTATGTAATCGTTGTTATAAAAAATAGTCTTCCTTCGAGGGCGACACTATCCCTTATATATAGTTATGATAATTTTACCTTTTTATGGCTGGGCTGTCAATGTGTATTGTTCCAAAGACGGGGAAGAGTGGGGATGGAAATTGTATGAAATATTGCGCGGCGCTTTGACGCGCTGAAATATTCTGCATAATTTATGCATAAACATTGCATATGCCGTATAATTATCAGAGGAGTCTAAAACGGCCTGTTTTGTGGTATTTTGCTATAATCAACGTCTTATATATGGTAAAATTGGGCGTGGAAGTACCTAACTTGCCCTTGACTTTTCGATGAAATAAGCGCATAATTATACAAACATTTACTATGCGAGGATAATATCATGTACAAGGTATTCATCGACGGCAAGGAAGGCACCACCGGACTGCGCATCTACGAGCGCATCGGCCAGCGTGCGGACATTGAGCTCATTACCCTCACCGAGGAGCTGCGCAAGGACAGAGACGCCCGAGCCAAGGCTCTGAACAGCTGCGACATCGCTTTTCTGTGCCTGCCCGACGCCGCCGCCATCGAGGCGGTCAGTCTTATAGAGAACCCGGATGTTATGGTCATTGACACCTCCACGGCTCACCGGACCTCGCCCGAATGGGCTTACGGCTTCCCCGAGCTTTCGGAAGGCCACCGCAAGGCCGTTGTTAACGCAAAGCGCGTGTCCGTTCCCGGATGCCACGCCAGCGGCTTCATTTCGCTGGTAGCTCCCCTTGTAGCCGCCGGAATCATCGACACCGACGCTCAGCTCCACTGCCATTCTCTGACCGGCTACAGCGGCGGCGGAAAAAAGATGATCGCCGCTTACGGTGACGAGAACCGCCCCGCCGATTATGAGGCTCCCCGTCAGTACGGCCTGGGTCAGACCCACAAGCATCTGCCCGAGATGGCGGTGCGTACCGGTCTTGACACTGCTCCCGTATTCTGTCCCATCGTGTCCGACTTCTACAGCGGAATGATGGTCACCGTGGGGCTCTTTGCCGATCAGGTCAACGGAGATATCGAAAAGATCGCTGAGGTTTACAAGGCAGTATACAACAGCGGCGTTGTGAAATATGTCGAGCCTTCACAGTTCGCGCCCGACGGCTTCATCTCCGCCGCCTCCATGACCGGCCTTGATTCCATGGAAGTCACCGTCACCGGCTCGGCCGACCGCATTCTGCTCATGTCCCGCTTCGACAACCTGGGCAAGGGCGCCTCCGGTGCCGCTGTCCAGTGCATGAATCTGATGCTCGGCCTGGAAGAGACCTCCGGCCTGAATGTGTGAGGATCGGATCATGAGCGAAAAGGAAAAGAAAAAGCTGTTTACCGTCCAGTCGCCCTACGCCGATTACGCCGAGGACAACGACCGGATAAGCGAACAGATGGAAAGCAACGCCGGCGAGGAGATCAAGCCCGATAAGCAGGCCATTATCCGCACAGTGCTCACCGCCGTGGCGCTGGTGGCCGTGTTCGCGGTGATGACCCTTCTGGTGTCGGCCGTGGGAAGCTGCATCGGCGGCCCCGCCGCTCAGTGACCGATACTGATTCATCAAATTCAATAACCACCCGTAAAGGAGTACATATATGGAAGCAAAGATTATGTCCGGCGGCGTCGCCTCCGCCAAAGGCTTTACCGCCTCGGGAGTTTACTGCGGCGTCAAGAGAGCCGGATATCCCTCAAACACCGTGACCGCTGCCTCCATTCTGGCCAACGAGAACATCCAGAGAGATCACAAGCCCGACCTTGCCATGATCTTCTGCGAGGTTCCCTGCACCGCCGCCGCCGTATTCACCCGCAATCTGGTGAAGGGCGCGCCTATCGTGGTGTGCAAGGATCATCTTGCCAAGAGTAAGATAAGAGCGGTCATCGCCAACAGCGGCAACGCCAACACCTGCAACGCCGACGGCGTGGAGAAGGCCGAAGCCATGTGCGCCATGACTGCCAAGGCTCTGGGCATCAGCGCCGAGGAGGTGCTGGTGGCCTCCACCGGCGTTATCGGTCAGGTGCTGCCCATCGAGCCCATCGCCGAGGGCATTCCTTATCTTGTAAAGAATCTGACCGCCGACGGCACCAAGGCCGCCGAGGCCATTATGACCACCGACACCGTCTGCAAGCAGTGCGCCGTGCAGACTGAAATAGGCGGTAAGACCGTCACCGTGGGCGCCATGACCAAGGGCTCGGGAATGATCCATCCCAATATGGCCACCATGCTCGCCTTTGTGACAACCGACTGCGCCATCACCACCGAAATGCTGGACAAGGCTCTGCGCGCTGTGGTGGACGACAGCTTCAATATGCTGTCCGTTGACGGCGACACCTCCACCAACGACACTCTTGCCATCATGGCCTCCGGTCTTGCGGGCAACGAGGAGATCACCGCCGAGGGCGAAGGCTTTGACGCCTTCTGCGCCGCCCTCAGGGCTGTGTGCGTGCATCTGACCAGAATGATGGCCAAGGACGGCGAGGGCGCCACCAAGCTCATCGAAGCCAAGGTCACCGGCGGAGCTACTGTCGCCGATGCCAAGACCGTGGCCAAGTCGGTCATCTGCTCGCCGCTGCTCAAGTCGGCCATGTTCGGCTGCGACGCCAACTGGGGCAGAGTGCTGTGCGCCATCGGCTATTCCGGCGCCAATACCGATGTTACAAAGATCGATGTGACCTTCCGCTCCAAGGGCGGCGAGGTGACCGTGTGCAGAAACGGCGCCGGCGTGCCCTTCAGCGAGGATATCGCCAAGACCGTGCTCAGCGAGGACGAGATCGTTATCGACATAGTTCTGCGTGACGGCGACGCCGCTGCCACCGCATGGGGCTGCGACCTGACCTACGATTACGTCAAGATCAACGGCGACTACAGAACCTGATCTGATATTATTCTGAAATACAGTATTTATTAGGAGAGAAAAGGAATGGAACTGACCAACGCACAGAGAGCGGCCGTCCTCGTAGAGGCGCTGCCCTACATTCAGGACTACAAGGACAAGATCATTGTTGTCAAATACGGCGGCAACGCCATGATAAACGAGGAGCTCAAGAACGCTGTCATGCGTGACATCGTCCTGCTGACCACCGTGGGCATCCGAGTGGTGCTCATCCACGGCGGCGGCCCGGAGATCACCGATATGCTCAAGCGTGTGGGCAAGGAATCCAAGTTCGTCAACGGTCTGCGTGTCACCGACGCCGAGACCGCCGAGATCGTTCAGATGGTTCTGGCCGGCAAGATCAACAAGAGCCTCGTCAACCTCATCCAGAATATAGGCGGCAAGGCGATCGGCTTGTCGGGCGCTGACGGCCACCTCATCGAGGCCGAGACCCTCAACGAGGAGCTGGGCTTCGTGGGTGAGATCACCTCCATCAACACCCAGCCCGTGCTGGATGTGCTGGAGAAGGGCTACATTCCCGTTATCTCCACCGTGGGCTGCGACAAGGAAGGCAATGTCTACAACATCAACGCCGACACCGCCGCCAGCCGCATCGCCGGTATGCTGGGCGCCGAAAGTCTTATTTCCATGACCGACATCAACGGCATCTGCCGTGACAAGGACGATCCCAGCACTCTCATTCCCAAGATCAATGTCAGCGAGGCTCCCCAGCTCATGCGCGAGGGTGTCATTTCCGGCGGCATGATCCCCAAGGTGGAATGCTGCATCGAGGCCATCCGCCGCGGCGTGAAGAAGGTCTTTATCATCGACGGCCGCGTGCCTCACTCCATCCTCATAGAGACCCTCACCGACGAGGGCATCGGCACCATGTTTGTATAAGAGTGCAAGCTCGTATAAAATATTTATTATCTATTATTTATTCTTCATTCTTTATTCTTTAACCACCAACACCGTCAATACCACAAAAAGAAGTGTAAAGCCGCACGGGTTGACACAATGAAAAGCGGCGCAAGGAGTACATTATGAGCATTAAAGAACTTGACGGCCAGTATGTGGCTCACACCTACGGCCGGTTCCCCGTTGCTTTTGTGTCCGGCAAGGGCGCGAAGCTGATCGACGACGAGGGCAAGGAATACATCGACCTTGGCAGCGGCATTGCCACCAACGCCTTCGGTGTATCCGACGATGAATGGGTTGCGGCGGTCACCGCCCAGCTGAATAAGGTTCAGCACACCTCCAACCTCTACCACACCGGCCCCTGCGCCGAGCTGGCAAAGATTCTGTGTCAGCGCACCGGCATGAAAAAGGTCTTCTTCGGCAATTCCGGAGCCGAGGCCAACGAGTGCGCCATCAAGGCCGCCCGCCGCTGGTCCTTCCAGAAGTACGGCGGTGAGCGCCCGGTCATCATCACCCTGAAAAACAGCTTCCACGGCCGCACCATAACCACCCTTGCCGCCACCGGTCAGGATTCCTTCCACACCGAGTTCGGCCCCTTTACCGAGGGCTTTGTGTACGCCGACCCGACTGTTGACGGCGATGTTTCCCGCCTTGCCGAAGAGAATCCCTGCTGCGCGATCATGATCGAAACCGTGCAGGGTGAGGGCGGAGTAAACGCCCTGCGTCCTGAGTTTATCGAGGAAGTAAAGGCCGCCGCCGAAAAGAACGGCCTGCTCATCATCGTGGATGAGGTGCAGACCGGCAACGGCCGCACCGGCAAGCTCTACGGCTACATGAACTTTGACCTTGTGCCCGACATCGTTTCCACCGCCAAGGGCCTTGGAGGCGGACTGCCCATCGGCGCCTGCCTGCTGGGAGAGCGGGTGGAGGATGTGCTCACTCCCGGCTCCCACGGCTCCACCTTCGGCGGCAATCCCGTGTGCTGCGCCGGAGCCATCAGCGTTATGGAGCGCCTCGACGAGGACTTCCTCGCCGCAGTCCGCGAGCGTTCGGAATACATCTTCGGCCAGCTGACCGGCGCTGAGGGCGTCAATTCGGTCAGCGGCATGGGTCTGATGATAGGCATCGACAGCGTCCGTCCGGCAAAGGATGTCATTGCCGGCTGCATGGAGCGGGGCGTGCTGGTCATCAGCGCCAAAACCAAGGTGCGGCTGCTCCCGCCCCTCAATATCGAATGGGACGACCTGAAAAAGGCCATTAACATACTCAAGGAGGAACTCGCAAAATGAATCATCTTCTGAAGCTTTCCGATCTTACCACCGAGGAAATCACCGAAATACTCAACCTTGCCGACCAGCTCAAGTACGAGGCCAAAAACGGTATCGAGCATCACCGCCTCAAGGGCAAGAAGCTGGGCATGATCTTCCAGAAGTCCTCCACCAGAACCCGTGTTTCCTTTGAAGCCGGTATGTACGATCTGGGCGGCACCGCTCTGTTCCTCAGCTCCAACGATCTTCAGATCGGCCGCGGCGAGCCGGTGCAGGACACCGCCCGCGTTCTTTCCAGATATCTTGACGGCATCATGATCCGCACCTACAAGCAGTCTGAGGTTGAGGATCTTGCCAAGTACGGCTCCATTCCCATCATCAACGGCCTGACCGACTACTGCCATCCCTGCCAGGTTCTGGCCGACCTGATGACCATCCGCGAATACAAGGGCGTCATCGCCGGAAACAAGCTGTGCTACATCGGCGACGGCAACAACATGGCAAACTCCCTCATCGTGGGCGGCATCAAGATGGGCATGGCCGTTTCCATCGCCTGCCCCAAGGGCTACGAGCCGGACGCCGACATCATGAAGTGGGCCGCCGAGACCGGCGACTTTGAGTGCACCACCGATGTGCTGGCCGCCGCCAAGGACGCCGACGTGCTCTACACCGACGTGTGGGCCTCCATGGGTCAGGAGGGCGAGGCTGCCGAGCGCAAAAAGATCTTCGCCGGCTACCAGATCAACAGCGATGTCATGGCAGTGGCCAAGGCCGACGCCATGGTCATGCACTGCCTGCCCGCCCACAGAGGCGAGGAGATCGCCGAGGATGTCCTTGAGGCCCATGCCGCCGACATCTTTGACGAGGCCGAGAACCGTCTCCACGCCCAGAAGGCCGTCCTTTGCATGGTGATGGCATGAGCAAGGCATATCTGATACTTGCCAACGGCCGTGTTTTCGAGGGCGAGCGCTTCGGCGCCGAGACCGACAGCACCGGCGAGCTGGTTTTTACCACCACCGCCGGAGCCTATGTTGAAACTCTCACCGATGCCCGCTATTACGGCCAGATCATCATGCAGACCTTCCCGCTCATCGGCAACTACGGCTGGGTAGGAGACATGAACAACGACATCTGCCGCGCCGCCGGTTATGTGGTGCGCGACTGGTGCGACGCTCCCTCCAACTTCCGCTGTGCCGGTGATCTTGACAGCTACCTCAAAGCTCAGGGCGTCCCTGGGCTTTGCGGTGTTGATACCAGAGAGATAACCCAGATCATCCGCGAGGAGGGCGTCATGCCCGCCTGCATCAGCTCCACTCCGGAGGTTGATCTGTCGGCTCTGGCTGCTTTTGCCGTGAAGGACGCAGTGAGCGCCACCGCTTCCACTACCTCCGACATCTATCCCGCCGAGGGCGAGGGAAAATACAGCGTGGCAGTGCTGGATTACGGCTGCGCCATGGGTGTTGTTCCCGGACTGTGCTCCATGGGCTGTCAGGTAAAAGTACTGCCCTACGGCGTTTCGGCGCAGGATATCCTTTCCGCCGCTCCCGACGGAGTGGTGCTGACCGACGGCCCCGGCGATCCCGCCGAGAACACCGAACAGATCGAGCTGATAGCCCAGTTGGCCGGAAAGCTGCCCGTCTTTGGTTTTGGTCTCGGTCACCAGATGCTGGCTCTTGCCATGGGCGGCCGCAGAGAAAAGCTGAAGTTCGGCCACCGCGGTTCCAACCAGCCGGTCAGGGATATGGCCTCGGGCAAAATACTTATCACCGACCAGAATCACGGCTATGCTGTTGATGCCGAAAGCATCAAGGGCACCGTGACCCACATTAATATCAACGACAACACCTGCGAGGGAATGGAATATCCCGGCAAAAAGGCCTTCTCGGTCCAATTCGGCCCGGATAAGGCTCTGCTGGAGAAATTCGTCGCCATGATGGGAGGAAACAACTGATGCCGCTCAATAAGGACATAAAAAAGGTTCTGGTCATCGGCTCCGGCCCCATCGTCATCGGTCAGGCGGCGGAATTTGACTACGCCGGCACTCAGGCCTGCCGTGTGCTCAAGCAGGCCGGCCTTGAGGTGGTGCTGGTCAACTCCAATCCGGCCACCATCATGACCGACACCGCCATGGCGGACAAAATATACCTCGAGCCGCTGACCGCCGCCACGGTCAAGCGCATTATAAAGAAAGAGCGCCCGGACAGCCTGCTGGCCGGACTGGGCGGACAGACCGGACTGACCATCGCCATGCAGCTGGACAAGGAAGGTTTCCTTGAGAGCATGGGCGTGCGTCTGCTTGGCACCAAGGCCGACGCTATCGACAAGGCCGAGGATCGCCAGCTGTTCCGCGACACCATGGTGAAGATCGGTCAGCCCTGCATCCCTTCGGACATCGCCAACGATCTTGAGACCGCCGTGGAGATCGCCGGCCGCATAGGCTATCCCGTCATCATCCGTCCGGCCTTCACTCTGGGCGGCGGTGGCGGCGGCGTGGCCTACGACGAAGCCGAGCTGCGCATCGTAGCGGCCACCGGTCTTGATATGTCGCCCATCACTCAGGTGCTGGTGGAGCGGTATATCTACGGCTGGAAGGAGATCGAGTTCGAGACCATGCGTGACGGTGCCGACAACGCCATCGCTATCTGCAGCATGGAGAACGTGGATCCCGTGGGTGTTCACACCGGCGACTCCATCGTTGTGGCTCCGGCCATGACCCTTTCCAACGACGAATACAGTATGCTGAAAAATGCCTCTCTGAGCATTATCAGAGAGCTGGGCATCGAAGGCGGCTGCAACTGTCAGTTCGCCCTCAACCCCGACAGCTTTGAATACGCCGTTATCGAGGTAAATCCCCGTGTTTCCCGCTCATCGGCTCTTGCCTCCAAGGCCACCGGCTATCCCATCGCCAAGGTGACTGCCATGATAGCTCTGGGCTATACTCTGGACGAGATCCGCAACGATGTAACCGGTTGCACATGGGCGGCCTTTGAGCCGGCGGTGGACTACTGCGTGGTCAAGCTGCCCAAGTGGCCCTTTGACAAATTCGGCAACGCTCCCCGCACGCTGGGTACCCAGATGAAGGCCACCGGCGAAGTCATGTCCATTGCGCCCTCCTTTGAGGCGGCCATGATGAAGGCCGTGCGCGGCGCCGAGATTTCCCTCGACACCATGAACCATCCGGCCATAGCCAAGTGCGAGGACATCCGCGCAAAGCTGGCCGAGATGGACGACCTGCGCATCTTTGCCGTGTTCGAGGCTCTGCGCAGAGGCGTGACTCCCAAGGAGATATACGACATCACCCGCATGGATCCGTGGTTCACCTCCAAGCTGCTCAAGCTGGTAAAGTATGAGGATAAGATAAGCGGCAGAGCCATTACCGAGGCCGAATACCTCGAAGGCAAAAAGCTGGGCTATCCCGACAAGGCTCTGCGCCGCATCAGCGGCAATGAGCTGCCCGCCTCCAGAGACGCGGTATACAAGATGGTGGACACCTGCGCCGCCGAGTTTGCCGCTCAGACGCCCTATTTCTATTCTACCTACGACAACCACTGCGAATCCCGCGGCTTTGCCCGCTCGGGCAAGCCCAAGATCATCGTTCTCGGCTCCGGCCCCATCCGCATCGGTCAGGGAATCGAGTTTGACTACTCCAGCGTACACTGCGTGTGGTCGCTCAAGAAGCTGGGCTACGAGGTCATTATCATAAACAACAACCCCGAGACCGTTTCCACCGACTACGACACCGCCGACCGTCTCTATTTTGAGCCGCTGACCGACGAGGATGTCATGAACATCATCAAGGTCGAGCAGCCCGAGGGCGTGGTGGTGGCCTTCGGCGGCCAGACCGCCATCAAGCTGGTCAAGTTCCTGGACGAAAGCGGCATAAAGATCATGGGTACCTCGGCCGACGGCATCGACATGGCCGAGGACAGAGAGCGCTTTGACGCCCTTCTGGAAAAATACTCCATCCGCCGCCCCGCCGGCATGGGCGTAATGAGCCTTGAGGAGGCTCTCGCCGCCGCCGACAAGCTGGGCTATCCCGTTCTGCTGCGCCCCTCCTATGTCATCGGCGGCCAGAACATGAAGATCGTCCACAACGAGGCCGAGGTGCGCACCTACATGGATGTCATCCTCTCCGGCTCCATCGACAATCCGGTGCTGGTGGATAAGTACCTTGAGGGCACCGAGCTCGAGGTGGATGTTATCTCCGACGGCAAGGATGTGCTTATCCCCGGCGTCATGCAGCATATCGAGCGCGCCGGCGTTCACAGCGGCGACTCCATCGCCGTTTACCCGCCCTTCTCCATTTCGGATAAGATGATGAAGAAGGTCATTGACTGCTCCCAGAAGCTGGCCCTCGAGCTGGGCACTCAGGGTCTTGTGAATATCCAGTATCTTGTCTACCGCAACGAGCTGTATGTCATCGAGGTCAACCCCAGAGCCTCCCGCACCGTGCCTTACATCAGCAAGGTGACCGGCGTTCCCATGGTCGACCTTGCCACCAGAGTGATGGTGGGAGAGACTCTGCGGGATATGGACTACGGCACCGGACTTTACCGCACGCCGCCCTATTTTGCTGTAAAGGTTCCCGTGTTCTCCTTTGAGAAGCTGTCCGATGTCAACTCCTCTCTCGGCCCGGAAATGAAGTCCACCGGCGAGGTGCTTGGTCTGGGACGCACTCTCAACGAGGCGCTGTTCAAGGGCCTTTCCTCTGCCGGATTCCGCCTGCTGGCTCCCGAGGCCGGCAAGGAGGTGGGCGTGCTTATCAGTGTGTGCGACCACGATTATCTGGAGATTGTCACTCTGGCAAAGAAGCTGGACGATCTGGGCATGAAGCTGTACGCCACTCAGGGCACTGCCGAGACCATCGCCGCTCTGGGCATTGACGTGCAGACGGTGGGCGACATCGGCACCAGTGACGACGCCTATAGGTTGATGGAAAGCGGCTGCATAAGCTACATCGTCTACACCGGAGCCATGCACGACTCCACCGTGGACGATTACACCCGGCTCCATCGCCGGGCGGTGCAGTTGTCCATCGCCTGCTTCACTTCCCTTGACACCGCCAACGCTCTGGCCGACATCATCGCCAGCCGCTTCAACCAGCTCAACACCGAGATTGTGGATATAGCCAACCTGCGCTCCGAGCGCCAGAAGCTGCGCTTTGCCAAGATGCACGGCAACAGCAATGACTATATCTTCATTGACAACCGCGACGACGGCATCGTCTGTCCCGAATCTCTCAGCGTGAGCATGTGCGACCGCTACACCGGCATCGGCGCCGACGGCATCGTGCTCATAGAGGATTCGGACATTGCCGACGCGAAAATGCGCATCTTCAACAAGGACGGCAGCGAGGGAGCCATGGCCGGCAACAGTATCCGCTGCGTGGCCAAGTATCTCTACGACAACGGTATTGTCGACAAGGACGAAGTGACCATTGAGACCAACAGCGGCGTCAAGAAGCTCATGCTTTACATCAGCGGCGGCAAGGTCAGCGAGGTGTGCGTTGAGATCGGCAAGGCCGAGTTTGACCCGGCAAAGATTCCCGTGCTCATGGAGGGCGAGCGCGTCATCGACCGTCCGCTGACCATCGGCGGCAAGGACTACCGTGTCACCTGCGTCTCCGTGGGTACGCCCCACTGCGTGGTGTTCTGCGACCGTGTGGACGGCGTGGACATCGAGACCGTCGGCCCAATGTTTGAGCACGCCGAGGTGTTCCCCGGGCGCATCAACACCGAGTTCATCCGCGTGGTCAACGACTGCACGCTGAAAATGCGTGTGTGGGAGCGCGGCAACGGCGAGACCCGAGCCTGCGGCACCGGCGCCTGCGCGGCGGTGGTGGCGGCTGTGGAAAACGGCTTCTGCAGAAAGGGCGAGGACATCGTTGTCAAGGTGCCCGGCGGAGACCTCATAGTCAACTACACCGACGACACCGTTCTGCTCACCGGCCCGGCACAGCTTGTGTACGAGGGCGAAGTCGAATATTAAGCACCATAAAGTAAAGGAGCGTATCCGCGTGGTACGCTCCTTTTTTTGCGGTGCTTTGCGTCAGCTGTTGTATTTTGTTATGGCGCAAATTATGATGGAAAAGCCGGAAATCATGCCTGCGGCAAACGCAAGCAGGCTCAGCTCAGAGGCAGTAATCACCATCAAAGCAGAGGTAAGGAGCAGTCCGGCTCCGATGAGCAGCACCCCGATGCCGTACAGAGTGCAGAAAGTACCGAGGTTGTCTCCGGTCACCCGGCCATAGTGATATTTATTCAGCAGCCTCAGATTATGCTTTTTCCATATCGTCAGTCCGGCACAGCAAAAAGCAAGCCCTATGACGGCTGTAAATACGACGCCAATAATACCTTCCATACCGTTGCTCCCTCTTGAATATTGAAGTTCTCTATGAATAATAGCATACAAAAGAGAAAAAAGGAAGCCTCCCGTGTGAACAGGAGGCTTTTGCATAAATCAGAACAGAATTATCAGGAACTGGGAAACCAGCACCACGGCGATGAGGGCAATGGGGTAGGTGGCGGCGTAGGCGGCGGCCACATCCTCGGTGCCGGCAACATTGATGAGGGTGCCGAGAGCGGGAGTGGAGGTCATGCCGCCGGTGATGGATCCGAGGTTATTGAGCAGGCTGAGCTTGAGCACATACTTGGCGAACAGGAAGCCGATGATCATGGGCAGGATGGTCATGATAACGCCGTAGACGAAGTACATAGGCTGGAAGTTGGCGATGAAGCTGGCGCCGCCGGCAATACCGGCGCCCATGAGGAACAGCATAAGACCAAGCTCACGGAACACCTTTAGGGTGGTGGTGGGAGGCATTATGCTCACCTTGCCTATGCGGCTGAAGTGACCGAATATCAGAGCGACCAGCAGACAGCCGCCGGTGGTGGTCAGGGAAAAGGTGGTGCCGGAAAGGCCGTCACCGGTGAGAGGAATCTTTATCATACCGACGACAATGCCGAAAAGTGCGGCCATGGCAAAGGCCATCAGTCCGTAGGAATCAAGGGTGAACAGCTTGCCGCTGTATTCTTTTTTCTTCGTGCCGGAGGAGGCCTGAACCAGCTTTTCCCGCTCGGCGGCCATGTCGGCCTTGGTCAGCTTGGGCAGCAGCTGCACGAAGAGCACCACGCCGATGACACCGAAGATGTAAGCGATGCCGTTGCCCACGGCGACAAGGTCTTCGTAGGCCTCGCCCACGCAGGCCTTGGCGGCGGAGAAGGCGGGAGTGGAGGTCAGCGCGCCGGACAGCAGGCCGGAGATGATGGCGGTGAAGCGCTCATGGTCGGTTTCGCCGAGTGCGCGGCCAAGAAAAATACATCCCACAGCGGAAAGTCCGCCGGCGATGATGATGATAAGGCCCAGCAGGACATAGGACTTGAAATTCTTTTTCAGATTGCTGAAGAAGGTGGGTCCGGCGATAAAGCCGACAGAGGTGACAAAGAGAATAAGTCCCAGATTCTCCACGATCTTCAGGGCGTTCTTGCTGTACTCAGGCAGCTGAGCGCCCAGATCATTGTAGAAGAAGCAGCCGAAGATCAGGGCGGCGATGAACACGCCTGCCGTGCCGAGGGAAATGCCCTTGATGGTAACGCGGCCGATGGCATAGCCGACTACGGCCACCGCCATCAGGCAGAACATCAGAAAGGTGATGCCGGAGATATTGATTACTCCGCCGAAAAGTTCCATTATATATTGACCTCTTTTCATGTCAGAGCCGTACAAGCGATTGCTGTACGGCTCCGGCGGTGTTTTCAGATATTATTTGCGTCAGATCTCGGAACGGGCGCAGGTGTAGTCGGGCAGCAGCTTAGGCGAAACGGCATCGGTCTCGATACCGGCGGCCTTGCGCTCGGCGTCGAACCTTGCGATGTGCTCAAGGGTCAGCTTGCCGACTGTGGTGTCCTTTGCCTTGGCTGCGGCGTTCTTGCCGGCGCTGCGGCCAAAGACGATGATATCGAGGAGAGAGTTGCCCATCAGGCGGTTGCGTCCGTGGATGCCGCCGACGGCCTCACCGGCAACATACAGATTTTCCACGTTGGTAGTCTGGCCGTCAACATTGATGTCAAGGCCGCCGTTCTGGTAGTGGAGGGTGGGATAAACGAGAATCGGCTCCTTGCGGATGTCGATGCCGTAGCGACCGAACATACGCATCATAGCAGGGATTCTCTTCTCGATGGTGCCCTCGCCGCCGATCATTTCGATCATGGGAGTATCAAGCCACACAGCCTGACCGTCACCGGTGCTCACGCCGTTTGAGCGGTCGGAGCATTCACGGATGATGGAGGCGGCGGCAACGTCGCGGGTCTCCAGCGGGTGCATAAAGACCTCGCCCTTGGCGTTGACCAGCTTGGCACCCAGAGAACGCACCTTCTCGGTAACCAGTGCGCCGAAGATCTGGGAGGGGAAAGCCGCGCCTGTGGGGTGATACTGCAGAGTCTCGGCGTAGAGCAGCTTTGCGCCCACACGGTAGCCCAGCACAAGACCGTCGGCAGTCGCGCCGTAGTGGTTGGAGGTGGGGAAGCCCTGATAGTGCATTCTTCCCGCACCGCCGGTGGCGATGATGACCGTCTTTGCCCGGGCGACCATCAGCTCCATGGTCTCCATGTTGAGCAGAACAGCGCCGGCAGCCCTGCCGTTTTCGTCGAGGATCAGCTCGACGGCGGCAGTGAAGTCGATAACGTGGATCTGACGGTTGAGTACCTCATCACGCAGTGTGCGCATGATCTCGGCACCGGAGTAGTCCTTGGCTGCGTGCATTCTCTTGCGGGAAGTGCCGCCGCCGTGGGTAGTGACCATGGTGCCGTCTTCTGTCTTGTCAAATTCAACGCCCAGCTCGTTGAGCCACTGAATGGCTTCGGGAGCGTCGCACACAAGCTTTGCCAGCAGGTCGCGCTTGGCGGCAAAGTGTCCGCCGCCGAAGGCGTCCACAAAGTGGATGGCGGGAGAATCGTTGGGCTTGTCGGCGGCCTGAATGCCACCCTCGGCCATCATGGTGTTGGCGTCGCCGATGCGCAGCTTGGTGACTATCATAACATTGGCGCCGGCTTCGTGAGCCTCGATGGCGGCCGCCGAACCGGCTCCGCCGCCGCCGATGATGAGCACATCCACATCGTAGGCAACATCCTCAAGGTCGATGTCCTCGGCGTCGATGCGGCTGTGAGACTCCAGCATTTCGCACAGCTCGTGGGGAACCTTGTCGCCCTTGTTGGGGCCGATCTTCAGCTCGGAAAACTCGCTCTGCTTGTAGTCGGGATGGTAGGCGGCAAGGAGGTCTTCCTTTTCCTTGGCCGTCATTCGGGCAGGCTCATACGCCAGATTCTTCTCGCGGGCAGCTTCCACCGCCTGCAGGGACTGCTGAAATTCCTTTGCGTACATGTAAAGACTCTCCTTTCCTTTATTTCTCGATATCCCGGTTGTTGTAAAGCTCCTTCATTTCCTCAACGGGCTTGCCCATGAGGGCTTCGATGAGGTCGGTAAAGGTGCCGTTGTTGATCTCCTGCACGCGCTCCTCGAGGTGAGCGGTCTTGGGAGCCAGATACTTGCCGTTGATGCGGCGGGCCAGCATGGCCACCTGAGGATGGGAGATGCCGGCGGGGCAGCGGGTGGAGCACACGCCGCACATTACGCAGTCGAAGGATTCTTCGGCGCACTTTTCAAATTCGCCCCGCTGAGCGTAGGCGATGTACTGCATGACGTTGAGGTCCTGAGTGCAGTTCTTTGTGCAGGCGTTGCAGCCGATGCAGGCGTAAATCTCCGGATAGAGCTGCATCATGATGGATTCATCGGTGGGAATCTTGTTGATGTCGTAGCCTTCCTTGATCAGCGGGAAGAAGGGCAGCGTTGCGACATACATATTGTCCTCCACCTTGGTGGAGCAGGCGAGGCAGGCCTTGAGCTCGCGATCGCCCTTGATGCGGTATACGGTGGCGCATGCGCCGCAGAAACCATTTCTGCAGCCACAGCCGCGCACCAGCTTATAACCGGCATATTCCATTGCTTCCATGATCGTCAGATCGGAAGGAACTTCATAT
>JAZSQO010000118.1:0-11013 GCA_045538015.1 Acutalibacteraceae bacterium | reverse complement strand
CTGACTGCGGTGCCGGGCCTTTGAAAGCGCCGGATTATTCTGCCCGACGCAGGCTCTTGAACTGGGCGTTGAAGAGGTCGTAATACTCGCCCTTCAGCTCCATGAGCTGATCGTGGCTGCCCTGCTCCACTATCCTGCCGTGGTTGATGACAAAGATGCGGTCGGCGTTCTTGATGGTGGAAAGGCGGTGAGCCACAACAAAGGAAGTGCGCCCCTTGAGAATGGCGGCGATACCGGCCTGCACCATCAGCTCGGTGTGGGTGTCGATGCTGGAGGTGGCCTCGTCGAGGATGAGTATCCGGGGCATGGATACCATGGTGCGGGCAAAGGCGATAAGCTGCCGCTGACCGATGGAAAGAGTGGTGCCGTGCTCGGAAAGCTCGGTGTCGTAGCCCTTCTCCATCTTGCTGATAAATTCGTGGGCGCCAACAGCCTTCGCCGCAGCCTCCACTTCTTCGTCGGTGGCTCCCAGCCGCCCGTATCGGATGTTGTCGGCGATGGTGCCGGAGAAGATGAAATTATCCTGGGTCATCACGCCCATCTGCTGGCGCAGGCTGTGGACAGAAACATCCCTCAGACTGTGGCCGTCGATGAGAATGTCGCCCTGCTGCACATCATAGAAGCGGCTGATGAGGTTGACGATAGTGGTCTTGCCGGCGCCGGTGGGGCCGACAAGGGCGATGGTCTGTCCCGGCTCGGCGGTAAAGCTCACATTGTCCAGCACCCGGACAAAGTTCTCGTCCTCATAGCTGAAGGTGACATTGCGGAACTCCACCCGGCCTTCGATGTCGGGCAGCTCCTCCACGCCCTCCCGGTCGAAGATCTCCGGCTCGGTGTCGAGAATCTCGAAGATACGCTCAGCGGCGGAAAGATTGCTCACCAGCTGGTTGTAGAAATTGCCGAGGTTGCGGATGGGGCTCCAGAACATTCCCATGTAGGTGGAGAAGGCCACTATGGTTCCAAGGCTGTCGATGCGGATATCCAGAACGGCAACAGCCGTCCAGTAGAGAATAATGCTTCCGATGACCCACATCACATCTATGGTGGGGCCGAAGGCGTCGGCCCACCTGACCGCGTGGCCGAAGGAGGTGACATATTCGTCGCTCAGATAGTCAAAATCCTCGGTGGTCTCCTTTTCGGCCGAAAAGCTCTGCACCACTCTGATGCCGGAAAAGCTCTCGTGGGTGAAGGCGTTGAGGTTGCTGCTTTTGCGGCGATAGGTCTGCCACTTTTTGTGGGAGACGATCTGAATGAGCCACATGGCCGCCGCCAGAAAGGGGACGGTGACGATGGCGGCGAGGGCCAGCTGAAGATTCTTTATCAGCATGATGACCACCACGGCCACCAGCGTAACAAATTCGGGAATTAGGGTAGTAACGCCGTCGGAAAGCACCTGCTTGAGGGCGTTGACATCGCCGATTATCCGGGCAAGAATCTTGCCGGTGGGGCGACTGTCAAAGAACTTGAAGCCCAGCTTCTGAATATGGCGGTACAGCTGTTCACGGATAGTCATAAGTACTTTGTTGGACATTACCGCCATCAGTCTCATGCGCACACGCACGCCCACAAGATAGATGATGTTGATAGCAAGGGCAATGGCGCCCACAATGAGCAGGCCTCTGAGGTTTTTGTTGTATACCTCCACATCGAGGGCGTGCTCCACCAGCAGCGGGTTGATAAGGGTGACGGCAGTGGTGACCGCCATCACGCCCAGCACCGCGGCAATGGTCTTTTTATAGCTGAGAAGATAGCCGAGCAGGCGAGAGATAACATCGATCTTTATTGACTGCTTCTGCTCTTCATCCTCCCGGAAGGAGTTTACGGACATTGGAATACACCTCCGTTTTGTAGCGTGGTAAAGGGGATGAGTAAATCAGCTCACCATGTCCTGCTCGGTGTCGTACTGAGCCACATAGGTGGCAAAGTACCGGCCGCGCAGTGCCATGAGCTGGGAGTGGGTGCCGCGCTCGGCGACGCGTCCGTCCTCCAGCACAATGATCTCGTCGGCATCCTTCACAGCGGAAATGCGGTGGGCGACGATGATCTTGGTGGTGCCGGTCAAACTCTGGAGCGTCTGCTGGATGCTGTATTCGGTCTCCATGTCGAGAGCCGAGGTGGCGTCGTCCAGAATGAGCACGGGAGCCTGCTTGGCAAGGGCCCGGGCAATACTGATGCGCTGCTTCTGGCCGCCGGAAAGGCCGACGCCACGCTCGCCGATAATGGTCTCGTAGCCCTCGGCCAGCTTGTCGATAAATTCCGAGGCGCAGGCGGACTCTGCTGCCCGGATCATTTCCTCGTCGGAAATGCGGTCGCGGCCGCCCATGCGGATATTCTCAGAAATGCTGTCGGAGAAAAGGAACACATCCTGCATGACCACCGCCACGCTGCTGCGCAGCTGTGCAAGGTCAAGCTCCCGCACATCCACGCCGTCCAGCCGGACACTGCCTCCGGTCACATCGAAGAAGCGCTCGATGAGATTTATCACGGTGCTCTTTCCGGTGCCGGTCATGCCCATGATTCCCAGCGTTTTTCCGGGCTGCAGGTCGAAGCTGACGCCGTCGAGAATGGTTTTGCCCTCGGCGGCGAAGGAGACATCCTCAAAGGTGATGTGACCCTTTACATCCTCCAGCACGGTTGATTCCTCGGGGCTGACGATGGCGGGCTGCTGGCTCAGAATGCGGCGCACCTTGCGGTCGGAAGCCACCGAGGAGGCAAGCTCGTTGCTCAGCCACGCTATACACTCCATGGGCCAGATGATGTTGTTGGCGTACTCAACATAGGCCACAAGGCCGCCGTAGCTGAGCTTATCAAAGATAATGAGCACGCCGCCGGCGATGACCACCATCAGCACCAGCATACGGGAAGCCATGCTGATGTAGGGCTGGTGCTTGATCTGCACCTTGCTCAGGCGGATGTTCAGGTTGTAGTATTCCTCGTTGTTCCGGTTGAACTTGTCCATCTCGAACTCTTCCCGGGCAAAGGCTTTGACCGTGCGCACGCCGGAAAGATTCTCCTGGGCGATGGTGGTCAACTTGGCGTTCTGCTCGCTGATGGCGTCGTAGCACTTGTCCAGCTGGGTCTCCATTTTCAGCGCGATGACCGCCACGGCCACCATCACAACAAGGGGCAGCAGGGTCAGTATCGGACTGATGGATACCATGCAGCCGAGGGTGATGATGGTGTGGATGACCGCCTCGCAGATCAGCATTCCGCCAAAGCCGAGAATGAACCATATCTTGTCGATGTCGTCCTTGACACGGGCCATGAGCTCGCCGGTGTTGCTGCGGTCAAAGAAGCCCACATCAAGGCGCTGGATGTGGCGGAAAAGATCCCGCCGCATATCGCCGCCGATCTTGCTGCCCAAAATATCGGAAAGGTATTCCTTTGAGTAGTTGGCCACGGCGTGGCCGATGCCGATGAGGGCGAGCATGACGGCTATTTTTATGAGGGTGTCGTAGCGCTCGGCCTGAGGAGCGTCGCTCTGTATGACCGTGTCGACAATCTGCCCCAGCTTGGTGGGAATGGCGGCGTTGAGCAGAATAGCGGTCAGCATCAGCGCTCCCATGAGGAGATACAGATGCCAGTAGCGCTTCATGTAGCCCAGAAGCCGCCGGAGATTGGCTCGCTTGCCCGGCGAAATTATCGCCGGGCGGGAACGGGACGCGGTGGATTCAGCTTTCTTTTTCATGGTGATCCTCCGGATTTCTGACGGGCGGGAGAGCTGAGTGGGAAGTCCTCCCGCCGGTTTGTGGTCGATTATTTATTCCGAAGCGACGCGATTTTCTGCCGTCCGACACAGAAAGACGACAAAAAAGCCGCAGTCGCTCAGCGGACTGCGGCTTGCTTACGCTATTCGGGGCAAAGGCAATCAGAAAAGATTACATCTCCGACCCGGTAAACAAGGCAGAACGCCACGCTTTGGGTGCATATGCGTGCTGGGACTTATCTGCGAAAAGAGCGCAGTTATTCCATGCGTTATTAACGGTGAAGAGCTTATTCATGGTGGTCATGGCGTTCGCCTCCTTTCGGTTTATTTTTCGCGGGTGGAAAAGCCCGCAATTGCTATCATAGCCTTGGCGGCAGAATTTGTCAACTGTTTTTTGAGGGAGATGTGAAATTTGTCAGCGAGTTAAAGCGAAACAGTGTCTCAGCCCTCTCTGACCAGCCGGGCAAATTCGTCGCCTCTTGCCTCAAAGTTTTTGAACATATCGTAGCTGGCCGCGGCGGGAGAGAGCAGGCAGACCTTTCCCTTGGCGGTCAGCCGCTTTCCGGCGGCAACAGCGTCGGCAAAGTCGGTGGAAATGTACACATTCTGAGCTATGCCGGTCTGGGCGCTGCGCTCGGAAATCAGCAAATTGAGCCGGGGAGCTGCCTGACCGATGAGCACCAGATTGTCAATGTGGATCTGGAAGAGGCAGTCGATGAGCTCGGTGTAGTCGATGCCTCTGTCCATGCCGCCCAGCAGCAGAGTGCCCACATTTCCAAGGGACTTGATGGCGGTGATGGCCGACTCACAGATGGTGGAGATGGAGTCGTCGTAATAGGTCACGCCGTCAAAGGTGCCCACCTTCTGCAGCCGGTGGGGCAGAGGGGAGAAGGTGGCCAGCAGCTCAAGAAACCGCTCGTTGGTGATGTCGAACTTCCTGCGGCAGATGTAATAGACCACGGCTATGTTGAAAAGGTTGTGAGGGCCCACCAGCTGGGTGGCGTCCTCGGCCACGGTGATAACTCCGTAGGGGCATTTTATCGTGCGTCCCTCGATGATGATATCCCGACCCACAAATGCCCGCTCGCCTTCGCCGCCGAGAGCGGAGAGAAACTCGGTGTCGGCAATGTTGACCACGGCAAAATCGTCGGGCTTCTGATAGGTCAGAATGTGGGACTTTGCCTCGGTGTATTTTTCGTAGGTGATGTAATGGTCGAGGTGATCCTCATGGAGGTTGAGCAGAACCGCTGTGGCGGGAGAATAGTCGGTGAACTCCAGCTGATGGCAGCTCATCTCGAAAACGATGTTGGTGCTCTCATCGATTTTATCCAGCATATCAAGGCAGGGAATACCTATGTTGCCGCAGAAGATGGTGTTTTCATCAACGCCGGATATGATGTGATAAAGCAGGGAGGAGGTGGTGCTCTTTCCCTTGGTGCCGGTGACGCCGATGACCTGATCCCGGAGCAGCATCAGGAAAAGCTCGGTCTGGGAGTAAAGGCGCTCGATGGGCACGTCACTGCGGATAACGGCGATGCCCGGGCTTTTCAGAATGATGTCAAAACAGTCAAAATGGGGATCCTCCTCGGCCAGATGGATGAATTCCACGTTGTCAAACTCGCTTGTATCCACGATATTGTCGTCGGCGATCCAGATGGTTCGCTGGGGGAACAGCCGCCGAAGCAGCCGGCAGGTGGAGCGGCCCTCCCGCCCGAAGCCCCAGATGATCATTCTCTCTTTATCCTCAAGCGCGGCTCTCAGCGCGCTCCATTTCGCGTCGTTCATGTATTGCGTTCCTTTCGGTTGGAATATGTCGTGATATCAGACCAGAGACTTGTAGAAAATGTCCCGCTCAAGACCGCCGTACAGCACGGCTCTGCCTCTGCGCACATAGCCGGCCCTCTCGAAATTCCTCGCGCTGTACTGATTGTAAGGCGAAACGGAGGAGCATATATGCCGGTATCCCAGCCGGCGGGCTTCATCCTCCAGCAGACCGGCAAGAGTTCTCTGCAGACCCTTGCCCCGATAGCGCGGGCGGACGATGACCAGCTTGTAGTTGGCGGTGGCCAGCATTTCCTCGCCCTCAAAGCCTATCTTCCGGCCAAGGTTCTCCGGCGAATCGCCGGCGATGTACAGTATGCCGAAGGCAGCCATCTCCTCGCCGTCGAAGACCCCGATGGTTATGTGCGGCTCGCTGAGGCAGGAGGCAAGCATCTCCTCGGTGTTGCGCCGCAGCAGACGGTCATCCTCCAGCAGGTCAAAGGCCTCGTCCTGAATGGCCAGCAGGTCACAAAGATGCTCGGCGCCGCATCGCTTGAATGTAAATTCCATGTGTCTGTCCTCCCGGGCAGTTGTTATATCCAAATTATTATACTCCCCGGAACCTCCGTTTGCAATCGCAATAAAAAATATTCTCCCATGAATAATCCGCCGCCCTTCGTCCATACTTGGAGAGCAAATAAAGGAGTCACTGGATAAATCTGCATACCAGATTTAATCAGTGCCTCCTATCTCCCGACGAAAGGCGGCTTATTTTATGAAACGACTGGAAATATCTGTACTTATGGCGCTGGTGTTCTGCGCGGTGCTGTCGCTGCTGAGCGTTGGCCGGGAATGCGACGCGGTGCGGGAAAGTGTTCTCCGGCTGCACATTCTTGCCAACTCGGACAGCCTCTCCGATCAGGAGCTGAAGCTGTGCGTCCGGGATGCCCTGCAGGCGCAGGTGGACGAGGTCTTTGCCGGCTGCTCCGACCTTGAGCAGGCCATCGCCGCGGCGGAGGCCAATTCCGACATCCTCAGGCAGACGGCAGAGGAGGCTCTTCGCTCCCGGGGCTGTTCCCATCCCGTTTCGGTTTCCGTGGAGCGGTGCCGCTTCAATGCACGTACCTACGACGGCTTCACCCTGCCCGCCGGGGAGTATAACGCCCTGCGGGTGGAGATAGGTCAGGCCAAGGGGCGCAACTGGTGGTGCGTCATGTTTCCCGCCATGTGCGTCACCGGCAGAGACGCCCGCTCCGAGCTGGAAACCGTGCTTACCGACAGCCAGCTGGAGCTGCTCCGGGCCGACGGCTATGAGGTCAGGCTGTGGTGTGTGGACTGGCTGAATGAGCTGCTTGCCGGATAATTATTTTACATCGCCCCTTGTGCGGGGATTGACGAAGGAGCACAGCTCGCCGAAGGAACGCACATCCTTCTGGGCGACCTTCTGCTGTATATTCCTCGGCAGGGAGTGGAAAAGCTCGTAGCTGGAAATGTCGTTTTCCAGCAGGTCGTCAAGCCCAAGCCGGGAGCGGAAATCGTCGCTCATTGCAATACCTCCTTCCTGTCAGTGAGGTGCGTTATTATTCTGCGCCGCCCGGCCGGAAAAATGCGCGGCCGGGCGCAGAAACCGGCGGGAAATATTCCGGCCAGCACCTGCCGATGGTGTCCAAAAAATATTGCAATCGTACCCTGTACATGGTATAATAAACAAACAATGCCCTGCTGTGCGCTTTTGACACCGGGGCTCAGCAATACAAGAAAGAGGTAAGGCCGTTGAGACGACCGACGATCAAATTTGCCGCCGCCCTTCTTGCGGCGCTGGTGCTGGCTCTGAGTGTGCCGGCAGCAGCCATGGCGGAAAGCACCACCTCTCAGGGTGCCACCACTCCTTCGGGTGTCATTATCGCCACCAGCCCCAGTGAATCCCTTGCGTCCATAACCTTTAGCACGGCCAACAGCAAGCGGGTCGAGGTGGGCAGAGCGGTGACGCTGTATGTCACCATGAACAACATCCAGTCCTCCGCGTCGGTGGAGTTCTACAGCTCCGACCCGTCGGTGGCTCAGGTGGAAAAGGACGGCAGCGACCGCTGCAAGGTTCACGGCATCAAGAACGGCGAGGTCACCATAACCGCCAGAGTGGGCAGCATGGAGGCCAACTACCTGCTGTATGTAGGTGACGAATCGGTCACCGCCGGCGGAACCACCACCACCGCCGCCAATGTCCAGAACACTCCGGTGGGCAGCTTTGATTACTTCTCCGAAAGTGACGAAAGCATCCTCCAACAGTACATAGTGGAAAACAAAACAAGCGACGCCATAAGCTACCTTGCAGGCGTCATCGGCATTGCGGCCATCATCGGTCTGGGCGGCCTTGTGCTGTCGGTCATGTTCCGCAACCGCAGTCCCAAGCTCAACCTCTATCCCGGCTCCCGCCGCCGCTTCAACACGGGCGGCTATCGCGGCAACCAGCGCAAACGCCTGCTGCCGGATAAGTATTACCGCATCAACAAGAAATACTGACAGGCCGCGCCTGACGGCCATTCAAAAAAGAAAGAAGGATCATCAAATGTCTAAGAAAAGCACCGCTGTCAGCCTGATGATTTTTGGTCTGCTGTTTGTCGCGCTGGGAGTTTTCCTGCTGGTTACTCAGGAGCGCTCGCCCATCGTTACGGCTGTTTTCGCCTTTGACGCAGTGTTCGGCGCTGTGCTTCTTTTCGGCGGCGCAAAAATGCTCAAGTCCGAACGTCCCGCAGAGCCTCAGTGGCAGATGGACAATGAGGACGGCGACAATGCGGAGGCTGAAACGAACGTCATCTCCGAGCCGGTCCGGAGCGAGGAGATTCGCAAAGAGAATCCTCAGAGGGAGGAACCTCAGTCCTTCTTCGACGATGAGGATGATAATGAACCGGAGGAAACCGATCTTGCCGCCCGTGAGGGCGAGCTGAGAATCGCCGCCAAGCGCGCTGCCGACGAAGCCGTCATGGCAAAGCAGCAGGCCACCGATGCCATCGCCGAGGCCAAGCAGGCCGAGGCCGAGCTGCACATGGCTGAGGCTCAGCTTTCCGAGCTCAATCCCTCGGAACAGCGTTCCGCCATGCGCAATATCGACCGCCTCGCGCAGATCGCCGCGGAAAAATCCGAAATCGCGGTCAGAGAATCCCAGAGAGCCAAGGCAGCCATCAGAGCCGCCAAGGAGGCCGCCGAGCTGCACAGCAAGGCTATGGACGCCGCGGCTGACGCCATGGCCGGCGACGACGAATTTGACGAGTTCAACTGATAATCATAATTCTGGAGAAGAGAGCGACGAATGGGTAACAAACAAGAGAACATACGCAATTTCTGCATTATCGCGCACATAGACCACGGCAAGAGCACTCTGGCCGACCGCATTCTGGAAAAGACCTCTGCGGTCAGCGCCCGTGACATGGAAAACCAGCTGCTGGACAACATGGATCTTGAGCGCGAGCGCGGCATTACCATCAAGGCCCGCGCCGTCACGGTGAATTACACCGCCAACGACGGTCAGGACTATACCTTCAACCTCATCGACACCCCGGGTCACGTGGACTTCAACTACGAGGTGTCCCGTTCGCTGGCCGCCTGTGAGGGCGCTCTGCTGGTGGTGGACGCCACTCAGGGCATTGAAGCCCAGACTCTGGGCAATACCTACCTCGCGGTGGATGCCAACCTTGAGGTCGTCCCGGTCATCAACAAGATCGACCTTGCCTCTGCCGATCCCGACCGCGTTATCAAGGAGATCGAGGATGTCATCGGCATTCCCGCCGAGGACGCTCCTCTTATTTCCGCAAAGGTCGGCCTCAACATCGAGGAGGTCCTCGAAAGCGTTGTACACAATATTCCCGCTCCCGAGGGCGACAGCTCCGCGCCCTTCAAGGCCCTGATTTTTGACAGCTACTACGACTCCTACCGCGGAGTTATCGTTTATGTCCGAGTGGTGGACGGCACCCTCAAGCCGGGTGACACCATCCGCATGATGAGCACCGGCGCTGAGTTTACCGTTGTGGAGTGCGGTTATATGCGTCCCACTCTGCTGGAACCGGCCAAGAGTCTTTCCGCCGGCGAGGTCGGCTACATCGCCGCCTCCATCAAGAGCGTGTCCGACGCTATGGTTGGTGACACGGTCACCACCGTTGCCAATCCCGCTCCCGAGCCTCTGCCCGGCTACAAAAAGGTCAATTCCATGGTGTTCTGCGGCGTTTATCCCGCCGACGGAGCCAAGTATGAGGATCTGCGCGAAGCTCTTGCCAAGCTCAAGCTCAACGACGCCTCTCTCAGCTATGAGCCGGAGACCTCCATTGCTCTGGGCTTCGGCTTCCGCTGCGGCTTCCTCGGCCTGCTTCACATGGAGATCATTCAGGAGCGTCTGGAGCGCGAGTATAACCTCGACCTAATCACCACCGCTCCCAGCGTTATCTACCGCCTGACCACCACCGACGGCTCGGTGATCTATATTGACAACCCCACCAACTATCCCGACCCGGCCACCATTTCCATGTCCGAGGAGCCTATGTGCGACGCGCACATCTTCTCGCCCTCGGAGTATGTGGGCAACATAATGGAGCTGTGTCAGGATCGTCGCGGAGAATTCTGCGGCATGGAATATATCACTCCCGAGCGAGTGGATATCCATTACCACCTGCCTCTCAACGAGATCGTCTACGATTTCTTCGACGCCCTCAAGAGCCGCACCAGAGGCTACGCCTCCTTCGATTATGAGCTGGCCGAGTATCAGAAATCCGACCTTGTAAAGCTGGACATCCTGCTCAACGGCGACATGGTGGACGCCCTTTCCTTCATCGTTCACAAGGACAAGGCCTATCCCCGTGCCCGCAAGATGGCCGAGCGCCTGCGTGACAACATTCCCCGTCAGCTGTTTGAGGTTCCCATTCAGGCGGCCATCGGCGGCAAGATCATAGCCCGCGAAACGGTCAAGGCCATGCGCAAGGACGTTCTCGCCAAGTGCTACGGCGGCGACATCACCCGAAAGAAGAAGCTGCTGGAAAAGCAGAAGGAAGGCAAGAAGCGTATGCGCCAGCTGGGTACTGTGGAGGTTCCTCAGGAGGCATTCATGTCGGTTCTCAAGCTGGGAGATGATTGATAGATGGCCAACTTTGAAAACGACTATATAATGCGCACCATCCGTGATATGGTTCGCTTCATCGCCACCCTCGCCTTCGGACGCACCGACCTAATGGTGGACATCGACACGGTCAACCGTTCGGAAGCCGGCCGTGTGCCGCCGGCCTCGCTGATGTACGCCGATATGCTGCGGCTGCTCGAGCAGGGAGACATCAACGGCGCGGAGGATATGCTGTACGAACAGCTGGACACCTCCGACCCCGACTATCTCGAGGCAGGACTGGCCTTTTATCACCGGCTGACCGAGTACGACGACAACGAGCTGGAAAGCCGGAATTACTCCCGCGAGGAGATTCTCGACGGGCTGCGTGATCTGAGCGATATGTTCGGAATAACCGGCCTTGAGCAGTTTGATATGTAAAAAAATCCCGGAACGACATTTCATC
>JAZSQO010000009.1:0-2050 GCA_045538015.1 Acutalibacteraceae bacterium | reverse complement strand
TCGGCCAGGCACTTCTCGATTTTGGCCATACGTCTTTCTTTACCTTCAAACTTAACAGCGTTTGCCATTATCTTGCCTCCTCCTTTAATTATTCTTCACGCGGGTCGATGTACTTGGCGGCATCGTCGAAGCGGCCGTACTGGCCGATGTTCTTCTTGTAAGCCTCGTTGGGCTCAACGCCGTGACGGATGTCCTCGAGCATCTTGCCCAGCTTGACGAACTGATAGCCGGTGACTTCGTTGTTCTGGTCGAGAGCCAGCTTGGTGACATAGCCCTCAGCCATTTCCATGTAGCGGACACCCTTGACCTTGGTGCTGTACATGGTACCGATCTGGGAACGCAGGCCCTTGCCCAGGTCCTCGAGGCCGGCGCCGATGGGCAGACCATCCTCAGAGAAAGCAGTCTGGCTGCGGCCGTAAACGATCTGGAGGAACAGCTCGCGCATGGCGACATTGATGGCGTCGCAGACGAGGTCGGTGTTCAGAGCCTCAAGGATGGTCTTGCCGGGGAGGATCTCAGCAGCCATAGCCGCGGAGTGAGTCATGCCCGAGCAGCCGAGGGTCTCAACGAGAGCTTCCTCGATAACGCCGTCCTTGACATTCAGGGTGAGCTTGCAGGCACCCTGCTGGGGAGCGCACCAACCCACACCGTGAGTCAGGCCGCTGATGTCCTTGACTTCATAAGCCTTGACCCATCTGCCCTCTTCGGGGATGGGAGCGGGACCGTGATGGGGGCCCTTGGCAACAGGACACATTTTTTCCACTTCATGGGAATAGTTCATAAAAGGTTCTCCTTTCAATGTGATCCGGTATTTTGGATTATACACCACCGGGTATTATAGCAAATCATGTCGCATTAGGCAAGTATTCATTCCGCCTTTGTTTGAGATTTTCCTTTATTAATTATTGTTAATTATGTGTGATTTGGTCAAAGCGCTTGCAATTGCGGATAAAATATGAAATAATAAAGGAAATATGCGTTCAGCGCAATACATCCGAGAGGAGCAAATATAATGGCAGACAACGACAACCTGCGCAATATCGAAGAGATTTCCGAAGAGGAATGCGCCGCGGGCGAAGGCGAAACCGGCCGCTCGGTCATTTCGGTCATATCCGAATTTGCCGAAGACTACCGCGACAATCTGGTCAATCCCGACCCTGAAAAGTGCATCTCGCCCAAGGCGCTGTACATAACCCTTGGCGCCTCTGTTCTTGGCGCGGTGCTGGTTTTCCTTTTTATAGGCTGGCTGCTGTGCTACTGCCCGCTTAAAACCACCGGCATTTCCGCGGAGGATTTCATAAACGAATTCAACTCCATAGTTTCCGACGCCGATGTGACCCAGATGATTGACGCCAATGTGGCCAATCTGAGCGGCACGGTGTCCCCCTCTGACCTCAAGGTGCTTTATCCCGATTTCAGCGACCTGACCATCCCCGAGGACGCCAACCTCAGAAAGGGCGTTCCTCTGTGCGGCGGAGATATCATTCTCAAGGCAAAAATCCGCGGCGGCGACATCCAGTATCTGGAGGTGGCCGTGGCCGAGGACTGCGAGAAGTACGACTTTGAGCGGGGCGGCTTCCCCATCGTTCCCGATGCTCACGCCGATTACTCCACCTTCCAGCATTACGCCGCTGTGGGCAAGGCCCGCATCGCCATGTACAACCTGATCTGCAGAGCCAACGGAGAGGAGACCGACTCCTATGTGCTGGACGACGCCATCAACTACGGCGTGGTCATGGAGAACTTCGCTTACTATGTATATGTGAATTACGGTCAGTATGACCCCTCTCTGGTTTATTCCGAGGATTACGAGACCTGCTTCATGGGCTTTGATTCCTCCTGCTTCAAGTTCTACGCCGACACCATTCAGAAGACTGTCGTTCAGCCGGACAACGGTCTCTACCGATTCTTCGACGGTATCTTCGGCGAGAAGGAGCCTGAGGCTGAGCTTCCCGAGGACACCGCTCCCGAAACCGCCCAGCCCGAGACCGTCACCTCTGATTCCGGCGTGACCGCCTCTCAGACCGACGCTCAGTAAAACCGTTCAAAA
>JAZSQO010000128.1:0-13790 GCA_045538015.1 Acutalibacteraceae bacterium | reverse complement strand
AGGGACGCGGCAACTATTCCATGTTCATGGATCATTATTCCGAGGTTCCCAAGTCTGTCAGCGAAAAAATCATTGGCAATCGCCAGACTAAAGAGTAAAAATATTAAAATACTCTTGATATTTTCTAAAAAACTTGTTATTATTCTAATGACTGAGAAGGTCTTAGAATAAACGTGAAATTAAAGGAGGACAATCCCAATGGCCAAAGCAAAATTTGAGCGCTCTAAGCCTCACGTAAACATTGGTACCATCGGTCACGTTGACCATGGTAAGACCACCCTGACCGCTGCCATCACCAAGGTTCTGAACCTGGCCGGTACTTCCGAGTTTGTTGACTATGCAAACATCGATAAGGCTCCCGAAGAGCGCGCTCGTGGTATCACAATCAACACTGCTCACGTTGAGTATCAGACTGAAGCTCGTCACTATGCCCACGTTGACTGCCCGGGCCATGCTGACTACATCAAGAACATGATCACCGGTGCTGCTCAGATGGACGGCGCTATCCTCGTCGTTTCCTCTGCTGACGGTCCCATGCCCCAGACCCGTGAGCACATCCTGCTCGCCCGTCAGGTCGGTGTTCCCAAGATCGTTGTTTTCATGAACAAGGTTGACCAGGTTGACGACGAAGAGCTCCTCGAGCTGGTCGAGATGGAAATTCGCGAGCTGCTCAACGAGTACGAGTTCCCCGGCGATGACACTCCCATCGTTCGCGGTACCGCTCTGGGCGCCCTCGAGTGCGGTTCTTCCGATCCCTCCGCTCCCGAGTACGAGTGCATCCACAACCTCATGGCTGCTGTTGACGAGTACATCCCCACTCCCGAGCGCAAGGCTGACCTGCCCTTCATCATGCCCATCGAGGACGTTTTCACCATCACCGGTCGTGGTACTGTTGCCACCGGTAGAGTTGAGCGCGGCCAGCTGAAGCTCTCTGAGGAAGTCGAGATCGTCGGCCTCACCGATGAGAAGAGAAAGACCGTCGTTACCGGTATCGAAATGTTCCGCAAGCTCCTCGACTATGCCGAGGCTGGCGACAACATCGGTGCTCTGCTCCGCGGCGTTCAGAGAACTGAGATCGAGCGCGGCCAGGTTCTGGCTAAGCCCGGTTCCATCAACCCCCACACCAAGTTCCACGGCCAGGTTTACGTTCTGACCAAGGAAGAAGGCGGCCGTCATACTCCGTTCTTCAACAACTATCGTCCTCAGTTCTACTTCAGAACCACCGACGTTACCGGCGTTGTCTCCCTGCCCTCCGGCACCGAGATGTGCATGCCTGGTGACCACGTCGAGATGGACGTCGAGCTCATCACCCCGATCGCTATCGAGGAAGGCCTCCGCTTCGCTATCCGTGAAGGCGGCCGTACCGTCGGTTCCGGCGTTGTTACCGGCATCAACGAGTAATCTGAGCTTTTTCACCAACTAATACAAGGCCTGTCGGTTCGCCGGCAGGCCTTGTTCTTTTGTGTTGACAAACGCCGATAATAATTGTAGAATGATTTTCGGTTCCGCTGAGCGGAGCACAGAAAATGAAAAGAGGAAGAAAACAATGAAGAAACTGCTTTGCGCCATCCTTGCCGCTGTTATGCTCCTGAGCGCCTGCGGCTGCGCCGCCTTCACCGAGATCATGGACGAAGCCATGGGCACCGCCGACGCCGGCACCAACGAAAACGGTGTTGAATTCAGCATTGGCGAGTGGGACGGCGATGTCTACACCAACGACTTTGCCGAGCTGACCTTCACCCAGCCCGAGAATTGGATCCACCTGTCCGACGAGGAGCTGGCTGAGCTGATGAGCGTTTCTCTGGAGAACACCGTTGACAACGATATGGCCGCCAAGATCGCTGAGCTGTCCACCTCCTACGCTCTGATGGCCATGTCCAACGACAACGGCAGCAACGCCCAGATCATGTTCGAGAATCTCGCTGTCACCGGCAGCAAGAACATGGAGCCCGCCGCCTACATCAACATCGTCTGCGCCAACCTCAAGCAGCAGTACGCTGACACCTACGACTTTGACACCAAGGTCGGCGACATCGAGACCTACACCATCGGCGACAACGAATACACCTCTGTCCTCCTCGTCCTCGAGTCCGAGGGCACTCCCGTCATGGAGCAGATGTACCTCGTGCGCAAGATCGACAAGTACATGGCCAGCATCGCCCTGACCTCTCTGGATCACGCCGGCATCGAGGCCATGCTCGAATGCTTTGAATAATCGCTGATAATCGCGTTTTAAGCCACCTCAGGCGCTCTTCCGAAGGGAAGGGCGCCTTTCTCTTTCACCGGTGTTGACAAGGCGCGGAAGGGCAATATATAATTAAAGCATTAACTCCCCGGAGGTCCCCATGGAAAGACTCGATAAATATATCTCCAACCAGTCGGGAATGTCCCGCAAGCAGGCTCGCGAGGCCATCTGGAAGGGCTGCGTCACCGTCAACGGCGCCGCCGAAAAGACCATCGACCGCAAGATCGACCCGGACAAGGATGAGATAACTCTGGACGGCCGCCCGGTCAGCTACCGGGAATATCTCTATATAATGATGAACAAGCCGGCAGGCTACGTTTCCGCCACCCGTGACCGGGATGAAAAGACGGTGCTTGAGCTGCTGCCCGAGGAATATCGCCGCAGCGGAGTGGCTCCCGCGGGCCGTCTGGACAAGGACACCCTCGGTCTGCTCATTCTCACCGACGACGGCGCCTTTGCCCACAAGCTGACCGCTCCGGGCAAGAAGGTGTACAAGACCTACGCCGCCAGGCTGGACTGCCCCGCCGACGGCGACATGGCCGCCCGCTTCGCTCAGGGCATTGAGCTGGCCGACGGCGACCGGTGTCTCCCCGCCTCCCTGACATGGGAGGGCGACGGCACCGAGGTGGTCATAAGGATATGTCAGGGTATGTACCATCAGGTCAAGCGGATGTGCGCCGCCTGCGGCCGCAAGGTGGTGGAGCTGCGCCGCACGGCCATTGGACAATTGCCGCTGGATGTCACCCTCGCTCCCGGAGAATGCCGCCTTCTGGACGACTCGGAACGGGAGAAATTGTTAAAAAACGACATATAACCCCCTTGATTTGGCCATATTTTTATGCCGGACTGTCACAATAAATAATACTCCGGGTAAAAGTTTGGTTAGAATCGGGATGGTCAAAAGAGAGCAAATCTGTTATATTATACAAGGCAGATGCCTCGCGGGTAAGATTACCCGCAATCAACTTCTTTAGGAGGAAACTACAATATGGCAAGCGTAACCTTAAAAAACATATTCAAAAGGTATGCTGGCGGCGTCGAGGCCGTTAAGGACTTCTGCCTGGAGATCCAGGACAAGGAATTCATCATCCTCGTTGGTCCTTCTGGCTGCGGTAAGTCCACTACCCTGAGAATGATCGCCGGTCTGGAAGAAATCTCTGACGGTGAGCTCTACATCGGCGACACCATGGTCAACGATGTTGCCCCGAAGGACAGAGACATCGCAATGGTGTTCCAGAACTACGCTCTGTATCCCCACATGACCGTTTATGACAACATGGCATTCGGTCTGAAGCTCAGAAGGTATGACAAGGCTGAGATCGCCCGTCGCGTTGACGAGGCTGCTCAGATCCTCGATATAGCTCACCTGCTCGACAGAAAGCCCAAGGCTCTGTCCGGCGGTCAGCGTCAGCGTGTTGCCCTTGGCCGTGCTATCGTTCGTGAGCCCAAGGTCTTCCTGCTCGACGAGCCTCTGTCCAACCTGGACGCTAAGCTCCGTGCTCAGATGAGAACCGAGCTTGCCAAGCTGCACATGAGACTGGGTACCACCTTCATCTATGTTACCCACGACCAGACTGAAGCTATGACCATGGGCGACAGAATCGTCGTCATGAAGGATGGTATCATCCAGCAGGTCAACACTCCCCAGTTCCTGTATGACAAGCCCCGCAACGCTTTCGTTGCCGGCTTCCTCGGCACTCCTCAGATGAACTTCATCGATGTCGTGCTGCAGCGCCGTGAGAACGACGTTTACGCTCTGTTCGGCGATTACTCCATCAAGCTGCCCGCTTCCAAGAATGCCAAGGGCCAGCTCGATGCTTACATCGGCAAGGAAGTCATCCTCGGCGTCCGTCCCGAGCACGTCCACGACGAGCCCGAATATCTGGCCCGTTATGCCGAGTCCACTGTTGAGGCTGACGTTGAAGTTACCGAGCTTATGGGTAACGAGACCTATCTGTACCTCAACGCTCTGGGCAACAACATCACCGCCCGCGTTGCTCCTACCTCTAAGACCCGCGCCGGTGACACCATCAAGGTCGCCTTCGTCAACAGCAGAATCCATCTGTTCGACAAGGAAACCGAGCTCACCATCGTCAACTAATCCTTCCCTTAGTACCTCTCTTAGCCCTCCGTCCCTCCGGGATGGAGGGCTTTCCCGTCCCTTTTTCCCGGGGCAGACGCGCATTTTTTACCTGAGTAAAAAAATTATTACAAAATAATTAAAAAATAATGTCGCTACCCCTTGCATTTTTATCTCATAAAGTATAAAATTATATCATCTTATATTGTGCCGTGGAAGTGTATCTTCACACAGTTACGGCGTTTATTGACTAACGAAAGGCATGGTTCACACTTATGATTTCTGCTGGCGATTTCAGAAATGGTGTCACCTTTGAGATGGACGGCGCGGTTTACTCGATCATCGAGTTCCAGCACGTCAAGCCGGGTAAGGGCGCTGCTTTTGTGCGCACCAAGATCCGCAACGTCATCTCCGGCGCTGTCACCGAGCGCTCCTTCAACCCCACCGAAAAATTCCCCACCGCGTTCGTTGAGCGCAAGGATATGGAATATTCCTACAACGACGGCGATCTGTACTATTTCATGGATCTTGAGACCTATGAGCAGATTCCCATCAACGCTTCCACCCTGGGCGACAACTTCAAGTTCGTCAAGGAGAACATGACCTGCAAGATCATGAGCTACAAGGGCAACGTCTTCGGCGTTGAGCCTCCCAACTTCGTTGAGCTGCTGGTCACCGAGACCGAGCCCGGCGTAAGAGGCGACACTGCCACCAACGTCACCAAGCCCGCCACCGTCGAGACCGGCGCTGAGATCCGCGTTCCCATCTTCATCAACGAAGGCGACCTCATCCGCATCGACACCCGCACCGGCACCTACATGGAGCGTGCCTGATTTTAATTGTATTTTCTTTCCGGATAATACATATATTTAAGTATAAAAGATTAAGGGAGGCGTCCACTAATGAATTCTCTTTTTGAAAAGTTAGCTTACCTGAAGGGTCTGGTTGAGGGTCTTGCTCTTGACGAAACCAAGAAGGATACCAAGGTCATCAACAACCTGATCACCCTGCTTGAGGATGTTGTTGTTTCTGTTGCTCACCTTCAGGAGGGCTACGAAGAGATGCAGCATCAGCTCGACGCTGTTGACGAGGATCTCGGCGAGGTCGAAAAGGATCTCTACGAGGACGAGTGCGACTGCGACAGCTGCAAGGACAGCGGCTCTCACACCGATGACATCTACTACGAAGTCACCTGCCCCACCTGCGGCGACACTATCCCCCTGGACGATGATCTCATCAATCAGCGTGAGATCGACTGCCCCAACTGCGGCGAAAAGCTGGAGTTCGATCTGGAGGGCTGATCGTTCCATCGTCTCGCGCCTGACCGCGCGAGGAATGTGCCACCCTTAATAGAATAACGCCTTTTCAGGGAGCCGACTGCGGTCTGCTCCCTATTGGTGTTTGTGTTTGAGTTTGTTAAGCACATACAAAAAGAGCACACCGCTATTCCGGTGTGCTCTTTTTCTTTCGTCACGACACCCACTCGTCAGAGCGGGCACCCAGCTTCACTTCGCCGTCGGTCGCTATGACCTGACGTGTGTATCCCCGGCCGTATCGCGGGCCGAGGGTCATGGAAAACCGCGCCGAGGACATATCCTCCGGGAAGGAGAAGGCGAAGGAACCCATGTCGTAATACATCCCGCTGCGGCGGTTGACATCTATCTTCGGCGGCGGCAGAGGTATTTCCGTCACCCTCTCGCCGTCTATTCGCCACGCTCTGATGGCCTCGCCTCGTCCCGGCCACCGTGAATCGTGCTCCTTGTACACCGCCACGGCATAGGCGGGAAAGGTGCCGAACTTTGAGGTGTCAAGGCTCACGCCTCTTTCCATATGCTCCCGAAAGGTGTCCACGCACTCCTTCAGCAGCAGATTTATCAGCTTTTCTTTCATATTATCGCTCTATATTACTATCCGTATTGTACGGCGTGCGTAATTTCTTCTCGTAGAGCCAGCGGATCAGCCTCTCGGGCATAAGCAGAGTCACCAGATGGCTTCCCGCCATCACCGCGAAATCCCACAGGCTGGTAAAGCCCATGCGGTAAAGTCCCCAGCGCACGCCTATCAGGCTGCGAATGTGGTTCCAGTCCTTGCGGCGCCTGAAGGCGTCGGCGCTCACTCTCACCCTCACCAGCAGCTCGGGCAGGGTCTTGAAGTTCGCCCCGGCCATGAGCATCCGGGCGGCCATGTCGTAGTCCTCGGCCCGGGAGAGGTCGCGGTAGCCTCCGCACTGCTTCACAAGGCTCTTGCGGTAGGCTATGGTCACGTTGGAGAAGGGCATTCTCCGGCGGGCGTAGCGCAGCACCTCTTCCCTCTCGGTGGGCACGGTGCGCAGATAACCCTGATTCTCGTCCTGCTCAAATTCAAGAATATAGCCGCTGACGATATCCAGCGACGGGTCGGCGGCAAACTCGGCCAGCTCCTTTTCGCAGCGGTCAGGCTCGGAGATGTCGTCGGAGTCCATGCGCACCACGATGTCGTTGCGGCAGGCCTCCAGCCCCCGGTTGTTGCAGACGCCTATTCCCTGATGCTCCGGGAATCTTATCACATTGAGCAGACCGGGATGCTCCTCGCCGCACCGCTCAAGCACCGCGTCCAGCTCGGCGGTCAGCGGCCCGTCGCACATGATGGTTATCTCGTCGGGCGGCAGGGTCTGAGCCGTCATGCTGCCCAGCGCCCGGGCAAAATGCTCCGGCTTTTCAAGGGCGTACACATTCATCAGCACCGAGTAGGGCGGGTAATTCAGATTTTCTTGCCGGGACAATGTTTTTCACCGTCACTTTTTCTCAAATTCAAAAGACCGCAAAGCCGGGCGGCGACTTTGCGGTCTTTATAATTTTCCCTGATTCAGGCGATCTTCTTGAGGAAGACAAGGATGGAGATGATGATGCCGATCAGGGCATAGGCGCCGACTATGCTGAGCACAATACCCACAATCCAGCCGATGATGGGAATCGGTCCGATGACTTTTCCAATAATTGCCGCAACAACGATCACCAGCATATAGATAATAAGACTTATCACCAGTCCGTTGTTGTCGGTGGCACTAGTGCTCACGGGAAAGAATTTCTTGATCAGATCCATAAGATTAATCCTCCTGAATATATGTTTCCGACCGTATGGGACAGAATCCGACCGCGGCCGACCGGACTATTATAGCACAGCGTATGTGAGGATTCAATGTATATTTATGCAATCTGTAAACTGTGCCGCAGAGGACAGGGTGTCAGCCGTCAATCCTTGTGAATCTTGGTGTTCTTCTGCTTTTTGTCCACGTACTGCTGGCGGTCGGCGCGGTCAACATAGCCGCGCAGAACTACCTCGTTGTTGCAGAGGAACTCGGTGAGGCCGGCGCTGATGGAGACGTGATAGGGATGATTGCTGCGCCGATCCAGACCCTCCATGATATCCTTGAGCCGCTTGTGGAGCGATTCCAGAGAATCTCCGGCGCTCACAAGGTCAAACACGGCGTATTCGTCGCCGCCGATGCGGCCGATGATGCTGTTGGGGCTGAAGCACTTCTGCAGTGCCTGAGCAGCCAGCGTGATGGCGTTGTCGCCCTCGTCGTGGCCGTAGTTGTCGTTTATCTGCTTGAGGTTGTCAAGGTCGGCAAAGGCCACAACGGCGCGGCGGCCGGCGTTGGACTCAAGGCGGGCGATGTGCTCGGACACCTCAAAGAAGCCGCGGCGGTTGTAGCAGCCGGGCAGCTCGTCCCGGGAGGCGATGTTTCGCAGGGTGGCATAGCGCAGGCTCATCTGATCCATCTGCTCGTTGAGCTGATCCAGCAGGTGAGCGGTCTCCAGCACCGAGCTTATCTGGCGTGCGACGCTGTTGACGTGGCTGAAATACTCGTGGGGCATCTCGCACAGCAGCAGGCCGTACTGCTCTCTGAAGGTGAAGAGTGGCACGAGGATCATGTTCTTTCTGCGGTCGTCGGGGATAAATCGGTTGTTGAGCAGCTCGCTGCGTCCCACACGTCCCTCGGCCACTCCCAGAACATGGCATTCGCCGCCGATCTGGTAGGCTCGCAGAGAAAGGTCGGTGGGCATGGAGGGCTGCACCGCCATACTGACCGGCAGCGGCTCCTGCATAAGATACAGCCAGCTGTTACGCACTCTCATTTCGGTGAGCTGCTTGAGTATGCCCATGAGAGTGCCGTCCATGTCGGTCTCGTCGATGGTGCGCACGCTGTCCATAACGGCCATGCCCCGGCGCACCTCGTAGAGCAGAGAATAGCGGATGGTGCTGGAAAGGTTGGAAAGCACCCTCTGCAAAGAGAGTATCACGTCGCACACCGACAGCCTCTTGGCCTCGTCGGGCACGATCTCCATCAGCACATCCCTCAGGGCGAAGAGCAGGTCGTGGAGAGTATCCACCGAGTCGGAGTCGGTGGTGTCGATATTCAGGTTCTCGCGGAACATCTCGATTATTTCATGGAGGGAGAATTCCTTTACCTCCGGGTCGGTGGCCTCCGCCACTATGCGCCGGATGACCTGCTGGATGCGCATTATCCAGCTTCGGGCCACGATGCCCGTGGCAATGTCCTGAGCCGCCACATATTCCTCGCCCGCCATCATCAGCCGGACGGCCTCGGTCATATCCCTGTACACATTGCGGTTGTACAGAGCCGAGCCGCTCCTGACCACACAGCCGCAGGATTCGCGGATGAGAGGATAAGTGGGCGTGGCCACGGTGCGTGGCTGTTCCCCCTTGGCCAGACGGATGGCCTCGTAGATGGCCTGATAGCCAAGGTCAGCCGCCTCGGCCGCCACCGTTGTGAGGGTGGGCGACACGGCGTGGCTCATGGGGATGTTGTCGTAGCCGGTGACGGCGATGTCCCGGCCGGGCATTTTGCCCCGCTTCTCGATCTCCTGACAGACGATGAGCGCCATGCAGTCGTTTCCGCAGCATACGGCGTCTATTTCGTCAATGTGTTCGTCCAGGAGCTTTTTTATCACGGCACGGGAGCTTTCGGAGAAATCTCCGTAGACGATGAGCTTTTCGTCCACCGGCACGCCGTGGCTCTCCATGGTCTTGCGGAAGGCGCTGAGGCGCTCGTCGGAGTCGATGTTGCCGATGGGGCCGCTGACATAGGCGATGCGGCGGTAGTCATGCTCAACGATAAGGTGCTCTACGATGCCGGAAATACCGCCTCCGTTGTCAAAGCGCACGCAGCTGCAGTTTTCAAACTCAACCGCCACGGTGACAAGGGGCACATTACTGAATCTCTTGATTTCCTGATTGACAAGGCGCGGCGAATGGCCGAAAAAGATGGAACCGGCACTGATGACCAGCACATCCAGCATTTCGGCGCAGGGGAAATCGAGCATTATGTTGTAATGCCGATTCTGCCAGTTGTTATGCATATTGGAGCCGGGGCCGACACCGCCGACGGGCATGGTGACCAGCTCAACGCCGGTTTCCCGTGCCGCGATGGAAGCACCCTGACATATCGCCTGGGCGTAGTCATCCACCAGCTCGTCGATCATAAGACCGACATAAAGACGCTTCTTCATAATTCTCCTTGTTCCCTATCAGGATGTTACATAAACCTTCACGGCTTAATAGCCGTCTATCTATTGAATATATTACACTATTACTACCATTTTGTCAATGATTTTGATTATTTTTGACAAATTCGCAATAAAATTTACCAGCTATCCGGCTCTGAGCCCTCTTGGCAATGGTCTTGTAAACAAATTGTTAAAGATTCACTTTTGGAGATAATTAGCTTTATTTTTGCTTTTTCCGTGCTATAATATACAAGGTATTGTGGTCATGGAGCGCCCGCGCGCGCCCGACCCTTCTGTTTTTCAGATAAATGAAAATATTGGGAGTGTAAGCTCATTGGACAAGTTTGTCATAACCGGCGGAACGCCCCTCAAGGGCGAGATCCGCATCGGCGGCGCTAAAAACGCGGCTGTCGCCATCATCCCGGCCGTCATTCTGGCCGGCGATGTATGCCGCCTTGAGAATCTGCCCAACATCAGTGATGTTTCTGTTCTGGCCAAGATCCTGCAGGAGCTGGGCGCGGTGGTCACCCGCGTCAGCAAATCCGTGCTGGAGATCGATCCCAGACCCATCAACACCTATATCGCCCGGCATGAGCTGGTCAAGAATATGCGCGCCTCCTACTATCTCTACGGCGCTCTGCTCGGCCGCTTCAACAAGGCCCGCGTGCCCATGCCCGGCGGCTGCTTCTTCGGCATCCGTCCCATCGACCTGCATCTCAAGGGCTTTGAGGCTCTGGGAGCCACCGCCAAGGTTGTGGAAAACGGCATGGTCAGTCTGGACGCCGAAAAGCTCGTGGGCAGCCACATCTACCTTGACATCGTCTCGGTGGGCGCCACCATCAACATCATGCTGGCCGCTGTCCGCGCCGAAGGCACCACCGTTATCGAAAACGCCGCCCGTGAGCCTCATATCGTGGATCTGGCCAACTTCCTCAACTCCATGGGTGCCAACATCATGGGCGCCGGCACCGCCGTCATCAAGATCCACGGCGTGAAGGAGCTCCACGGCACTACCTATTCCATCATCCCCGACCAGATCGAGGCCGGAACCTACATGGCCGCTGCCGGAGCCACCGGCGGAGATGTCATGATAACCAATGTCACTCCCAAGCATCTTGAGTCCATCACCGCCCGCCTGCGGCAGATGGGCGTCACCGTTGAGGAGTTTGACGACGCCGTGCGCGTCACCCGCACCGGCCCACTGCAGGCCTGCAACCTCAAGACCATGCCCCATCCCGGTTTCCCCACCGATATGCAGCCGCAGGCAGCCATTCTGCTGTCCGTGGCCAAGGGCATCAGCATCGTCACCGAGGGCGTGTGGGACAACCGGTTCCAGTACTGCGACGAGCTGCGCAAGATGGGCGCCAGCGTTTCCGTTGACGGCAAGATCGCCGTTTTCCAGGGCGTTGAAAAGCTCATGGGCGCTCCCGTCCGCGCCACCGACCTGCGTGCCGGCGCGGCTATGATAATCGCCGCCCTCATCGCCGACGGCGTTACCGAGATCGAGCAGATCTACCACATCGAGCGCGGCTACGAGGACATCGTGGACAAGCTCCGGGGCGTAGGCGCCATGATCCGCCGGGTCAGCGACGACCCGATGCACAGCGCCAGCCTGATGTCCTCCTGATCATCCTTGAAACCACATCCCTCGCTGCCCGGTGCGGCGAGGGATTTTTGCAGGCTGTAAGCATTAAAAAATCAAAGCGAGGTCACACATGGCAAGATTCTGTCCCCTTTTCAGCGGCAGCAAGGGCAACTGCGTCGTCGTAGGCGGCGCGGACAGCTTTATCCTCATTGACGCCGGAGTGAGCGCCAAGCGCATCACCGAGGCTCTGTGCCAGCGCGGGCTGGATATCGGCCGTCTGGCCGGCATCTTCGTCACCCACGAACACTCCGACCACATCAGCGGCGTGCGGGTGCTGGCTTCAAAATATGATCTGCCCGTCTTTGCCAACGAGGCCACTCTGGCCGAGCTGGACAAGGGCGGACATCTGGCCGGAACCGGCGGAGGAAAGGTCTGTCCCGAGGAGGGCACAGAGCTGGGCGGCATACATATCGTCCCCTTCCGCACCAGCCACGACACCGTGTGCAGCTGCGGCTACCGGATAACCACCGCCGACGGACGTACCGCCGCCGTGGCCACCGACACCGGCTGCGTCACCAGCGAGATGAACGCCGCCCTGACCGGCTGCGACCTTGTATACATAGAATCCAACCACGATGTTTCCATGCTGATGAACGGCAGCTATCCGCTTGCCACCAAGCAGCGCATCCTTTCGGCCAGCGGCCACCTTTCCAACGAGGCCTGCGCCGTGGAGCTTCAGTATCTGGCCGCCTCGGGAACCACCCGCTTCATCCTCGGCCACATCAGTCAGGAAAACAACACCACCGCCCGGGCGTTGGCCGCCTCGGGTGCCGCGCTGAACGCCATGAACCTGCGGCAGGGCGTGGACTACACCCTCGCAGCCGCTCCCCAGGAGGGACTTCCCCTCACCATTTTCTGATAATAATACCCCGGGAAAGGATTTGATTTCATGGACGTGGGCATCATCTGCATCGGCAAGCTGAAGGAGGAATACTGGCGGGCGGCCTGCGCCGAATACGCCAAGCGTCTTTCGGCCTTCTGCCGTTTTTCCATAATCGAGCTGGCCGAGGCCCGCGTACCCAAGGATCCCTCGCCCGGCGACATCAAGAAGGCCCTGAGCGAGGAGGGCGCCCGCATTCTTGAGCGCTGTCCCAACGGCGCGTGGGTGGCCGCTCTTTGCATCGAAGGCGACCTGCTCACCTCGGAAAAGCTGGCCGAAAAGATGGCCTCCGCCGCCCTCAACGGCAAGAGCGCCATGTATTTTGTCATCGGCGGCTCCCACGGCCTCGCTCCCGAGGTCACCGCCCGGGCCGACGCCCGCATCTCCATGGGCCGCATGACCTTCCCCCACCAGCTGGCACGGGTGATGGTGTGCGAGCAGGTGTACCGCGCCTTTTCCATCAACGCGGGGAGCAAGTATCATAAATGATCTCGAAAGCAGGAGGACTGCATGATACGCCAGATTATTGATAAAGAAGAAAAGAAAGCCGTTGCCCGGCAGATCCTTGAGGCTCTTCCCGACTGGTTCGGCCTTGAGGACGCCCGGGAGCAGTACATCGCCGAAAGCGCCGATCAGTCCTTTTTCGCCGCCGAACAGGACGGCGAGGCGGTGGGATTCCTCTGTCTCAAGGAAACCGGCCGCGACACCGTGGAGCTGGCCGTGATGGGCGTTCTGCGCCAACACCACCGCCGGGGCATCGGCAAAAGTCTGTTTGAAGCCGCAAGAGCCCACGCCGCCGGCGAAGGCTACTCCTTCATGCAGGTCAAGACTGTGCAGATGGGTCGCTACGAGGACTACGACCGCACCAACCTGTTCTACACAAGCCTCGGCTTCAAGGAGTTCGAGGTGTTCCCCACCCTTTGGGGCGAGGAAAATCCCTGCCAGATATATGTGATGGCACTTAACAAATGAAAGGTGGTGACTCCGGTGCAGCTTAACGAAGCGGTCAGTAAGCGTCTTGGCCAGCTGCTCCAGCAGCGCGAAATGACGCAGTATCAGCTTTACCTGCGCAGTGGAGTTCCTAAGTCCACCATAGGAAATGTCATCAATTGCTCCTACGAATCCGTCAAACTGCGGATAATCCACGAAATGTGTCAAGGGCTGGGCATCAGCATCAACGAATTTTTCGATTCTCCCCTCTTTGACGAAAGCAATCTTGAGCCATAATACGACAACCCGCCCGCCGGAGATGCTCCGACGGGCGGGTTTATCAGTTCAGTGCGCGGCGAATCACACGCCGGAGTAAGCGGCAAAGCCGCCGTCAACGGGCACGACCACGCCGGTGACAAAGCCGGAAGCGTTGTTGTCGGCCAGCCACAGCAGGGTGCCCAGCAGCTCGTCAGCCTCGCCGAAGCGGCCCATGGGAGTGT
>JAZSQO010000186.1:0-24431 GCA_045538015.1 Acutalibacteraceae bacterium | reverse complement strand
ACCCGACCCGCGCTTCACTGCCGCGGGTCGGGTTTTCTTTGCTTTGACAGGGCTTCTTGTTTCAGTCCGCGCGGTGCCGTGTTCAACAGCGGCGGCCTCGGTGCGGACTGCCCGTTAAAGAATAAAGAATAGAGAATAAATAAGAAATAAGAAATTTTTCTTTTTGGGTCAGAGCAGGCCGGTAAGGCGCTCCACGTCCTCCTCTCTGGTTGCCCAGCTGGAGGCGAAGCGCACCACGGTATGGTTCTCGTCCAGCTTCTCCCAGAAGCTGAAGGACACCGACCTTTTCAGCTCCTCCATGCGGCTGTTTTCCAGCACGATGAATATCTGATTGGTCACGGTCTCGATGTGGAAGCGGTAGCCCTTTTCCCGGAAGGCGGCGCGCATACGGTCGGCCATGTCGATGGCGTGGCGGCTGATGCGGAAATAGAGGTCATCGGTAAAGAGGGTGTCAAACTGCACGCCCAGCAGGCGTCCCTTGGCCAGCAGAGCGCCGTGCTGCTTGATGGAGGTGAAGAAGCGCCGGGGAGTGCGGCCGTGGGTGAACACCACCGCCTCGCCGCACAGCGCGCCCACCTTGGTGCCGCCGATGTAGAAGGCGTCGCACAGCTCGGCGATGCTTTCGATGGTCACGTCGGTGCCGGTGCTCATCAGTCCGTAGCCCAGCCGCGCGCCGTCCATGTACAGCGGGATGTCGTAGCTCCGGCAGATGCCGGAAAGGGCGGTCAGCTCCTCGAGGGAATAAAGGGTGCCGTACTCGGTGGGATGGGAGATATACACCATTCCCGGAAAGACCATGTGGTCGTGGTTCTCGTCGGCATAGAAGCCCCTGAGCAGAGCCTCCAGACGGTGGGCGGGCAGCTTGCCCTGCTCGTGAGGTACGGTCAGCGCCTTGTGGCCGGTGTATTCGATGGCTCCCGCCTCATGGCAGGCGATGTGCCCGGTGTCGGCACACACCACGCCCTCCCACGGGCCCAGCATTGTGTCGATGACCAGCTGGTTGGTCTGGGTGCCGCCGGTCAGCAGAAAGACCTCGGCGTCCTCCCGGCCGGTCAGCGCCTTTATCTTTGCCTTTGCCGCCTCGCAGTAGCGGTCGTTGCCGTAGCCGGAAAGCTGCTCCCGGTTGGTCTGGCACAGCCGCTCCAGTATGGCCTCGTGTGCGCCTTCGGTGTAGTCGCTCTCAAATGTCAGCATGGTGATTTTACCTCCGCTTTTGTCTCTCCCTCCCATTATACACCATCGGCCGGGCGGGTTAAAGGGCTAAGGGAGATAACTGGCGATTTTTTCGGGAGGGTGGGGAATCGCGGAGGCTTTGCGCCGCGTCCGTCCGGCGCAGCCCTCCGGCTCCCTCCGTAGGGGCGGTCATTGACCGCCAGCGAATTTGCGCCGGTTCTCGACGAAGGTTACCTCAGTGCGGACTATCAGTTAAAGAATAAAGAATATGGAATAAATAATAAATAATAAATATTTTTTAGGCCTCGGAGGCAATTTTGGCCTTGGGAGATTCGATCCTCATGGCCTTTGCCAGAGCCGGCCACACCACGGCGGACAGCACCGCTGTTACTATGATCTCGGGGAGCATGGTGGCGCCGTTATAGAAGAAGGAATAGCTGTACACCAGCATATCGGGATCGGTGATCCATGTGCCGTGGAGAGCCTCGGGGATGGCGGAGACGTCCACCCACTCGCTCCACACGGTGATGCCGCTGAGGAAGTGGCAGATGAATCTTCCCACGCCGGCGATCAGGCCGGCAAGACCGGCGGCCACGGCGCGGTTCTTTATCTTTCTTGTGACGGCGGAGAGGCCGATGATGCCGTAGGCCACGAGGTAGTCAAACAGCGCGATGGCCAGCACGGCCCACAGGGTGGCGGCGTAGCTGAAGTTGTCGATGCCGAAGAGCATCTGGCCAAGGCCGTACACCGTGCAGGCGCCCAGTCCCCAGCCCATGCCGTACAGCTGGCCGATGATGACCAGCGGCACCATGCTGCCGGGAGTGACCGTGCCGCCCATGGGCATACGGATGGGAGTCAGCTCGCTGAGCACCGTGGCCAGAGCCAGCATCAGCGCGGTGAAAACAAGGCGGAAAGTATTTGAGCGGTAGTTGAGCTTCATAATGAAAACCTCCAATAATTCAAAGAAAATCAAAAAAGCGTACCGTCAAATACCGGTACGCAAAAAAGGCTTACATTATGACAAGATCATATAAAATGACAAATCGTAAGGCTTCCTACGCCGGCATTATCCGGATCAGGTTCAAGGGTTCGACGCGTTCGCGCGTCATCTCAGCCGGCGAAGAAGCCAGCTCCCCCGCGAAAACACTCCGTAAAGCTGCGCGCCGCCTCACGAGAATATTCCCGCTGTTCGATTTCGTCTGGAATTATAGCACCCGGCCGGGCGGTTGTCAACGGGTAATTTTCCGGAAAATGGAAAATTACGGACAACATCGGCTGGGTGGACGATGTGGGTGGAATTTGTGTCTGGCCGGGCGCGAAGGCTTCGGCTGACTCCGTAGGGGCAGATTCTATATCTGCCCGCGAATCGGTGACGGATTTCAACGGAGGCTGCCTCGGTGCGGAATGCCGGTTAAAGAATAAAGAATATGGAATAAATAAGAAATAAGAAAGATATTACTGCGACATAACATAAAAATTTTTTATTAATTTTCTCCCGGGCTATACAATTCACCTTTTGAATGTGGTATCATATCTGGTGCACCCTCACGGCGGCATCACGCCGCGCACTTATTTGCTTTTACCGGAAGGATAAAATAAATGAACCGCGAACTTACTATCACCCGGCGGCTGGCCATCATCGCCATGCTGCTGGCCTCGGCGCTGCTGGTTTTCGCCTGCTACATGGTGGGCCTGCGCTCCGAGCTTGACCGGCAGCCCAATGTGCCGGCCAACACCGTTGTCGTACCCGTTTCCGACGGCGATTTTTCCCAGAATACCACCTCTCCGCCCCCGGAGACCACCACTGTGCCCGTCACGACCACCGCTCCTCCGCCTCCGCCCGTCGATCTGACCGTGCGGCAGGAGTGCTCCGGACGGCTCACGGTAAAGACGCCCACGGCCAATGTGCGCACCGACGCCGACAAGGACGCAACCCTTGTGGCGGTCATCAACGAGGGCGAGAGCTACGATGTCATCGCCCAGAAATGCTCCTCCACGGGCATACTCTGGTTTGAGATAAGGATAGGCGACACCACCGGCTATGTGGCCGGATCTTATGTGAACTACGACGGCCCCATCGTGGGCGGCAGAGCCTACCTCACCTTTGACGACGGCCCCACGGCCAACACCCTGCGCATACTGGACATTCTGGATCAGTACGATGTGAAGGCCACCTTCTTTGTCATCTACCACGGCGGCCAGGAGGATACATACCGGGCCATCGTCGAACGGGGCCACACCATCGCCCTGCACAGCTACTCCCACAATTATTCCAGCATATACACCTCCTCTCAGGCCTTCTTTGACGACCTGAAGAGGCTGGACGACCACGTCTTTGCCGCCACCGGAGTACACAGCCGCATCATCCGTTTCCCCGGCGGCACCAGCAACTCCATCAGCGCCAAATACTGCAAGGGAGTCATGACCGACATCGCCGCCCGGGCCGACCGGGAGGGCTACTTCTACTTTGACTGGAATGTGGACAGCGGCGACGCCGAGGACGTGACCGTGCCCGCCGACATCATCCTGCGCAACATCAGGAACAACATCGGCAGCCAGCGCCACGCCGTCGTGCTGCTCCACGACGCCAGCGCCAAAACCACCACCGTGGACGCTCTGCCCGGCATAATCGAATACCTGCTCGGCAGAGGCTACGAGCTGCTGCCCCTGCGGGAGGACACCACGCCGGTGCGGCATACGCTGAATAACTGAGGCAGTATTTCTCTCTCAGAAAAAACGGAGCTTGCTTACGGACAGATACGCCGTCTGTCTTCGCAAGGAATCCGCATAATAAAAAGCTCCACTCGAACCGGTGGAGCTTTTTTGCGGCATAATAGGTCAGGACGCCTGCTTCAGCATTTCCGGCCTTGGTCAATAAGGCTTCCGGAAAAGTCTATCTCATAGCGGTTATCCTGAAAATCAACCAGTTGTATGGAGTGTTCGCCTATCGCGAACGGACATTTGCCGGACATTGTGACAAAAATGTCCCGGCCGGAAAACGCCCATTTTTTATTGAAATCGAAATCCAGCATGGTGACCTCGATTTCGCCGTAAATTATGTATCCGGCATCGACTTTGTAAATGCCGAAATTGACACCGGATGTGTCAAGTTTTCTGCGCATAACAAGCGAGCCGTCCGTAACTTTCAGCCGGACAACGCTGTCGTTCTGCAGTATGGTCAGCATGTCATCCTCAAGGACGGCGCAATCGGCGTCATAAATGTGATAGTCTCCTATCAGCGCGATATGAAGACTTCCCGAAGGGCGGTTTATCAGTATGGAAAAGGTATTCGAGGCGTCTGCGCGCTTCAATGAACCGGGATTATGAATTATATCATAGGGTTTATTGTCGGCGGAACCGATGGTGTATGTTTCATCAATTTTGATCTCCACATTGCATGATCCGTTTTGCAGAATCATTCGCTCACCCCGCTTTCCTGCTGATTTTAGCATAACAGCCGGCTCGTTTCAATAGCCGGCAAAAACGACGAAGAAGTTGAAGGAGCTGCCCGGCCTCCGCTCTTGCAATAGCCGGGCGGCGGTAGTATAATACAAGGTAATTATCCGGAAAGAATAAAGGCATTGACAACACAAAGGAATGATATATATGACCGGCTTCTTTGGCAAAAAGGGCGGCGCGAACCGAAGCGCCCACAGCGCCCTTGACAGAATAACCGATATGATAGCCTCTCTGCCCGACCTCGACCTTGAGCAGCTGGTGCAGGACAACGCCGCCCTCATCGTGGTGGACATGATAAACGGCTTTGTGAAGGAGGGCCCGCTGGCCAGCCCCAATGTTCTGGCCATCAACCGCCGGGTCGCCGACCTTGCCGCCGCCTGCATCGCCAACGGCATACCCGTGGCGGCGCTGGCCGACTGCCACACCCTCAGCTCTCCGGAGTTCAGCAGCTTTCCCGCCCACTGCCTTGAGGGCACTGCCGAATCGGAGCTGACCGACGAGCTCAAGGCCACCGGAGCGGTCACCCGTATTGAGAAAAACTCCACCAACGGTATGCTGGAGCCCCGCCTGAAGGAATGGCTGAAGGAGCACGGCTCGGGCACCTTTATCATCGTGGGCTGCTGCACCGACCTGTGCGTCCAGCAGCTGGCCCTCACCCTCAAGGCCGCCTACAACCGCAGAAACACCACCAGCCGGGTCATCGTCCCCGCCAAATGCGCGGCCACCTACGACCTCGGCTTCCACGACTCCGCCCTCACCGGCACCATGGCTCTTTACAACATGATGCTGGGCGGCATCGAGCTGTGCGGCGACATAAAATTCTGATACTGAACGATAACATTATTTTTTTGCATCCGGAAAGGAAATCACCATGAACCAGAGAGAACGCTTTGTCAACCTCACCATGCTCACCGACTTCTACGAGCTGACCATGGCCAACGGCTACCTGCGGGCCGGTCTGGGCGACACCATCGCCTATTTCGACGCCTTCTTCCGCAAGGTTCCCGACGACGGCGGCTTTGCCATCATGGCCGGCCTTGAGCAGATCATCGAATACCTCTCCGAGCTGCGCTTCACCGAGGAGGACATCGCCTACCTCAGAGGAAAAAACTGCTTCTGCGAGGAATTCCTCGATTATCTTGCCAACTTTGAGTTCTGCTGCGATGTCTGGGCCATTCCCGAGGGCACGGTCATCTTCCCCAACGAGCCGGTCATCAAGGTGCGCGGCCCGGTCATTCAGGCTCAGTTCGTGGAGACCGCCATTCTGCTGATGTTCAACCATCAGTCCCTCATCGCCACCAAGACCAACCGCATCGTGCGCGCCGCCAAGGGACGCGCGGTCATGGAATTCGGCTCCCGCCGGGCCCACGGTGCCGATGCCGCCATCAACGGTGCCCGCGCCGCCTACATAGCCGGCGCCAACGCCACCGCCTGCGCCATTTCCGACGTGGTGTACGGCGTGCCCGCTGTGGGTACCATGGCTCACTCCTGGGTACAGATGTTCGACAGCGAATACGAGGCCTTCAAGGCCTACGCCGAGTATTATCCCCACAACTGCATTCTGCTGGTGGACACCTTCAACACCCTCAAGTCGGGCGTGCCCAACGCCATCCGCGTCTTTGACGAGGTGCTGGCTCCCATGGGCTGCCGTCCCAAGGGCATCCGCATCGACTCGGGCGACATCACCTACCTCGCCGGCAAGGCGCGGCAGATGCTGGACGCCGCCGGCTACACCGACTGCACCATCTGCGCCTCCAACTCCCTTGACGAATACCTCATCCGCGAGATGCTGACCAACGGCGCTCCCATCGACAGCTTCGGCGTGGGCGAGCGGCTCATCACCTCCCAGACCAATCCCACCTTCGGCGGCGTGTACAAGCTGTCTGCCATCGAGCGTGAGGGCGAGATCATTCCCAAGATCAAGCTCAGCGAGAATGTCACCAAGCTCACATGGCCGGGAAGCAAGCAGGTGTGGCGTCTGTTCGACCGGGACACCTGCAAGGCCATGGCAGATGTCATCACCCTTGAGGACGAGGTCATCGACGACAGCAAGCCCTACGAGATCTTCGACCCGGAATTTACATGGAAGCGCAAGACCTGCGAGAACTTCGTGGCTCAGAGAATGCTGGTGCCCATCTTTGAAAAGGGTAAGCTGGTGTACGAGCTGCCCGCCCTTGAGACCATCCGCACCCGCTGCGCCGCCAGCGTCGACGGCCTGTGGCCGGAGGTCACCCGCTTTGAGAATCCTCACGCATACTATGTTGACTATTCTCCCAAGCTGTGGCAGATGAGAAACCGCCTCATCGAGGAGAACCGGGTGCGCAAATAACAAGCAAAAAGGACTGCCGCCGGAGCTTTTCCGGGGCAGCCCTTTTCTTATTACAAAACAGATTTATCAGCCCACGCAGCTGTACAGAGCGCTGTAAAACACGCTGACAAACATGAGCAGAGCCATGACCACGCACACGACGCGCACAAAGAGCTTGCGCTTCTTCTCAGACATAACCGGTATTCCGCCTTTCTTTGATTATTCACTGACTGTTATTTTAGCACGACCGGGCGAGGCAAATATTAACAAATTATAAATTATGTTCTTTTGGCTGTACTCCGCTCATATTTACCGTTTATAATTATATGAATATCAAATCAGGAGATATTGCGCTATGATGAAAAAACTGTGGACGAGCGTCCTTGTCCTCTGCCTTTGCCTGTGCTTCGCCCTGCCCGTGTACGCGGTGTCCGGCGGAGACATGGCGGGCGACGTCAGCTCCGGCGACTACTATGCCGATGACTATTCCGGAGAATACTCCGAGGACTACGCCGGCGACGGCCAGCACGGCGACGCCAACCAGACCGTTATCGGCGGCAGCGGCCTTGCGGGCAACAACTACTACGCCCGGGTCACCCAGATAATCAGCGACCGCACCGAGAACGAGCTGGGCTATGTCTGGCGGGAGCAGCAGCTCATGGTGGAGCTGCTGGAGGGCCCGCGCAAGGGCAGTCCCGCCCTTGTGGTGTATGACCTTTCGGACACCCTCGGCGGCGGCAGCGGCTCCCGGCCGGTCAGCGTGGGCGACAAGGTCATCGTTCAGGTGGACGAGAGCGCCGACGGCTTTCTCGAGGGCTTTGTGACCATGTTCGTGCGCCAGAACCACATCATCTGGCTGGGCGTCATCTTCGTGCTGCTGCTGGTTTTCGTGGGCGGCACCAAGGGCCTGCGCTCGCTTGTGGCTCTGCTCATAACCTGCCTCGGGCTTATCTGCGTGATGATCCCCATGATCCTCCACGGCTTCAGCCCCATTCTCGCCTCCATTCTTGCCTGCGTATTTTCCATCGCGGTGACCCTGCTGGTGGTGTACGGCTTTTCGGTCAAGTCTCTGGCCGCGGCTCTTGGCTCGGTGGGCGGCGTGCTGGTGTCGGGCATCATCGTGCTTATAATGAACGCGGTGATGAACATGACCGGCGTCATCGACGACGACTCCATGTACCTTGCCATGGCCTCCACGGAGATCGGCGTGATCGACCTGCGCGGCGTGCTCTTTGCCGCCATCATCGTAGGCGTACTGGGCGGCGCCATCGATGTCAGCGTGTCCATCGCCTCGGCTCTTGAGGAGCTGAAGCTCAACGCCCCCGACATAACCGGCGCCCAGCTGATGAAGTCGGGCATCAACATCGGCGTGGACATCATGGGAGCCTCCCTCAACACCCTGATCCTCTCCTATGTGGGCGGCGCCATCCATGTCATGCTCATCTTCTACGCCTACCAGTTCGAGGCCAAGATGGTATTCAACGACGAGATGATCGTCTGCGAGCTGCTCCGGGCCCTTGCCGGCAGCTTTGCCCTGCTGTTCACCGTACCCATCACCTCCTTCGTTTCGGCTCTTATGATGAGCAAGGGACGCTTCGGAAAATTCTCCTGGGACTGCTTTGCCTCTGTGGTCGTTTTCAAGCGTTTCTGCGAAAATGTGGCTCAGGGCGGTGCCGACCGCCGCCGAGCCGCCGATCTGGCCCAGAAGCGCCGCGCCGCTCTTTCGGAGGAGCAGCCGGAAAACCTTTACAAGCTGGCTCACGACCGCAGCGAGGCCATCGACCCGGATGAGTTTTCCGATCCATACGACCGGCGGTGATGCTTCCGATGAAAAAAGTGACGATTTTTAGAAAAAATAATCAAAAAGGGCTTTTCATTTGCCGTAGTTTTTGATATAATGGCTTTACGCTATTCCCTAAAAAACCATTTCGGTGATTTTTCACCCGTTTCCGAATACAGAGAGGTGACGCGCAGTGAGATTCCGACTCAAGTATGAAACCCGCGGTTTTGATGAATATATCAACATATACGACGAAAAAAACAAGCTGGCCTACTACAGCGTTCAGGTGGATTATTCCCGCCCCAAGCGTCTGCTCTACAACAAGAACCATGAGCGGCTGACGGTGATCGACTTCGGCACCGACGACATCGACGATCTGCTGGAGGGCTATCCCATTTTCGTCGAGGGCAAGAAGGTCGCCCACTACGACGACTCTCCCAAGATGGACAGCACCGGCAACGTGGAATTTGCCCACATCGTCGGCCCGGAATGGAGATTCATCGACAAGGGCGAGCGCCTGACCTTCCGCGAATACACCATCGAGACCGAGGACGGCACCGTCATTATGAAGATGAAGCGCTCCGGCCACGATTTCGTGTGCGACATCGCCTCGGCGCAGGACGCGGTCATGGCTCTTTCTCTGGCGGCAGTGGAGTTCTGGAGATTCGTCACCACCACAAGAGATTATTGATATTGGCAGTATAAAACGGCGGCAGGAAGAAACCTGCCGCCGGTTTTTTGCGCGGTGGGCTGGCCGGTGGCAGGGGCGGATTCCATATCTGCCCTTGCACAAGCCGCCGGATTTCCTTTGTAGGGGCGGTCATTGACCGCCAGCGAATTGCTGCCGGATTTCGACGAAGGTCACCTCGGTGCGGACTGTCTGTTAAAGAATAAAGAATATGGAATAGATAATAAATAATAAATGTTTTTAAATACCACACGCGCCCGCTCCGGTGGCAGTCCGGAATGGGCGCGTGTGGTTTGTCGGTCTTTGATTTTCAGGGAGGAGAACGGAAAGGAGCTGCCGGCGTCAGAGACCGACGGGCATCGGAGGGGAAACACATTTACACACAGCAGATAAGGTCAGATATGTCAGATATTAAATCCAAAGTAGTTTCTGGCGTTGTTGTAGGAAATGTCGGAGACGATCTTGCCCAGAGCCTTCATGTCGGCGGGATACAGACCATTTTCCACCCATTCGCCAAGCAGGCCGCAGAGGATGCGGCGGAAATACTCGTGGCGGGGATAGGAGAGGAAGGAGCGGGAGTCGGTGAGCATTCCCACGAAGCCGGCCAGATAGCCGAGGCTTGCAAGGGAGGTCATCTGCTCGCGCATTCCGTTGAGGTGGTCGTTGAACCACCACGCGGAGCCCTGCTGTATTCTGGCCACATCGGGGCCCTTCTGGTAGCAGCCCAGAATGGTGCCGATGACGGCGTTGTCTCCGGGGTTGAGGCTGTAGATGATGGTCTTGGGCAGCTTGTCGGCGGCCTCGAGAGCGCCGAGGAAGCCGGTCAGCTGGGCGGCGGGAGCGTAGTTGTTCACGCAGTCGTAGCCGGTGTCGGGACCCAGCTCGTCAAAGGCGGGAGGATTGTTGTCCCGCAGGCAGCCGTAGTGCAGCTGCATTATCCAGCCTCTGCGCTTGTATTCGCCGGCGCAGTAGGTCATAAAGGCGGTCTTGTATTTGCTGATCTGCTCGGCGGTCAGGGGCTTTCCGGCAAGGCCGTCGGCGAAGATGGCGTTGATCTCGCTCTCCTCGGCGGCGGTGTACATGACGTACTCAATGCCGTGGTCGGAGACAACGCAGCGGCGGGCGGCGAAGTGATCCATCCGCAGCCGCAGGGCGGCGCACAGAGAGGCAAAGTCGGTGATGGCCATGCCGCTGACCTCGCCGAGCCGGGCGATGTATCCGGCAAAGTCGGCCTTCTCGATGTTCATGGCCTTGTCCGGACGCCACGCGGGCAGCACGGCCACGTCGAAGCTGTCGTCGGCGGCGATGGCGTCGTGCCACTCAAGGGAATCCACGGGATCGTCGGTGGTACACACCAGCTTCACGCCCGACTGCTTGATGATGCCCCGGGCGGACATATTCTCCTCGGCCAGCTTTGTATTGCACAGATTCCAGACCTCCTCGGCGGTGTCGCCGTTGAGCACGCCCTCGTAGCCGAAGTAGCGGCGCAGCTCCAGATGGCTCCAGTGGTAGAGAGGATTGCCGATGGCCAGAGCCAGAGTCTCGGCCCATTTCTGGAACTTCTCCCGGGGAGAGGCGTCGCCGGTGATGTATTTTTCCTCCACACCTGCCGAGCGCATCAGACGCCACTTGTAGTGGTCACCGCCCAGCCATATCTCGGCAATGCTCTCAAAGCGCTTGTCCTCGGCGATTTCTCTGGGATTGATGTGGCAGTGGTAGTCGATGATGGGCATTTTAGCCGCGTAGTCGTGGTAAAGCACACGGGCGGTCTCGGTGTCCAGCAGGAAATCCTTATCCATAAAAGGCTTCATAATTTTCGCCGTCCTTTTCTGTTATTTGCTCTTGGGCAGAGCGGTGGAGCCGCGCTCCACTATTTCATAGGAAAACAGGGTCTTTTTGGGAGTGTCCACTCCGCTGAGAATGCTTATCAGCGCCGAAACGCAGTGGCTGCAGATAGGCTCCAGCTTGTTGTCCACGGTGGTCAGCTCCGGCTCGCAGAAGGTGGACATGGCCATGTTGTCAAAGCCGGTGATGGAGATGTCCTGAGGTATCCTCAGTCCGCGGCGGCGGGCGAACTTGACCGCGCTCATGGCCAGCCGGTCGTCGGAGCACATTATGACCGAGAAGCGCTGGCCCCGGTCGTGGAGCTCGGCCAGATAATCGCTTATCTCGCTGACCGACTTGTCCCGGGAGGTGAAGAAGCGGGTGTTCTCCCGGGGCAGCGGAACGCCCGCCAGCCGGAAGGCCTCCCGGAAACCGGCCAGCTTGCTGCGGCCGCTGTAGGAGTTGGAGTTGTAAAGATAAAGAATATCGGTCTTTCCGGCGGCGATGAAGCGGCCGGTGAGGTCGCACATGGCGCCGAAATCGTCGCACAGGGTGCAGTACACATTGGGAGCGTCCAGAGCGCCGTTGAGGATCATTATGGGCACTTTCTGGGCGGCCATGCGGATGTAGGCGTTGTTTTCGTTCTGCTCCTCCACATAGTTGGAGCCGATGAGCACAAGGGCGTCCACCCGCTTGGAGATGAGTATATTCATGCACTTCTGCTTCTGGGCAAGGTCGAAGCCGGTGCAGCACAGCAGAACATCGTACCCGCCCTCTCGCAGAGCCTGCTCGATGTGGAACACCGCCTCGGCAAGGAAGGGGTCGGAAACATCGGCGCACAGCAGTCCCACGGTGTTCATGGTGTTCAGGCCCAGTCCCCGGGCGAAAATGTTGGGGGAATAGCCCGACTCCTCGATGATCTTGAGCACCTTTTCCTTGGTGGCCGGGCTGACCTTGGTGCTTCCGTTGATGACCCGGGAAACCGTGGCGATGGAGACCCCGGCTTTTTTGGAAATATCATATATCGTCAAAGGGTCGTCACCTCCGTCCAATCGTTGTGTTAGCGCTTACACGCTTTCCTGCGTCAATAATACCGCATCAGTGTAAAAAAAGCAAGCGCAATAATCATAAATGTGATGTTGCACAAACTGAGCCGCAATATGATGTGCGTTTCGACGGTTTGTCCGCGGCGGCTTGACTTGAACACCGCGAAATATTAAAATATACAGTGTAAGTGATTACAAACGCGTGGGGCGGCGTTTTTCGCCGATAGGCGTGGCCGCGCCCTCCGAACGCGGCGCTGAAAGCTGGTGTCCGATTATATTATGATATACAGAATCGTCGATCTTTACGAATATTTCGGCCTTGTCCGTCCGGCGGGCGGCGCGGGCTTCCTGAAGTGTATGTGCCCCGAGCCGGTGGCGGAGATAGGCCCGAGGCGTTTTCACCCGGCCATGCTCATCATTGCCGGCGGCGCCTACTGCCGGGTGGCCGAGCGGGAGCGTGAGCCGGTGGCCTTCGGCTGCCTGAGGGCGGGCTGGGCGGCCTTTACGCTGGATTATTCCTGCGCGCCCCACAGCTATCCCGTCGCCCTCCGGGAGGCGGCCATGGCCATGATATATATAAAGGAAAACGCCGCCGGGCTGCATATCCGCGCCGATTCGGTGTGCGCCATGGGCTTTTCGGCGGGCGGCCATCTGCTGGGCTGCCTTGCCAACCTCTATGGCGACGGCAGCTGCGCCGACCTGATGGAAGAGCGGGGCATAAGCCCCCGTCCCGCCGCGGCGGTGTACTGCTACCCGGTGGTGACCACCGGCGAAAAGACCCACCGTGAAAGCGCATACAACATCAGCGGCGGCGATCCGGAGCTGGAGGGCTATCTTTCCATTGAAAAGCACATCACGCCCGATTCTCCTCCGGCCTTCATCTGGCACACATATGAGGATGGCTCGGTGCCGGTGAAGAACAGTCTGCTGCTGGCCTCGGCCTATGAGGCGGCGGGCGTGCCCTTCGCCCTGCATATCTTTGAAAAGGGCGTCCACGGCATGAGCACCGCCGATATCCTCTCCTACAGCGCCGAGGGCATTCCGGCTCACAGCACAGATATGCCCGGATGGCTGACCATGGCTCTGACCTGGCTGACCGACCGGGGACTGAGGGTGCTCGACTGAGCCGACCGGCATACTGACACAAAAACGACACATTATTTTGTTAGCCTATAATCAGTAATCATCTACAGACGAAAGGGAACGGTGCGGCCCATGAACGCTATCGTATTTGTCGGAGAGCACGGCAAGGCCTACAATGTGCAGAATCACAGCCACGACAGCTGGGAGGTCATCTACTGCACCAGCGGCACGGGCGAGTTTGAATTCGCCAACGGCAGCAAGATCGAATACGGAGCGGGGGACATCGTGGCCATCCCGCCCGGAGTGACCCACTGCAACATGAGCTCCGAGGGCTTCACCAACATCCACATGACCCTTTCCGACGCGGCCTTTCCCCACCGCACGGCCTTCCGGGTGTCGGACGACGCCGAGGGCCATCTGCGGCTGTATTTTGCCGAGGCAAAATTCTACTTTGACTCGGACATCGCCCGCAAGGAGCTGATAATCAACGCTCTGGGCGAGCTGATCGTCAGCTACATGATCGTGTTTTCCAGCCGCACGCCCTATTCCGAGCTGGTGGAGAGCATCCGCAACGACATCCTGCGCTGCTATTCCGACCCGGATTACCGCATGGATGACTTCATCCGCTCCATTCCCTTCAACTACGACTACCTGCGCAAGCTGTTCAAAAAAGAGGTGGGCGTTACTCCCCTTGAGTACATGACCGGGATGCGCATGAAAAAGGCCGAGACCCTGCTGCTGGCCATGGGCGAGCAGGAATACACCATCGCCGAGGTGGCCGAGATGTGCGGCTACGACGACCCGCTCTACTTCTCCCGGGTGTTCAAAAAGCACTACGGCCTTTCGCCCAGCGCCTTCGCCGCGGGAGACGGAGCGGCAAAGGCGTGATACGAATCGTCCTTGCTGATACTCCCTCATGCGGCGGGCAATACCCGCTCAAATAAGCGAATATTTAATTGGACAAATTGATTTGATGTCCAAATCATCCATAACCGCTGTCGTATAATCCATAGACCCGAAGAGGGCTGACGGTTACAATAAGAATAAAGCGCAAAAAGAAAAAGGAGGATCATTCCCATGAACACTCTTGAAAGATTCTACAATTCCGGTATCGTTCCCGTAGTGGTCATCGAGGACGCGGCCAACGCCGTGCCCACCGCCAGGGCTCTGTGCGCCGGCGGCGTTGACGTGATGGAGATCACCCTGCGCACCGACGCCGCTCTGGACAGCATCCGCGCCGTTGCCGCCGAATGCCCCGAGGTGCTCGTGGGTGCCGGCACCGTCATCACTCTGGAGCACTGCAAGGCCGCCGTTGAGGCCGGCGCGAAGTTCATCGTCTCTCCCGGCTTCAATCCCAAGGTGGTGGAGTGGTGCGTGGAGAACAACATTCCCGTCACTCCCGGCTGCGTAACTCCCACCGAGATCACCGCCGCCCTCGAGTACGGCCTGAAGGTGCTCAAGTTCTTCCCGGCCAACGTCTACGGCGGTCTTTCCGCCCTCAAGGCCCTTTCCGCTCCCTTCGGCGGACTTAAATTTATCCCCACCGGCGGCGTCAGCGCCTCCAATCTGGCCGAGTTTGCCTCCGCTCCCTTCATTCAGGCCATCGGCGGCAGCTGGGTTTGCACCAAGGCCGACATCAGCGCCGGCAACTTTGAGAAGATCACCGCCCTGTGCAAAGAGGCCAAGGACATCATCGCCTCGGCCAGAGCATAAGCAGGTAATCAAACACCGACAAAAGGAGAAGATAAAAATGAAAGTTCTTACCTTTGGCGAGATCATGCTGCGGCTCAAGTCTCCGGGACACGAGCGTTTCTTCCAGAGCCCCGTCCTCGAGGCCACCTTTGGCGGCGGTGAGGCCAATGTGGCCGTTTCTCTGGCCAACTACGGCATGGACGCCCAGTTCATGACCATCCTGCCCGACAACGCCATCGGCGACGAGTGCCTGCGCCAGCTGCGCGGCTTCGGCGTTGACGTGAGCAAGATCAGGCGCGGCAAGGGCCGCATGGGCATCTACTACCTCGAGACCGGCGCCAACCAGCGTCCCAGCAAGGTAGTCTACGACCGCGAGTATTCCTCCGCCGCTCTGGCCGCTCCCGGCGACATCGACTGGGCCGCCGCCTTCGAGGGCGTTGACTGGTTCCACATCACCGGCATCACTCCCGCCATCTCCGAAAGCTCCATGCTCCTCAGTCTGGAGAGCGTCAAGGAGGCCAAGAAGCGGGGCATCACCGTTTCCTGCGACCTCAACTTCCGCAAGAATCTGTGGAAGTACGGCAAGACCGCCGCTGAGGTCATGTGCGAGATGGCCAACTACATCGACGTTGCCATCGCCAACGAGGAGGATGTGCAGAAGTCTCTGGGCATCACCACCGATGTTTCCGTGGAGTCGGGCGAGCTGGACAGAGAGAAGTACAAGGCTCTGGGCGACGCCGTTCTGGCCAAGTATCCCAACATGAAGCTCATCGCCATCACCCTGCGCGAGAGCAAGAGCGCCGACGTCAACGGCTGGGCTGCCTGCCTCAATGACCGGGACAGCTTCTATGTCTCCAAGCGCTACCTCATCAGCGACATCATCGACCGTGTGGGCGGCGGCGACAGCTTTGCCGGCGGCCTGATCTACGGCCTGAATAACTGCCCCAACCACGCCGAGGCTCTGGAGTTTGCCGTTGCGGCCTCCTGCCTCAAGCACAGCATTCCCGGCGACTTCAACCGCGTTTCCGTGGACGAGGTCCTCAAGCTGGCTCAGGGCGACGGCACCGGCCGCGTCCAGAGATAAAAAAATCACCGTGCCTCGCAGCCAAGCGGGGCACGGTTTTTTGTATATCGTATTCTATTCGATCAGTCCGCGGCGGGCGAACAGCACCCGCGGTCTTTTCTCTGGTGTCTGAGCCTTGGAGGGGACAGACTCACTCTCACAAACCGATTCGGTGTCCGATTTCTCCGCCTCACCGGTCGGACGGTGATAGACCACCACGGCGTGCAGAACGGAGAGATCCTCGCTCCGGAAGGTGACGAACCAGCTGTCCTCGGTCTCGGTGAACTGGCAGACGATGACCGCGTCCTCGGTTATCTCCTGCTTGTAGGTCACATCAAAGCCGCAGGCGGGCAGCTGGGCGTGGACGGCGTCAGGCAGAACGCGCTCGGCGATGTCGAGGTAGTAGCTGTTGTGCAGGTGGCGGTTGTTGTCCATCCACCGCCAGTCGACGGTCATGGTGACCGAGCTGTCGAAGTTGGCGGGAGCGGTGATGCGGGGAGCCTTGCCGAAATTGGTGCGCTCCGGCTCGGACTGGTAGGCGGCCATGGCCTCGTCGGTCAGCCGAACAAGCTCCTTGGTGCGGATGTTGACCCGGGCCCAGTTGGACCAGCCGGTGGCCAGCAGCTCGCCCGAAGGGCCGCGCAGCTCAAACTCACGGGTGGCGGAAACGCCCCGGTAGTCCTTTGACCATGTGGTGACCTCCACCTCCTCGCCGTATCTGGGACGGCGAAGGATATTCACCCGGTAACCGACCAGCAGCCAGCGCAGGTCAGAGGTGGAGATGTCCTCGCCGCACCGGCATCCGTGCAGGCAGGCGATGTCCTCGAACATACCGAGAATGCCGCTGTTCTTAATGTTCAGCCCGGCGTCCACCGACCGGAAATCAACGAAAAAATCCTTTTTGATAAGCATGGTGCCTTCCTCCGCTGGCAGATTTGTCATGGAAAATATAACATAAAAGCCCGGAAATGGCAACACGGTGCCGTGATGCATTTGCCCTCTATTGTATAAAATTTATTATTTATACTATATCCATATCCCGCACGGTCTTTTTCACGGTCATCTTCACCGTGTTGAGGGAGGGCACTCCGCCGATGTTTATGCGGTAGCGGACGGTCAGAACGCCGCCCTCGGCGGTGAGACGATCCTCGATGTGCTCGGCGGCGTACTCGAGGGTGATGGAGCCGTAGGGCAGGTCGTAATCGCGGCTGAAGCTCTTTCCCATGCGCAGCTGCAGGTTGAGGGAGCTGCCGCCCTCGCGGATGATGTCAACGCCCTCGGCGGTGGCCGCCACGCGGGTGTGCATCACCGCACCCTCCTCGCTGTATTCATCGTAGCGGATGACGCGGCGGGTCGGCGTGAAAAGATACTGGGCGGGGCAGGTGACGGTCATGCCGTCCTTGCCGTCCTCGGTCTCGAAGGTGGAGCACACCTCCACCACATAGCCCGTGGTCACTGTGCCTTGCCTTCCATGCGCTCCACGGCCAGAGTGAGCAGACGATCCACCAGAGCGGTGTTGTCGATGCCGTCAAAGGCCATCAGCTTGGGATACATACTGATGGGAGTGAATCCGGGCAGGGTGTTGGGCTCGTTGAGCATGACCTCGCCGTCGCTTCTGCGCACGAAGAAATCCATGCGGGTAAGGCCGGAGCAGCCGAGGATGCGGTAGGCCTTCTTGGCCCGCTCCTTTATCAGAGCCAGAGTGTCCTCGCCGAAGCGGGCGGGAATGTGCAGCTCCGACTCGGCGTTGTTGTATTTGGCGTCGTAGTCGTACCAGTCGGCGGCGGGAACGATCTCGCCGACGGTGGAAACGGTGATCTCACCGTCGCTGTTGCCCAGCACGGCGGTCTCCACCTCGGCACCGTCCACGCCCTCCTCGATGACGATCTTGGAGTCGTTGGCGGCGGCCAGCTCGATGGCGGCGGCCAGCTCGTCACGGGCCTTGCACTTGCTGATGCCCACGGAGGAACCGGCGTTGGCCGGCTTGACAAAGCAGGGATAGCCCAGCTCGGCGTCGATGCGGTCCATGTACATTTCGGCGTTCTCGGCCCAGTCGGCAGCGGTGAACCAGATGAACTTTGCCTGAGGAATGCCGCCGAACTCGAGGAGAGTGTTGGTCAGCGCCTTGTCCATGCACACCGCCGAGGAGGCGCAGTCGCAGCCCACATAGGGGATGCCGGCCAGCTCAAGCAGACCCTGCATGGTGCCATCCTCGCCGTTCTTGCCGTGGAGCATGGGGAAGACCACATCCAGACGGATGGTCTCCACGCCGCTTTCGCGCATGACCAGCAGGCCATGGGTCGCGGCATCGGGAGAGATGACCGCGGGAGTCAGCTTATCCGACTTCTCCCAGCTGCCGTCGGCCAGCAGAGCCACATCGCCCTCGTAGAGGTACCAGCGGCCGTCCTTGGTGATGCCCACCATAAGGGTGTCATACTTATCGGCGGGGACATTCCTGATAGCCATGGTCGCCGAGGTGCGGGAAACCTCATGCTCCGAGGAGCGGCCGCCGAACAGCACGGCAACGGTCTTTTTATTATTCATGGCAGTATTATCTCCTTTGCTTGCGGCGGATTCTTCGCCGTTGTTTCCGGCGCGGCGGGCGGCCTTTTCGGCCTCCTCGCGCCGGGCTGCTTCTATTTCCTCGCGGGTGCGCAGCAGGCACTTGTGCTGGATACCCTCGTACTTGAGCTTGAACTGGTGGCGGCCCACATACTCAACCTCGCATCTGGAGCAGCGGTATTCCACGTTGAAGCCCCGGTTGCGGGGATTGATGGTGCCCAGACGGCGCATACGGGAGCCGCACACCGGGCAGCGCTGGCGGAACAGATTGCGGTCGATGAGAGGATTGTTTATGTCGGAAATGGTGACCGTCTTGAAGGTTATGCGGCGGATGAACTCGTCGTTCACCACGCTGGCCAGCTCCTCGAACAGCTCCGGCTTCCAGCAGCGGCGCAGGCACTCGGCGGAGACGATGCTGTCGTCAAGCGCCCGGTGCATCTCCATGTCGCCGAACTCGATGTCCAGCTGCTCGGCCACGGCGCTCAGCCCGGGCTGCTTGGCGCTGTCGATGCCCAGAGCGCGCTGACATATGGCCTGAGCGTCGCAATAATTATGTATAGACTTGATGCCGTTTTTTATGCCCAGCTGCTCGAAATTCTCCAGCAGCACGAGGATGTCGCCGCTGCCCCATGTGAGCACGCAGTTTTCCTCCTCACCCAGCCACGCCTGAAAGTCCCGGTAGGTCTCCTTGAAGCGGCGGGCGTTGCGCACCTCGTCGTTGGAGATGTGGGTCAGCCGCTTGACCCGGCCGGTCAGCTTCTTGTGGATCTTGGGCTGCACCAGAGCCTGAAAGGTGTCTACGGTGTTGAGATCCTCGTCCAGCCGGACGGCTCCGATCTCGATTATCTCATTGAAATAGCCGCCGGTCTTGTAAAGCGGCGCGCCATTCCACTCAAGGTCGATGATTATGTATTTCATATCCTGCGCCGGGAGCCTGTTCGGTCAGCCGGCCTTCTCCGTAATTTTTTGCGTCGGGTGTGCCCGTCGCTCACAACAACGCATTATACCATATCCCGGTATGCTTGAAAAGGTATTTTTTATTAATAATCGAAAATCACGGTTTTTCTTGCCCAAGGCGGCGGGCTGTGATAGAATGAGAAAAAAAGCAAGGAGATATTATGGAACCCAAGGATTACATCGTTTCAAAAATCGAGGGCGAGTACGCCTACCTCCACGACCTTTCCGGCACCTGCGACGAGGATATTTTCATTGCCCTCGCCCTGCTGCCTCCCGGCGCGGATATCGGCACGAAGCTGCATTATGAGATGTTCGAGTACAGCGTCATCGGTTAAAAAATATTTCTTATTTCTTATTTATTCTTCATTCTTTATTCTTTAACGGGCACTTCGCACCGAGGTAACCGCTGTTCGGGTGAGGTGTCAATCCGCTGGCGATCAATGACCGCCCCCACAAAGGAAACCCGGAGGTTTGAGCAAGGGCAGATATAGAATCTGCCCCTACGGAGGAAGCCGGAGGCCTTGCGCCGGTCTGCCAAAGGCTCCTCCCAGGCATCTCTCCGCATCCATCCTCCACGACAGCAACAACAAACCCGACCCGCGCTCCACAGCCGCGGGTCGGGTTTTGCTATTCTTTTTCTCCGCTCTACAGCGTCATCTCGTCGCCGGTATTCAGGGAGCGGCCGAGGGTGATGGTCAGGTTGCCGTTGCGGCAGCGGAGCTGGTCGATGAATTCCTTTTCGGAAACGCCCTTGCGCAGGGTCAGCCGGTAGCGCAGCTCGAAAAGACTGCCCATGTTGGTGGTCCTCACCCGGGTCAGACGGTGGCGGGTGGTGTATTTTTTGAAAAGGTCGTCGAAGATGGCGGTGTAGTCAAGATCCTCGGGGATGGTGACCCGCAGGTCGCGCTCGCCCTCGGCGGGATTGCCGTAGCCGGTCAGGCCGAGGATGAGCATGGCGGCGCACACAAGGGCAGTGACGGCAATGGCCGCCCAGATCATGCCCACGCCGGTGGCTATGCCCGCGGCCATGGAAAGGAAGATGAACACGATGTCCCGGGCGGTGCCGGGAACCGAACGGAAGCGGATGAGGCTGAAGGCGCCCAGCACGGCGATGCCGGTGCCGGCGTTGCCGTTGACCATGAGGATGACCAGCTGAACGATGACCGGCAGGGCTATGAGGGACACGGAAAGGCTCCGGCTGGTCTCACTCCGGAAGCGGTAGACAAGGGAGATAACCAGTCCCAGCAGGAAGGACACGGCCACGGCGATGAGGGCGGTGTCGGTGTCCAGCACTCCGGCTGAATCGTAGGTGTAGATGGAATCAAACATACTGCTTCTCCTTTTCGGTCTGATCCGGAGCGGCGATGTCACCGGCGGTCAGCATCTGATAGTAGGTTCCGTATTTGGAAAATCTGGTGGGGTATATCTTCAGGCCGCTGAGCAGATCGCACAGCCACAGAGGCATGGCTCCCGGAGCCTTTATCTCCATTATCCGCTGGCCCTCTGGGAGCAGAGGAATGCCGCTGTCGCCGGCGGAAAGGGTAAGGTCGCCGCTCCGTCCCCGGATGCCGCTGTCAAAGGTTATCCGGAGCTGAGGGTCGCTGTCGGAGATCAGGGCGATCCGGTCATAGGCGATGAACGCCCGGGGAGAGGGGCGGTAGAAATCCCGCACCCACGCTATCTCCCGGATTATCTGAGAATCGTCTCCGGGCGGGTCGCCGCCCCGGAGAAAGTCCTCGGCGTCGCAAAGCCTCATGGCCGCCCGGCGCTTGTACACCACGCCGTCGAATTTCTTTTTCAGCTCCACGAATACCGTGTCCTCCCGGCCGGGAATGCCGTAGGAGCGCAGGCGGAGCTTTTCCTTATATATGGGCCGCTGGATGGAGGTGCGGATGAGCCGGTCGCACCGGTCGTCGTAATAGACGCTGCAGATGGTGGTCAGGCCGTAGCCGTCCACCCGCATCCGTCCGCTCAGTCCGGCCATGACCTGCCCGTACTGCTCCTCGGTGAGGCGATATTTCTTTTCCGTGCGCTCAAAGACCGTGATGGCCATTATGTACCGCCTCCTTTGTCCGTCTGATATCATAATATCACACTTCGAGGAATTTGTCACCATAAATTGAGAGGACTGTGATGGTTATCACGCCGGCCGATATGTATAATAAATATCATTTTTATGCAGCATGAGGATAAAATTCATTTATTTTGCTTGACATTCAACCCTTGTGCTGATTAAATATAAAATTAGAGTATATATTTTCGGATAAATCAATCAACATGAGAACGGAGGCAATCATCCCATGAAAACTGTCAGCGAGGTTCAGGCCTTTTGCAAGGAAAACGGCGTGCGCATGATCGACTTCAAGATGATCGATCTGGATGGCCGCTGGAGACACATCACCATCCCCGCCGAGCGCTTCACCGAGGACACCATGACCTACGGCATCGGCTTTGACGGCTCCAACTACGGCTATGCCGCCGTTGAGAAGAGCGACATGGTCTTCATCCCCAACATCGAGAGCGCCCAGCTCGATCCCTATGTGGAGATCCCCACCCTGTCCATGGTGGGCGATGTGTGCGTCATCGGCAAGGAGGAGAACAAGCCCTTCGACCAGTATCCCCGCAACGTGGCCCTCGCCGCCGTGGAGTACATGAGAAAAGAGGGCATCGCCGACGAGATGATAATCGGCCCGGAATTTGAGTTCCATGTATTTGACAATGTCAGCTACGAGACCAAGCCCCAGAGCGTGAGCTACACCGTGGACACCTCTCAGGCCGAATGGAACACCGGCGATCCCAGCATCTGCAACAACGGCTATCAGGTGCCCCTCAAGGCGGGCTATCACTGCTCGGCTCCCAGAGACATAACCTATAACCTCCGCTCAAAGATGTGCATGACCCTCGCCGACTGGGGTGTTGACGTCAAATATCATCATCACGAAGTTGGCGGCCCCGGTCAGTTGGAGATCGAAGTGGAACTGGGCGACATGGTGGAAATGGCCGACAAGACCATGATCATCAAGTACGTCATCAAGAACGAGGCGGTCAAGGACGGCCGCCCCGCCACTTTCATGCCCAAGCCCATCGCCGGTGAGGCCGGCAACGGTATGCACGTTCATATGCTGCTCCGCAAGGACGGCAAGCCCCTGTTCTACGACGAGAACGGTTATTCCGGTCTGAGCCAGATCGCCCATTGGTTCATGGGCGGTCTGCTGAAGCATTGCCCCTCTCTGTGCGGCTTCACCAACCCCTCCACCAACTCCTTCCGCCGTCTGGTGCCCGGTTTTGAGGCTCCCGTGACCATCGGTTACGCCACCTCCAACCGCAGCGCTGTCATCCGCATTCCCGCCTACGCCAAGTCTCCGGACAGCAAGCGTCTTGAACTGCGCAATCCCGACGCCACCTGCAATCCCTACTATGCCTACGCCGCCATTCTGATGGCCGGTCTGGACGGCATCAAGAACAAGATCGATCCTTCGGCCTGCGGCTGGGGTCCCTTCGACTTCAACCTCTACAAACTTTCCGAAGAGGAGAAGAAAAAGATTCAGGGACTGCCCACCAACCTCGGCGAGGCTCTGGACGCGCTGGAAGCCGACCACGATTATCTGACCGCCGGCGGTGTATTCCCCGAAAAACTCATCGAGATCTGGATCAGGAAGCGCCGCGCCGAACTGGATAAGATCAATTCTGTTCCTCACCCGGCAGAGTTCGGCCTGTATTACGATCTGTAAGCCATTCAAGGCTGCCTGGCCCGTATAATACGGCTGCCGCAGAGCATCATATCTGCGGCAGCCCGTTTTGTTTCCGGAGCAATCACAGGCATATCGTATGAGCGAGGTGACAGGAAATGTTCCTATACCATTATTATGACAGAAAACTGGAACCGTTCCTCAATCTTTCCGATCTTCCCCGGGAAGAAGCGGAGGCGGTGCTGGAAAACATCCGGAAGACAAAGCCGGACGCCCAGAGCGCCCAGCGGGACGCCGACTATATGTTCCGGCGGCGGATGTACGAGGATATCATCAGGAAGGAATTCATTAAAAAAGGCGGCATCGTGCAGCGCAGTTCGCCCCATTACATGGTGGTGGAACACAGCCCGTGGCTGAGTACATGGTTTGAAGACTGCGCCCACATCAGAATCCCCATCGAGGAATTCGACCTGAGAACCGTATCCTTTACTTACGGCGACTCCTTTCCCACCTTCAGCCCATGGCCGAGGGATGACGACTGGAAGGAATACCGCCGGCAGTTATACACCTACGAAGAAATACTGAAGATAATCGAAAAGTACGGTCTGCCGCAGGACTGGAACGGCGACGGAAAACACGGTCCGGAGCGATATGTGGAAGCCCACATCTGGAGCGACGAAACCATCGACCGGTATCGCAGGCGGCAGGGCGTCTGAACTGAAGGAGCAACTCATGAAAAAGATTCTGGCCATTCTGCTGGCGCTGGCCGCGCTGAGCAGTTTTTTCCTCTTTTCCGGCTGCGGGAACGCGGAGCCGGCGGAGGCAATTCCTACCTCTGAGGAGATTGTTATCAACGACACACCGGAAGAAGACACGTTTATGCCCGATGTCTCCGAGGAACCGGTGGGACACGCGTCCGGTCTCGGGCAGGAGGACGACCGAACATTCCCAACGGCGCAGGGTCTGCGGGATAACATATCCACCATCGACGAGTCGGTGGAATATCTCGACAGCCGATTCCCGGAACTCTGGATGTCGGCTCATTTCAACAACGGTCAGGATGATATTTTCTGGCTGCGTTCCGGCGGGGAGATTCTCGAAGACGAG
>JAZSQO010000164.1:0-23001 GCA_045538015.1 Acutalibacteraceae bacterium | reverse complement strand
GTGCCGTATCGTCCGTTCTTGGTGAATCCCTCGGCGTATTCCTCAATGCACCGCATGACGAAGTTGACGGTGATGTCCTCACGGGAATGAATGCCGCCGGTGATAAGGGCCTTCTTTTCGCCGGTACCCATCTTGAGCAGGATGATATCCGTGCCGTGGGTGCTCTTGCCGATGGTCTCCATCTTGAGCAGATCGGGGTATTTGGTCACCAGTTCCTGACAGTTCCGCGCCACGCGGGAGGAAGTGTAGGGGGTGGTGTAGTCAACGATGGTCACGTCCACCTTGCAGGAGGTCTTGACCCCGTTGTAAGTCTCGCAGTATATGGATGCAGAGCCTTTGCCGGTGGCGGTGACAACGCCGTCCTTGTCCACTGTGGCCACAGCCGGGTCACTGGTGGAGTAGATGAACTGCTGGCAGAAACCGGTGTTTTCCTTGGGCTTCATCTGGGTGGTGTCGCCGGTGTAGAGAGGCTTGTCCTCCAGTTTGGCGCTGATGGAAACCGGAGCCTCACGGACGGTGATGGTGCCTTTCCCGGTTACACCGTTGTAGGCGGTGGCGGTGATGGTAGCCTCGCCGGAGGAAAGAGCGGTGAGAGTGCCGTCCTCGGCGATCTCTACGATGCCGCTGTCCACGGACAGTGTGAAGCCGGAGCAATGCTCGTCCTCGGCCACCGAAGCGGTAATGAGACGGGATTCGCCGGCGCACATCTTGAGCGAAGTGTCAAAGGTGATGGCAGACGGAGCCTTTTTGACCGATACGGTGCAGGGTATCTTCTCGCATCCGAAACCGGAAACGGTTATGGTGACGTCACCGGGAGAAACTGCGGTCAGTCCGCCGTTCTCGTCCACGGTGGCCACGGAGGGGTCGGAGGAAACATACTCCACCTCCCGGCCGTTGCCGGAGAAAGCGGAGATGGTGTCCTGCTCGCCTACGCCCAGAGTGTACTCCGTGCGTTCCACGGTCATTTCGGCCAGCGCCATGACCGTGACGTTGCAGACCGCCTGATGGCCGGTGGACTGTTCGGTGACGGTGACCGCCGCCTTGCCCACCTCCAGACCGGTTATTTTGCCGGTCTCGTCCACCTGTACCAGTTCCGGGTTATCGCTCTCCCAGCGGAATTCGATGTTGCCCTCGCCGGTGGTGAGGGTGGTGGCGCTGAGCTGGTAATCGTCACCGTGGAAAATGGTTATATATTCGTCGCTGATCTTCAGGTTCAGCACTTGGAAGCAGCCGCCGCTGATCGAGGAAAACAGACCCAGCATCACGTTGACGATCACCAGAAGAACCAGCAGTCCAATAAAGAGTATCCGCTTCGACTTGACGGCGACCGGTGTGCCGTTGCTGTGGATGCGCACATTCAGGCCGCGCGAGCCGAAGTTATCATAATTCTGCGCCGTAACGAACGCCTCCCTGTCCGGCGGGATATGGAATTAATGGCCGGACAAGGTGATTATATCCGAAATTGACATTTGCGTCAACCGAATATAATGTGAACAAACCGGGGAAAACGGTTCTGTATAATGAGACAGAATTCTATGCATTCCTTCGTGAGGGAAGGGTTTCACCGCCCGCCGGGAAGAGCGATTTTGTCGCGGAAAACCCGTGCCTTTCGCTCCAGCAGCAAAACCGCCGCAAGGTTAGGCAGCATCAGCAGGGCGTTGAGAATATCCGACGCCGCCCACACCGCTCCCGCGTTCATAACGCATCCGGGGAGAATAAGCAGCACATAGACAGCCCGGTACCACTGTGCCGCACCCTCGCCGAAGAGATAGGCAAAGGAGCGCTCACCGCAGCAACTCCATCCCACCACTGTGGCAAAGGCGAAGAGCAGTGTGGACAGAGCGGTGAAACTGTCGGCCATTCCGCCGAATACCGGCCGGAAAGCCGCGGCGGTCATGGCGGCGCCCGTTCCGCCCGAGTCGGCTCCGCTGACCAGAATAGCCAACGCCGTAAGACTGCACATGACAATGGTGTCAAGGAATACCTCGAATATGCTCCAGTATCCCTGTTCCTCCGGGTGTTCCGTGTCGGCGGTGCAGTGAATCAGCACGGAGGTGCCCATGCCCGCCTCGTGGGTGAACACGCCCCGCCGCACGCCCACCAGCATGGTTCCCAGCACGCCGCCGCCCACCGACTTCGGCGCGAAGGCCTCGCCCGCTATCCGGCCAAGAGCCTCCGGGAGCCGGTGGAGGTTGATCCCGATGACAGCGAGGCAGGCTAAGATATAAGCCCCGGCCATAAAGGGCACCAGCCGCTCGGTCATCCTTGTCACCGACCGGGCGCCGCCGAGGATAGCCGGAGCGGCGGCCAGCGCCAGCACTACGCCCACAACGATTGCGGGAACGCTCCACGCCTCGCCCACCGCCGCGGCGATGGAATTGACCTGCACCACATTGCCCACGCACAGCGCCGCCAGCGCGCACAGTCCCGCCCAGACAAAGGAGAGCTTTTTCCAGCCCAGCCCGTGGCACATATACATCATCGGCCCGCCGACCCATTTGCCGCCCTCTCTCCGGCGGTAGCGGATGCCCAGCACATTTTCCGCGTAGGCCGTGGCCATGGCGGGAACAGCGGCCAGCCACATCCAGAAAATCGCGCCCGGCCCACCGGCGGAAATTGCCACCGCCACGCCCACGATGTTGCCGGTGCCCAGACTGCCCGCCAGCGCCGCCGTGGCGCTCTGGAAGGGCGAAATGCCGCCGGTGTCCTTTCTTTTGGAGAAAAACGACCCGACGGTGGCCGACCACCATTTTCTTATCCCCAATATCTGCACCCATCCGGCCTTGCCGCTGAGCCATATTCCCGCGGCCATCACCGCCGCCGCCGTCCACGGCCCCCATATGAGCTGTCCGGCTCTTTCTGCCAGTTCCGTCATGTCTGTCACACTCCCAAATGGGGCCAATCGTGCCGTTGACGAAAGACCCCGTCGGTAGTATAATAATATAGCTGTCCGATGGGCGGATATGCCCGCCGGCTCACGATAATTTTTAATACCTAATTCAAATTATCGTAATCGCCATATCACATAAAATACATATGTGTGCGGTAGAATAACTACAGCATCGGGAGAGGCCCGGCAGAGCCGTTCCGGTGCCCGATAAGGAAGGTATATGTATGTCCGATTTCAATCAGGAAAACTATTATCTCACGGAGAACCGGAATTATCCCGGTCAGGAGCTTCCCGCCGGCGACACCCAGCGCCAGCGACCCGGCTCGGCTGATTTCTTCAGCCTGCCCGCCCGGGTTTGTATGTGGTTTGTGGGCGTTATTGTCGGCCTGACCCTCCTCTTCGCCTGCGGCATATTCTGGGTGTGGGGCCTTGATTACATCGGCCTCATCGACACCGGCAGAGATAATGTCACCCAGAGCGGAGGCTCAGGCCCTCAGGGCGGTGACTACTCCGAATTTGAGGACTTCTATGATTACTTCGGCGGCTACTTCGGCAATATGCCCTCCGGCGGAGGCAATCAGGGCGATCAGGGCGGCCAGAGCCAGAATCAGCCCACCGCGGGCATCGGCGTGACCATCCGCCAGATCCCGCTGGATTTCATCATCGACGACACCTACAGCGCCGGCCTCGTCATTGAGGAGATAAACGAAAAGGGCGCTCTTGCCGGAACCGAAGCCAAGGTGGGCGACCTCATTGTTGCCGTCAACGGCGAGCCCTGCCCCACCATGGAGGTGCTGGATAAACACCTCCAGCAGACCGGCATCGGCGGCCAGATGACCATGACCCTCGCCCGCTACACCAACGGCGTGGCCTCCACCTTCGACGTGACCATCACCCTGATCGACATCAACTCCCTTAACTAACATTGCTTACACCTTATATCCCCAATATATACTCTTTTCAACACCAGAGCGGGCGGCCTTCGGGCTGTCCGCTTTGGTGTTTTCTGCAATTATGATGTGACGCTCTTTTTGAGATTATGATGTGACGCTCTTTTTGAGATTACCGCTGTTCACCGGCTGGATATTGTGTTATAATGAAGAGAATAAAGGAGGCACTGATTAAATCTGGTGCGCAGATTGCGCAGTCAGATTTTTCGTCAGGCGAAGCAAAAAGCGGAGTCAATACTTTGTGTATTGACGAGCATTTTGGCGAAGCATGGCGGAAAAGATGCAAGCAAGGTGTGCGCCAAACCGTCAGGTGTGATTTATTCAGTGGTTCCTTATATTATTCCGGAGGATAAGAGAATATGTCCGCAAAGCTTATCATCGTGCGCCACGGCGAGGCCGCCGGAAATCTTGAGCGCTATTTTCAGGGTCACGCCGACGGAGCCATCACTCCCCGGGGCGAGGAACAGCTGGCCGCCCTCGCCGCCCGCTTTGAAGCCATACCCTTTGACGCCATCTATTCAAGCCCTCTCACCCGGGCAAGACAGACCGCCGAGGCCTGCAACTGCCGCATGAACCTGCCCATTCAGCTGGACGACCGGCTGATAGAGATAAACGGCGGAGTTTTTGAGGGCGTGCGCTGGGCGGAGCTGCCGGAGCGCTTTCCCGAGCAGGCGAGGCTGTGGGATGCCCAGCCCTGGCTGTTCCACCCGGAGAACGGCGAGGCCATGACCGATGTGCGCCGCCGCGTCAGCGAAGCGGTCACTGAGATAGCCGCCGCCAACGAGGGCAAGACCGTGGTCATTACCTCCCACGGCTGCGCCATCCGCAACCTGCTGTGCTGGGCCAAGGGCTGGCCCATCGAGCGGCTCAACGACGTTGCGTGGGGCGACAACACCGCCGTGAGCGTCATCGAGATGGAAAATGGTGTGCCCACCCTCATCGCGGAAAACGACAACAGCCACATCGCCGACGGCCTTTCCACCTTCGCCACCCAGACATGGTGGAAGCACCCGGCGGGAGAGATGGACTTCAACGGCTGAGAGGAGAAAGGTATGTCCGCAAAGCTGATATTTGTCCGCCACGCCATGTCTCAGGGCAACCTTGAGAACCGCTTTCAGGGTCAGATAGACACCGACCTTTCTCCCGAGGGAGTGAAGCAGACCGAGGCTCTGGGCAGGCGATTTGAGGATGTGGAATTTGACGCCATATACTCAAGCCCGCTCCTCCGGGCCATGCGCACCGCCGAGGCCTGCCGGGGCGGCAGAGATATGCCCATACATACCGACCGCCGTCTCATGGAGATAAACGGCGGCGTGCTCGAGGGAATGCCCTGGGAGGAAGTCCGCGCCCGGTTCCCCGAGCAGGGAAGACTGTGGATGGAGCGTTCGGGACTGTTCTCCCCCGAGGGCGGCGAGAGCATGGCCGAAGTGCGCCGCCGTGCCGTGGAGGCGGTGACCGAAATAGCCGCCGCCAACGAGGGCAGGACTGTGGTGATAGTCACCCACGGCTGTACTCTGCGCAACCTGATGTGCTGGGTCAGAGGCTTACCTCTTGAGGAGCTGCCTCAGGCCGGCCGCTGGAGCAACACCGGCGTGGGCGTGGTGATGATGACCGACGGCCAGCCGGAGCTTGTCACGGAAAACGACCATTCCCATCTGGAGAGGGCGACCTGAGAGCAAAGGAGCACAATTTATTATGATAATCATGTCCGTTGATCTGGGCAAGGCGCGCACCGGCATCGCCATATGCGACCGGAGCGAGATAATGGCCACGCCTCTGACCGTCATTGAGGAGTGGAACCGGGAAAAGCTGTGCGAGAAGATATGCGCCCTCGCCGCCGAGCGGAAAGCCCAGCGGCTGGTGGTGGGCCTGCCGGTGAACATGGACGGCAGTGAGGGCGAAAGCGCTCAGGGCGCCCGGGAGTTCGCCCACAAGCTCCGGGAGCAGAGCGGCCTTGAGGTGGTCATGTCCGACGAGCGGGGCACCACTATGACCGCCATCAGCTACCTCAACCAGAGCGACACCAGAGGCAAGCGGCGCAAGGCAGTCATCGACGCCGTGGCCGCCAGCATAATATTGCAGGATCATCTCGACCGCCGCCGCAACGCCGGGGAGCCGGTATAGGCCTCCACGGGAATAACGAGGGAAACGATATGAAGAAAGATGAAAACATCGGCAGTCAGGAGCTGCTGAACCGGCGGATAGACAGGCTGGATGGCCGCACCGTCTGGTATATCCTCGCCTTTTTCGCTCTGCTGGCGCTGACCGGCTTTGTGGCTCTGCGGGACAACGCGCGTCCGGTGAGCCTCGAGGGCGCGGAGGATTATCCCGTGGCCTACTCGGCCGTTTCCGGCAGTGACGCCGAAGTCTCGCCCAGCGATGTGGCGGAGCGGGCGGAAAATTATATCACCCAGTTCCGGGAGTTCGACCGTGCCTACTGCTACGAATACTGGGTGCAGTGCCAGAGCCTTCTTGCCTCTGATCCCGACTACGCTCCCGACGAGGAGCTGACCAAGCGGGCGAGGGAGGACTACGAGCGCTATGTTCTTGTGGTGCGCGCCGAAAGGGAAACCAGCCGCGCGCTCCGGGAAAAGCTCATTCTCACCGCTCTGTGCGCCGGGCTTGCCTGCCTTGCGGGCGTGCTGCTCATCGTCAACCGAGGCCGCCGCTTTGTGCTGGTGCGCCGTTTGATAATACTGGAGGAGACCGGGGAGGACGAAGGCATGAATAACCGGGAAGGACTTTTTGACCGAAGCGCCCGCCGCCGGGAAGAGCAGCAGGCAAGCCGGCGGCAGGCGGCAGCCGGAGCGGCTGTTTTCCGCATAGCCGCCGCACTGGTGGATGTGGCCGTGACCATGGTGCCCATGGTGCTGCTGTCTGAGGTTCTGGGACGCATGGGCGCAAGCTGGGGTCTGTGGCCGTGGATATTGCTGTGGGCCGTTCTCTTCCAGCTCCGTGACCTGCCCGGAGGCCGAAGCGTGGGCAAGCGCCTTGCAGGTCTGCGGGTGGAATATATCCGAAAAGGGGAGGAGCGGGTAAAGCCCGCCGACCTGCTCAAGCGGTGCTGCCTCGACTTTTTCTTTCCCCTTGCCCTCTGGCAGCTGGCCACCGGCCGGGAAAAGACCGGCGACCGCCTTGCCCGCACCCGGGTGACCGCCGAGGGAGCCTCCTTCGGACGGAGGGCGGCGACCGTTGTGTGCGCCCTCCTTTGCGCGGCGCTGTGCTGGGCGGGCTTCGGATACATGGGAGCCGCCGCCTTCGCTCGCTCCGAGGTCTGGCCGGCGGTGACCGAATATGTGGAGGCGAAGGGCTACGCCGACGCCGACAGCGAATACAGAATACACGCCGCCATAACGGTGGGCGACACGGGCAGCTGTTCCATCACCGTGGACGGCGCGGAGATCACGCTTATGCTCCGCCGGGAGAATGGCCGCTGGACAGCCCACGAGGATAAGATGCTTACCGGCTACTGGCCCGGAAGTGCCCCGGGCTGGAAGGTGGAGTAAAGGAGGAGAATAAAATGTCAGTTGGACTTGTACTGCAGGGCGGCGGCCAGCGCTGCGCCTACACCGCCGGAATACTGCAGGGCTTATACAGCGAGGGCATCCGCCTGAATTATGTGGCGGGAGTGTCCGCCGGCGCCCTCACCGGCATCAACTATGTCAGCGGCCAGCTGCGCCGCAACTACGAATGCTTCGTGAAGTATTCCTCCGACCCGCGCTACATGGGTCTTGACCACCTGCGCAATGAGGGCAGCGTGTTCAATTTTGACTTCCTGCTGGGAGACATGGTCAACGATATTCTCCCCTTTGACTTTGAGGCCTTCTATTCCAGCCCCTGCCGTATGCGCATCGGCGCCACCGACTGCGTCACCGGCGAGGCGGTGTATTTTGACAAGGAGGCTCTCATGGGCGACCGGCGTCTGACCGTGCTCCGGGCCACCTGCGCCCTGCCGCTGCTGGCTCCCGTGGAGCACTTTGAAGGCTATGACCTGCTGGACGGCGGCCTTGCCGATCCCATTCCCATCGAGCGCTCCATGGCCGACGGCAACCAGTACAACATCATCGTCCTCACCCGCAATCCCGATTATGTGTGCAAAAAAGAGGATAAAATGCCCCTCTACCGCAGGAAATACGCCCAGTATCCCAAGCTCATAGAGGTGCTGGAGAGAGGGCACGAGATCAGCGAGCGCCAGCGCAGGCTGTGCCGTCAGCTGGAAAGGGAGGGCAAGGCAGTGGTGCTGCAGCCCATCGCCCCGCTGAAGGTCAGCATCCGTGAGCGCCGCCCCGAGCGGCTGGCCGCCCTCCACGACACCGCCATGCTGGAGCTGGCCGGACGGATGAAGGATATCCGCTCTCTCCTTGCCAGAGCCGCCGCTGACGATTAAGATAAATAATCAGAGGAATTTTCTATGCCCGCGGGCTAAAATCTTCCGGAAAAGACTATGAAAACCAAAGCAAATAATATATAATTATATATTACCGAAACACATTGCTTTTATTACGCACTGAACACACCCGGGTGCTGCCCGGAGAGATATGGAGGGAACAATGGTTATCTTAGGCATAGACCCCGGATACGCTACGGTGGGCTTCGGCTTTGTCCGCTACGCCGCGCCCCGCTTTGCTCCCGGAAAATACGGAGCCATCCTCACCTCGCCCAACGACGAGTTCGGCACCAGGCTGGCCACCATATACCGCAGTGTCTGCGAGCTTATCGACCAGTTCAGGCCCGATGTCATGTCCATCGAGCGGCTCTACTACGCCAACAACGCCAAAACGGTCATCGGCGTGGCCGAGGCCCGCGGCGTGGTGCTGCTGGCCGCCGAGCACAAGGGCGTGCCGGTGTATGAATATACTCCCCTGCAGGTCAAGCAGGCCGTGACCGGCTACGGTCAGGCTCCCAAGGCTCAGGTGCAGGAGATGACCCGCCGTCTGCTGGCCCTCAAGGAGGTGCCCAAGCCGGACGACACCGCCGACGCTCTGGCTCTGGCCATCTGCCACGCCCAGAACAGCGCCCGCAAGCACATTGTGGAGGTGCGCACGGTGGTGGAGCAGAAGGTGCCCTCCCGCCGGACTCCCTCCGCCGGACGGCACACCAAATAATCACACCATTTCGGAGATAATATCGGAGATAATATGATATATTCACTCAGCGGCGAGCTGCTGCTCAGCGAACCGGGCAGCGTCGTCATTTCCTGCGGAGGAGTGGGCTTCCGGTGCCTCGTTTCCGGCACCACCCAGCGCGCCATGCCCGCCATCGGCCAGAAGGCCACTCTCTTCACCCACATGAATGTCACTCAGGACGCCTTCACCCTGTTTGGTTTTTCCACCAAGGCGGAGCTGTCCTGCTTCCGTATGCTCATCGGAGTTTCCGGCGTGGGAGCCAAGACCGCCATCGCCGTGCTGTCGGCCATCAGCCCCGAGCAGCTGGCCATCAGCGTGGCCGCCGGTGACGCCAAGGCGCTGACCGCCGCTCCCGGCATCGGCCCCAAGCAGGCCCAGCGCATCGTGCTGGAGCTCAAGGACAAGGTGTCGGCCATCCAGCCGGTGGCCTCCGCCGGCCTGCCGGGAATGCCTCTGCCCTCGGTGCCCTCCGCCGGGTCGGCCACCGAAGCGGCAAAGGCTCTGGTGGCTCTGGGCTACTCCCAGACCGAGGCGGCTCAGCTGGTGTCCGCCCTCGACCAGACCATGACCGTCGAGCAGATGATAGCCGCCGCCCTGCGCGCCGCGGCTCAGAACAACTGACCAATCTCCATGACGAGCCGCTGACGGCCCGGAAAGGTTATAAATGAAAAAATTTCTGTGCCTTATCCTCAGCCTGATAATGCTGGTGTCTGTGTGCGCCTGCGGAAAGGATGGGGAAGAGAACTACGACGATCCGGGCGTGGAATCCACGGAGCAGACATGGCTCGACCGGCAGTTCGCCGAAGCCGAGGAGCTGTATGCATGGTTCACCGGCTGCGGCGCTCCGGAGCGCTCGGCCTCCGATATGCTCGAAGCCGACGGCGCCATGTACGCCCGGGTGCTTGAACCGGGACTGACCAGCCTCGAGGCTCTGGAGACAAGGCTGAACACCTACTTCACCGAGGATATCGTCCTTTCGCTCATGGAAACCGAGGTCTTTTCCGGCGCTCCCGTTTTCCGGGATATGGAGGGCGGCCTCTACTACTGCGTGGATATGTCCGGGGAGATCCCGTGGGACATCGGCACCCGCTCCGGCTTCATCCTCTCCCAGTCCAACACCGAGATACTCTACCATGTGGAAATAAGCCTCGATTATTACGGCTCCCTCTTCTGGGCTGAGCACGACTACCACCTTGTCCCCGGAACCGGCGGCAAATGGTGCTTCGACAGCTTCCGTCTGCCCGCCGCGCTCATCGCCGAGCAGATGTTCCAGCCCGACCATGTGGAGGACGAAGCCAGCTGATTCTGTAATATTTTATAAGGATAATACTAAATGGCTAAAGAATACAACGGTATAGTCTTCGACGGCGGCTCGCCGGAGGACACCGATTACGAAAACCGCATAGTCGACCCGGGCTATCAGGGCGCGGAGATCGACGCGGACAATCCCCTCCGGCCTCACACGCTGGAGGAGTACATAGGCCAGAGCAAGGTCAAGGAGAATATGCGGGTGTACATCGACGCCGCCCTCGGCCGTCGGGAGACCCTCGACCATGTCCTGCTCTACGGCCCTCCCGGTCTGGGAAAGACCACGCTGGCCGGCATCATCGCCCACGAAATGGGCGTGGGACTGCGCATCACCTCCGGCCCGGCCATCGCCCGTCCCGGCGATCTGGCCGCCATACTCAGCTCCCTCAATCCCGGAGATGTGCTGTTCATCGACGAGTGCCACCGTCTGGCCCGTCAGGTGGAGGAGATACTCTACCCGGCCATGGAGGACTTCGCCATCGATATCATGACCGGCAAGGGTCAGGGAGCCATGAGCTACCATCTGCCTCTGCCCAAATTCACTCTGGTGGGTGCCACCACCCGGGCCGGACAGCTTTCGGCTCCTCTGCGCGACCGCTTCGGCGTGCTCATGCGCCTTGAGCTGTACACCACCGAGGAGCTGGCCGACATCGTCACCCGCTCGGCCTCCATTCTGGGCATTCCCATCGACGCAGACGGCGCCCTCGAGCTGGCCTCCCGCTCCCGAGGCACTCCCCGAATCGCCAACCGGCTGCTCAAGCGCACCCGTGACTTTGCCGATGTGGAGGGCAGCGGCCTGATAAACGAGCGCATCGCCCGCCTCGCCCTCGACCGCATGGAGATCGACGAGCTGGGCCTTGACAAGATCGACCGCCTGCTGCTTTCCAGCATCATCCGCTTCTACAACGGCGGCCCCGTGGGTCTGGAGACCATCGCGGCGGCCATCGGCGAGGAGGCGGTGACCATCGAGGACGTCTACGAGCCTTACCTGATGCAGATCGGCTTCATCACACGCACGCCCAGAGGCCGCTGCGTCACCCGCCTTGCCTACGAGCATCTGGAAATGTCCCCGCCCTCGGATGCCCAGCCCGGTCAGGCGACTATATTCTGATTGAACCTTCCCGGCGGAGAGCCGGTAACATACTCTGCAAGGAGGATACATAAATGATAGTCTGCAAATTCTGCGGCAATGAAAACCCCGACGAGTATCAGTATTGTGAGATCTGCGGCAAGGAGCTGAAGAACGCGCTGCTCAACAGCCTTGTCAGCTTCAACGCCGACGGCACCGTCAACACCGGTGACAACAACACCGCTCTGGGCGGCGTGCCCAAGAAGGGCTTTGAGGACACCGGCGGAGGAGCCGCCAGCGGCCCCAGACGCTTTGACGACGGCAGCGACAAGGAGGGCGGCAGCCAGATAGGCACCGTCATCGCCACCATTCTGGCCATCCTCGTGCTTGTGGGAGTGGCGGGATACTTCCTCATCTTCTCCAACAACGCGCCTCTTGCTCACCTGAAGGAGCTTCTGCCCTTCTGAACCGACTGACGGTACGAACGCGGCCGGCGGTCTGCCTCGCGAGGCAAATTATTATGATTCAAGGACGGTGACCGTGCCGCATGAGAACTGCTGACCGGTGGAAAGACTACGAGCTTCTGGATGCCTCCGAGGGAGAGCGTCTGGAGCGCTGGGGCGACATCATACTCATTCGCCCCGACCCGCAGATCATCTGGAAAACTCCCAGGGAGCATCCCCTCTGGAAAAAGGCCGATGCCCGCTATGTCCGCGCCCAGACCGGCGGAGGACACTGGGATATGCGCCGCAAGCTGCCCGAATCGTGGCAGATAGGCTACGATGACCTGCGCTTCAACATAAAGCCCATGGGCTTCAAGCACACCGGCCTGTTCCCCGAGCAGGCGGTCAACTGGGACTGGATGCGGAAGAAGATATCCGCCGCCGGTCGGGATATCCGTGTGCTCAATCTCTTTGCCTACACCGGCGGAGCCACCGTTTCCTGCCTCTCGGCGGGAGCCTATGTGTGCCACGTGGACGCCTCCAAGGGCATGACCCAGTGGGGTAAGGAAAACGCCGCCGCCAGCGGCCTTGCCGACGTGCCCCAGCGCTGGATCGTGGAGGACTGCGGCAAATTCACCGCCCGTGAGTGCCGCCGCAACTCCCTTTACGACGCCGTCATCATGGACCCGCCCAGCTATGGCCGCGGTCCGGGCGGCGAGGTGTGGCACCTTGAGGAGCAGATATACGACCTTGTGGGCAGCGTGGCAAAGGTGCTGACCGACAACCCGCTGTTCTTCCTCATCAACAGCTACACCACCGGCCTTTCACCCTCGGTGATGAAGTATATCCTCACGGCTCATCTGGGCAGCCGGTGGAAGGACGCGGTCATCGAAGCCGACGAGATCGGCCTGCCGGTGACCGGAGCCTCGGGCGGAGGCCGGGAGCAGGTGCTTCCCTGCGGAGCCACCGCCATATTCAGCCGCTGAACAGACGGAGCAAAGGAGAGTATAAATGACCAGCAAAGAACGCCGCCGCCGGGAGAAGATGGAGCGCAGGATCAGCTTCAAGACCATGCTGATAATCTTTCTGCTGTTTCTGCTCATACCTCTGCTGTGCTACTGGCTCGGCATAAAGCGGGCCGAACGGGTGGTTCCCGACTACGCCACCGGCTATGTGGTGGAGGTCACGCCCACCGACGCGCCGTAACAGCAAAAACAAGGAGTATATTATCTGATGAGATTCTGCGTTATCATGGGCAGTCCCCGGCTCAACGGCAACACCGCCGAGCTGTGCAAGCCCTTTCTTGCCCGGCTGGAGGAGCTGGGCGCCGAGGTGGAATACATGAAGCTGGTGACCATGGAGGTCAATCCCTGCATCGGCTGCTACGCCTGTCAGGATGTCAGCGGCAGCTACGGCTGCGTGCAGGATGACGACGACATGGCCGACATCGTCCGGGCCATTCAGGCCGCCGACTGCGTGGTGCTGGCCACGCCCATCTACGCGTGGTACTGTCCGGCCAAGCTGAAGGCTGTCCTCGACCGCCACTACGGCATGAGCAAATTTTACGGCACCGCCACCGGCTCTCTGTGGGAGGGCAAGCACATTGCCGTGCTGGCTACCCACGGCTACGAGACCGACTATGCTATGGAGCCATTTGTCACCGGCATCGAGCGGCTGTGCAAGCACTGCGGCCTTGTGTACGACGGCGCGTTCTCCGTGCGGGACACGGACGACCTCGCCTCCTTCCGGACAGAGGAGGCCGTGGAGGGCGCCCGGGCCTTTGCCGAGCGGCTGGTGAAGGCTACCAAAAGCGAAACATAAAGTTTGGATCAAGCCTTTTCAAAGGCTTGCGGATTCCAAAGGCAGCGCCTTTGGTCGCTCTCCGCAGAGAGCGAAATACTCCTTCGGTGAAAATCCGGCGCATCGTGCGCCGGCCGCAGGAGGGTAGCCATAAACAGTCCGGTGGACTGTTTTGGCGTAGGGAACCCTCGGTGGGGGTTCCCTGTATCGTCCTTTAGGACGATAGTTGCTGTAAGTCCGAGTGGTGTTTAACCAATATAGAAGGATTGTTTTCAAGCCAAAGCGGCTGCCACAGCTCCGATGCTGTGACAGCCGCTTTTTGCAATGATATTACTCTCCCTCACCCAGCAGCCGGAGCGCCGGCTCGTACTTCCGGCGATAGTATTCCAGCTTCTCCTCCGTGGGCGGATTCCCGCTGCCGGCAAAGCGGGTGATGTCGCTGTTGTGGCGCAGGTCGGCCAGCTTGACCGCCCTTGCAATGGGATTATCCTTGATGGCGGCTACGTAATCCATGTAGGCCACGCCCTCCCGGTGGGTGAGCAGGTCGAGAGCGGACAGAACCTCCTCGGGGAAGCCCTCCCTGCGAAGGTCGTCAAAGGTGATGTCCGTGTCCTCCACCACATCGTGGAGCAGGGCGACGGTGGCGGTCACCTCGTCGGTCATCTGCTCGGCCAGATGCACCGGGTGGAAAATGTAAGGAGTGCCCGAGGTGTCCACAGCGCCCTCGTGAGCCTTGTAGGCCAGCCGGAGCGCCTTGTTGGTCATGGCTGTGTAGATCATGGTCGATTCCCCTTCTTGTTTGATATGATCATTATACCTCACTTTTGCCCCGGAGCGCAACCGCAAAAAGCCTGCCGACGCCATCGCGCCGACAGGCTTTCCTATTTAATTTTATGTTCCGTTTTTTCAAACGGTAATGATTATCTCATTGGACTCACCTTTGCATCAGATTGAATGGCATCCATTCGTTGTGCCGGGAGCAAGCTCCGCGGCGAACCAACTACTTCATCGGACTCACCTTTTCATTCAAATTTTAGGTATTATCTGTCCTGATCGCCTTTTTATCGGCGAAATAATCATTTCATCGGACTCACCTTTTCATCAGTATTTTGGTATATCTGAAAAAATAACAGTTGCGTCCGTTTTAAGTCATATGTCCATTGCTTCAGGTTCCCGCGAATACTTTCCGTTGGATCCCGCGTACCCAATATCTGCGGCTGCGGCTGCCGGGAATGACCTTTCCGCCGGGTGCTGTACCCTTTGCGTCCGAGTCCTTCGCCTTGTGCAGTTTCCGGTTCCGCACATCTACGCATGATCCGTATCCGATCCCTTTGTCACACTGTCGGGTGACGAAATCGCCCGCGCGGATAACTGAAGCACTTATTCAGCTGTTGCTGAGCGGGGCGCTGCCCTTTTCGATAGTCCGCGCTATTGCGTGGGCGCAAAGGGAATGTCGCCGCTTGTGATGCTTTTTTTATCCTCAGATGATCGATGCGGTGCGGGAACCGAAGCCTATGGACTGTGACTCGTCAATGTGTCTCATTGGCCTCACCTCCATGTTCCTGACCTATTCGCTTCCGGGTCGGCTGTTTGCCGGACGGCGATCTCCGCGGCTAATTTCCGCCTTCGCGGTAGAAATCGGGGACACCGATTGTCAAAAATTAAACCGTATACATATTTTTCTGCCTGCTGTCTTGGCGACAGCAGAATATATATCACGCGGATTCGCTGTCCGAACCGAGGAGTCCGGGAGCGGTGTTCGATTGTGGTTCACGGCACGGCCTTTCGCCGTCCTTATGAACTTGAATGACATCTCCTTGTGTCACTTGTATAATACCATGCTTGTTGTGGAATGTCAATAGAAAGTTATAACTTTTTTGAGAAAAACTAATTTTATTGCCATACAAAAAATAGGTGTTGACTTGAGCCTCAATAAAGGGTAAAATCGTTAATGTTAGACATCAGACAGCAACAAACGGAGGTATTTACAATGGCTGATAAAGAATACAGCGCTGATATAATCACCCTTATCGACGATGACGATGTGCAGCACGAGTTCGAGCTGCTGGACGCCATCGAGACCGACGACGGCCGCTATGTCGCCCTGCTGCCCTATCTGGGCGACGACGAGGAAGGCGCCGCCGACGGCAGCGAGTACTACATCCTTCAGGTCGTTGAGGTCGAGGGCGGCGAGGAAGAGCTGACCGAGATCGAGGACGAAGAGATGCTGGATACTCTGGCCGAGATCTTCGAGAGCCGCTTCTCCGAGCTTTACGGCGAAGAGGACTGATCCGGGATTTCCCTTTATTTCCCTGTAATATTCCGGCGGGAATGTGATATAATACTCCCGTAAGGATTTACAGAATCAACCATCGCCTGACCCCTGCCCAGTGCGCGGACTGCGCTTATATAACCCTACAATTTTATTAAAGGGAGTCGGACTCCGGCGCCGGATTGCAGACCTCCCGGCACGGTCTTGAGCCGTGTTGGACGAAGGGAGCGTGAAATCGCTGGGTTGACACCCACCTGCTATTGAGTAGCAGGTTATTTTAAGCACGATACGGCTGGGTGGGATCATCTTAAAAATTAAAGCGCTCCGTGTGGACGGGGCGCTTTTGTTTATTTAAAGAATAAAGAATGAAGAATATTGAATAAATAATAAATATCTTTTTTTTACTGGGGCCAGAGGCCGAGGAGCTCGAGGGCGACCTTTGTGCCGAGCAGGACAAGCACCACGAGGATGACCGGGCGCACGATCTTTGAGCCGTTTTTTATGGTCAGGCCGGCGCCCACATAGTGGCCGGCGATGGAAAATACGGCGGCGATAAGTCCGATGGGTGCCAGCACCTTTCCCGCCGCCAGAGAGGTGGCCAGCGCGCCGATGTTGGAGGAAAGATTGACGATTTTCACATTGCCCGAGGCGGTGCGCACATCCATCTTCCCAAGGCCGCAGAATATCAGCAGCAGAAATGTACCGGTGCCCGGGCCGTAAAAGCCGTCGTAGGCGCCCACTATCAGCGACGCTCCCCACACGATGGTTCTTCTCAGCCACGGAGCGATGTCCCCCGGTTCCTCGGGGAGGTTTTTCTGCCTCAGCAGCACCACCGCCACCACCGGCAGAGCGGCGATGAGCAGGTAGCGCAGATAGCTCTCGTCCACCATCAGCTGCAGCCGTGTGCCGAGGTGAGAACCCAGCAGAGCCAGCGCCACAGAGGGTATTGCAAGGGTAAAATCGTAATATCCGTTCTTGATATAACGGAATGTAGAGGCGAAAGTGCCTATTCCCGACGAGAGCTTGTTGGTTCCCAGAGCGTAGTGGACGGGCAGCCCGGCGAAAAGATACACCGGCAGGGAGATTATCCCGCCTCCGCCTCCGATGGCGTCCATGAGGGAGGCCAGAAAAACGCCGCCGCAGATGAAAAGAACGATCCAGATGGAATAGCCGCAGATGGTCATGTGAAATCCTCCGCAAGAGATGTGCAATCAGTATATCACCACGCCCACTGGCTTTCAAGTGAGAAACAGACAAATCATGTGCGGCAGAAAAATTCCCCTTCCGCATTTTCCCTCGGGAATTATCCTCCGCCGGGGCAACAATAACTCCATCAGAAAAAAGGCGGTGGAGCGCAGTGAAGAAAATCAGAAAACCACAACTTATCACAGCGGCGGGGATGCTGTGCGCCGGGCTGATAAACGGCCTGCTGGGCTCGGGCGGCGGCATGGTCGCCGTGCCTGCCCTTGAGAAGGGCGGGGCAGAGGCCAACCGTGCCCACGCTACCTCCGTGGCGGTGATGCTGCCGCTGTCGGCGGTGAGCGCGGCCTTCTACCTCTGGGACGGCAGAGCCTCCCTCTCCGACGCCCTGCCCTATATTCCCGGCGGCGTGGTGGGCGCGCTGGCGGGCGTGCTGCTGCTCAGAAGAATAAAGCCCACCCTGCTGCGGCGGATATTCGGCGGCGTGGCGGTGTATTCCGGCGTGAGGCTCCTGCTGGGATGAGCGGCTGGATAGCGGCCTCTCTGGCCGGTCTGCTGGCGGGAGCGGCCGGTGCCATGGGCCTTGGCGGCGGCAGTATACTGCTGCTTTATCTCACCCTCATCGCCGGAGTGGAGCAGTCGGCGGCTCAGGGCATAAACCTGATGTTCTTTCTGCCCTGCGCCCTTGCCTCGGTAATATTCTCCCTGCGCGCCGGGCTGATTGCGAAAAAGCAGGCGCTCATCGGCATCGCTCTCGGCCTGCCCGGGGCGGTGATCGGCTGTGTGCTGGGCGGCTGGCTGGGCGGTGTCTGGCTGCGCAGGCTCTTCGGCGTGTATATGCTGGCGCTGGGCGCCCGGGAGCTGCTGAGAAAGAAGAAATGACGCGGTAATATATTCTCTCCTTCGCGAATAAAATATCACAGCAACAAAATTCGAGGGGGAACGCGTATGAACTGCCGCATTGCCGACCTGCGCAACAAGGATGTCATCTGCATCGGAGACGGAAGCTGTCTTGGGTATGTCAGCGATGTGGAGGTGGACACCTGCACCGCCCGTCTGGTGGCCATCATCATCTACGGCCGCCCCAAGTGCTTCGGCCTCATGGGCTACGAGGACGACTGCGTCATCTGCTGGGAGGACATCAAGCTCATCGGCGAGGACACCATCCTCGTGGACTGCTGCCGCCGCCGACCGGCCCGCTCCCGGTGCGGATTTGTGGATTCTCTGCTGGGCAGGTGCGGGGAATAGACGAACGGCATCAGACGAATGACCGCGATTTAGCGCCCGGGCCGCCGTTGGCACCGTAGGGGCGATCACTGATCGCCCGCTGCCTTGCGGTAACCATCTGCTTGCCGGGCGATCAATGATCGCCCCTACAGTTTAATTCAATCAACCACGCTGTAACACGCTTTGTAAAATTCCCGCAAACCCCAAAAAGGAGCCACCGGCACACCCGGCGGCTCCTTTTTTGAATACTCTGATTATTCTATTTTATTATTCCTCGTCCTCGCCGGCTTCCTCGGCCTCGAGCTGTGCTCTCTTCTTCTTGTACGCCGCGGCGCAGATGCTCAGAGCGATGAGGCACAGACCGGCAGTTCCCACAAAGCCCGCGCCGAAAGCTATCAGAAGGTCGATAACATCGGTTATGCCGTTGACCAGCAGCATACAGATACACACAACGCCGATCACCGCGCCCGCGCCAAGACTGAGCAGCAGATTGGTCTTGAAGTTGGGCTTGAGGCGGCGATCCCAGACATTGTCCTTCATGCACCGGCTGAGGACATAAACGCACATTACCATGAACACGATCCACTCGCCGGCCATGGTGGGGATCTGCTCGCCAAAGGGAGTGGTGCCCACTACAGCTTCTATCAGTATTACCACCATCAGCAGCCAGTAAGCCAGCCAGAAGCCCTTGCTTTCGGTTCTGAGCAGAGCCTCTTCCTGCCGTTCGTCCAGATTGTTCTTCTTTGCCTTAGTAGTTTTCTTCATCTTCGTCTTCCTCCCAGAATAAATCGTCTAATTTCTTGCCCAGCGCCCGGCAGATCGCCCGGCACAGTCTGATCGAGGGATTGTACTCCCCTTTTTCGATGGCGTTGATGGTCTGGCGGGAAACGCCTACCATGTCTGCCAGCGCCTTTTGCGTTAGATCTTTTTCCGCTCGGGCGACTTTGATCGCTAAGTTTTTAGCCATGTGATCACCTCGTGGCTGTATAGTAACACGCTTTTGATTAAAAGTCAAGTCTGTTTGACAAAAATTATTATAAAAATTACTCCAAGTCGCAGAAACACGACCTCGGAGAATTAAAAAAAGCGCATAACAAAGCCGCAGAACGCGGGCGTACTGCGGCTTTCTTCTGGACATAACGATTCACCTTTGGGCGGAGTACATTCTTCCGGTTACATTGTGATCCCGGCAAGTTGGGACATAAATGTACCGACTCCCATAAGAGTGAAAATTATACTTATGATGTGCATTATCACGATGCTCAGACCGGTGGGGGTTAGTTTTTCGTTATAGTGAAGTCGTGACTCGAAATGAAAGAGCGTCCACATTGTGCTTGGAGCAAAGCTGTTTAGTATGGCTATACCGAGCATGGCAAGAATCAGAATGTCCAGCTTTAAGGTATCGAAAAATGTGCTTTCAGTGCCATATATACCGGATACGATCAGCAAAGCGATCAATCCCAGAGCGGTGATGCTGGCGATAATGCCCACAATAATGTGTACAGTGGTGCGTGGAACCAAGACCTCACGCTGCTCGTGGGATTCACCGATTTCCTTCTCAGACGCTGTGGAGTTTATTAACTGTTCATCTTCAGTGTTTTTTTTGTTGTTTTCCATAACTGTCCTCCGTATATCCTTTCCTTTTTACCAGATATATTTATTTTACCACGGTACAGCGATTTTTTCAAGTGCTCACAAATATATAAAATGAATGAAAGAAGAAAAACGCACATTATTCAGCAAAATAATACTTGGCTTTCGGTTCTGAGCAGAGCCTCTTCCTGACGCTCGTCCAGATTGTTCTTCTTTGCCTTAGTAGTTTTCTTCATCTTCGTCTTCCTCCCAGAATAAATCGTCTGATTTCTTGCCCAGCGCCTTTTGCGTTAGATCTTTTTCCGCTCGGGCGACTTTGATCGCTAAGTTTTTAGCCATGTGATCACCTCGTGGCTGTATAGCAACACGCTTTTAATTAAATGTCAGGTCTGTTTGAAAAAATTATTATAAAAATTACTCCAAGTCGCAGAAACACGACCTTGAAGAAAAACGAAAAGCCTCCGACTTCCTCCGTAGGGGCGATCACCGATCGCCCGCTGCCTTGCGGAGAACATCTGCCTGCCGGGCGATCAATGATCGCCCCTACAATGTTAATTGAACTTCGGTGTGTGAAAACACGACCTCGAAGAAGAGCAAAAAAGCCCATGACAAAGCCGCCGGAGGGCGTCTGGAGCAACGCTTTCCGGCGGCTGATTTTTTTGGATTATTTTTTGTTCACGGCGGGTTACTGGTCGGGAAATTCTCTGAAAACGAGGAGCTTGTAGGCCTCGATGCCCAGAGCGTCCGCGATGTTGAACAGTGTTTCTATGGAAAAGGACTGCACGATGTTCGGAGCCTCTATCGCGCTTAAATGAACGCGGCTGATGCCCGCCTTTTCCGCCAGCTGTTCCTGAGTCATGCCGGCGTGCCGCCGGAAGTACCCGATGTTGTAGCCTATTTCAATTATCTTGTCAACATGGTTGAAAGAAATGGGCTTTCCTCTGGACATAGCGCTTCACCTTAGCTTTCAGATTATTTCCTGCGTGCGACAATTTTGTTGACCGAATGCAGATGCTTTGGCACCCCGGGATGTTCGTCTTCAAATACATAGGACTGAAAAAGCAGAATTTCCCAGTCGGCATAAAGCTCATTGAACTCACCGTCATAAGCAAGCCCTACAGCGAAGGGAGCGATGTCGGGAGAAGGAGGAACAGTGTCGGTGAAGGTGTGCATGATATGTATGCCGCCCGGGTTGGTGTAGGTTTTGGCGTTGAGAATAAATCGCCGCCAGTCGTCTTTGCCAACAAAGCAGAGTGTGGCAAAGGACATAACGAGGTCGTAATTCCCAGCGAAAGAAAAGTCGGCCATATCGGCGGAGAAAGCGTTTATCGCAAATCCGGAGGCCTCACAGCGCCTTTTCAGCTTTGCTATGCCCGCCTCGGATATGTCAAAAGCGTCAATAAATCTGTAGCCCTGCTTAGCCAGATAAAGAACATTTTGGCCTTCGCCGCAGCCCGCTTCAAGAATGCGGGCATTCTTGTCCACCAGATGCTCAAACTCCCGCAGTGTAGGATTGGGCTCAGCGGAGAAAGCAGAGGTGTCATCTTTTCTGTAGCTTTCTTCCCAAAAGGGGACAGGGGAATTATTCATAATGCGCTCCCCTCAATTTATAAAGTAAGGCAGAAAATGCAGCCCGAACACGACGATGCCCAGAACGAGCATGAATATGCTCAGGAGATGCATTCTGAAAATGCTGAATTCAGAGGGTCTGATGGTTCCGCTGACATCATAGTTGAGTCTGACATCGTAGTGGAGGGTTGCCCACATAGTGCTGGGGGAAAAGCCGTTTACAATGGGAATGGCCAGCATGAGCAGCATCAGCAGATCGATGCCGATCAGTTCAATGGCAGCGCCCTCGAAAGAAAAGATGCCGCACATATGGAGAACCAGCATAACCACGATGCCCAGAGCCACCACCGAGCCGATCACGCCCTCGGCGATGTGCAGGCCGGTGCGGGGAACCTCCGGGTCAATATCCGCACCGGCACCGCCGCTGGCCTTTTCGGCGGCAATGGATTTCTTGAGCTTTTCGTTCTGCCTGCTTATCTTTTTGCTCTGCTTTTCCGCCTCACGGCCGGGCATGGGCTGGCTGAGATCGGCCGAGCACACCTCGCACTCCTCGTCATTCACGCTGTAAACAAGTCCGCACCGGGGGCACAGCCGCACCATGATCTGTTCTTTCTTCATAACTCCGTTCTTACTCCTTTCTTTTTTCCGTGGGTAAATTATACCACACCGCCCAAGGGCTTTCAATTGCCTACTATTACTATAATAGGACATCAAAATCCTCTCAGAATTCAACAAATTAATGCTTGCCTTAGCCCTTGCGGTGTGGTATAATACTGAAGCCAATTCACACGCTGTGCGTGTTTCGCGGGGTCGGGAAGGTATCCTGCCGCGGAACCGGCTCGCTGTCTGTCAGCGCGCAGCGGAGGAAAATAACCAATTTGGAGGAAAAAAGAAATGGCAGTAGTATCCATGAAGCAGCTTCTCGAAGCCGGCGTACACTTCGGTCACCAGACCAGACGCTGGAACCCCAAGATGGCCGAGTACATCTATGCAGAGCGTAACGGCATCTACATCATCGACCTGCAGAAGACCGTCCGCAAGCTGGAAGAGGCCTACAACTTCGTCAAGTCCGTTGCCGAGCAGGGCAAGGCCGTTCTGTTTGTCGGTACCAAGAAGCAGGCTCAGGAGTCCATCAAGGAAGAGGCTCTTCGCGCCGGCGCTTACTATGTAAACGCCCGCTGGCTGGGCGGTATGCTCACCAACTTCACCACCATCCGCAGAAGAATCGAGCGTCTGAACCAGATCAACAAGATGGCCACCGACGGCACCTTTGATCTGCTCCCCAAGAAGGAAGTCATCAAGCTCAACCTCGAGGTTGAAAAGCTCCAGAAGTTCCTGGGCGGCATCGCCGAGATGAAGAAGCTCCCCGGCGCTCTGTTCATCGTTGACCCCAGAAAAGAGAAGATCGCTGTTGCCGAAGCCAAGAAGCTCGGCATCCCCGTTGTCGCCATCGTCGACACCAACTGCGATCCCGATGATATCGACTACATCATCCCCGGCAATGACGACGCCATCCGTGCCGTCAAGCTCATCTCCTCCACCATGGCCAACGCC
>JAZSQO010000017.1:0-2517 GCA_045538015.1 Acutalibacteraceae bacterium | reverse complement strand
GCCCTTGGCAGCAGCGAAGGTGTAGGCCATACCGCCGCCGATGATGAGGGTGTCGACCTTCTCCAGCAGGTTGTTGATAACGTTCAGCTTGTCAGCGACCTTGGCGCCGCCCAGGATGGCGACGAAGGGACGCTCGGGGTTGGCCAGAGCCTTGCCCATGATGGAGACCTCCTTCTCCACCAGGAAGCCGCAGACGGCGGGCAGGTGGTCAGCGACACCTGCGGTGGAGGAGTGGGCGCGGTGAGCGGTACCGAAGGCGTCGTTGACGAAGATGTCAGCCAGGTCAGCCAGATTCTTGCTGAGCTCGGCGTCGTTCTTGGTCTCGCCCTTGATGTAGCGGGTGTTCTCCAGCAGCATGACATCGCCGTTGTTCAGAGCGGCGGCCTTAGCCTTGGAGTCCTCACCGGCCACATCGGCAGCCATGATGACTTCCTTGCCCAGCAGCTCGCTCAGGCGGTCGGCAACGATCTTCAGGGACAGCTCGGGCTTCCACTCGCCCTTGGGCTTGCCCATATGGGAACACAGAATGACCTTGGCACCATTGTCCACCAGGTACTTGATGGTGGGCAGGGCGGCGACGATGCGCTTGTCGGAAGTGATCTTGCCAGCCTTGGTGGGGACATTGAAGTCGCAGCGGCACAGCACGCGCTTGCCGGCAACGTCGATGTCAACAATGGACTTCTTGTTGTAGTTCATAACAAATTTCCTCCATTTGTATTTTTGGAGCCTTTACAGCTCCTTCATTTTTCCATGGTCAAGCAAACCGGGAAACTCCAGCTGCCGCAGGGCCTCGTACACGGTGATGGCCACGCTGTTGCTCAGGTTCAGGCTCCGGGCCTCCTGCCGCATGGGCAGGCGCACGCAGCATTCCCTGTGTTCCTCCAGGAAAGACTCAGGCAGTCCCTTCGTCTCCTTGCCGAAAAACAGGTAGCAATCATCCTCAAAGCGGGCCTCGGTATAGCACCGGGGCGCCTTGGTGGACAGGCACCACATCTGACGCACATCGTTTCTGGCGAAAAAGTCCTCCAGATCCTCATAATCCCGGACATCCACCAGATGCCAGTAATCCAGACCGGCCCGGCGGACAGCCTTCTCGGAGATGTCGAAGCCCAGAGGGCGAATCAGATGCAGCCGTGCTCCGGTGGCGGCGCAGGTGCGGGCGATATTGCCGCAGTTTTGCGGGATCTCGGGCTCCACCAGTACCACGTTCAGCAACGGTCGTTCACCTCGATGCTCATCAGAAATACAGCAGAAACTTCGCAGTTCGTTTGCTTTCCTATTGTATGCCAAACTTTCTGGAAAATCAATCTGAAAATACCGATTTTTACGAATATTTCATAGATTATACAGATTGGTTCATCGGCGCGGCAAATTTTTGTGAAAAATGCGGAATTGACTTTTTCCAAAAACCACCATCATCAAGATTTTCCCACAAAAATCCCCCATTATCCCGCCCAACTCCACGGATACCCAACATGAGACCCTGAAAAAAGCAGCCCCGGACGGAGCTGCTTTTTTACAAAAGTTACAATAAATATGTTATTTGACGGTCAGCGTCTTGACGCTGATATGGGGCTCGCTGTCGCGCTCGGTAACATCGGTGGTATAGGCATAGGTGAAGCTCACCGTGTTGCCCACCTGGACACTCTGCTTTCCGGACAGGGAGGAATAGGTCACGAAGAGCACATCGGCCTCCCGCTTCTCGGTGGCGGCATCGTAGTGGCTGTCGCCCTCGAGCACACTGACGCGGCAGGTGCGGCCATTGACGAATTCGACCTTACAGGTCAGAGTGGAGACATCGTAATCCAGCCTCGGCAGGGTGGGCGCCTCGCCCATCTCCAGGATATTGCAGCCGCACAGGGCGGTCATCACCAGCACAGCGGCCAGGGTCAAAGCGATCAGTTTGCGCATGGGAATCACCTCAAAAGTTTACTGGAATCTATTCTACCGCCTGAACGCTGAAAAAGCAAGAAAAATGTTGCACCGCCGCCCCCGCCCTTGCATTCTTAAGAAATTTCCGCTATACTATAAAATGAAATCGTATGACCGAAACACATCCACTCTTACGGAGGCAATTTCCTTGAAAAAAGACAACCAGCTCCGCTCCATCGGCTCGGTGATGATCCTGATGCTGGTGGGCAAGCTGCTCTCCCTGCTGGCAAATCAGGTCTACCTGAGCTACTTCGGCGCGGACAACGAGCAGCTGAACATCTTCTCCTGGGTGCTCCAGATCCCCAACTACCTGTTCCAGAGTCTGGGCACCGGACTCTCGAGCACCGTCATCCCCCTCTACGCCGCACTCCTGGCCCAGAACCGGCAGCGCGAGGCCAGCCGCTTCGGCTCCAACATCATCTGTATCACGTCCCTGGGCATGGTGGTACTCATCGGCCTCGGCATGGCCGCCAGTCTCTTCATGCCCCAGCTCACCGACTTCTCCGACAAAGCCTACGCCACCAAGGCCCTGATGATCATGATGCCCGTCATATTCTTCTACGCCATGACCAACATCTACCAGGG
>JAZSQO010000098.1:0-17863 GCA_045538015.1 Acutalibacteraceae bacterium | reverse complement strand
CCCGGAATACCGCAAAAGTACGCGGTATTCCGGGCTTTTTTTCTATTCTTCGGGAGACTTGTCGGTTTCAGACGCCTGCTCGGCGGCTTCGCTGTTTTTCTCCGCCTGCCGGTCTCTGCGGTTCTTTTTCTTGAGCTTATACAGCTCCTCGGCGGCAAGGCGGGTCTTGGCCACCACATCACCGCCCTTGGGGAAGCAGTAGTACAGCGCGTCGCCGTTGCCGATGCAGATCACATCGCCGATCTCGTACCAGTAGTAGTCGGAATAAAGTCCGTAGCAGGCCTGAGGCTTCTGGGTGTAATTGAGCCTGCCGTCGCAGCCGGTGAGCTCAAAGCCGTTTTCGTCGTGACGGAGCCGTCCGTCGCCCACCATGTAGATGGCCTTGAAATCAACCATCATGCCGATATCAACTGGGATATCAAGGGAGTATTTTCCGTCGATTATCTCCTGCTTTACCTGCTCACGCTCCCAGCTGTACCAGTCGGGAATGTGGGAAAATTCGGTCGTTCCCTCGGCGGCCTCCAGCTGGCCGAGAGTGTTCAGCTCGTATTCCTTGCCGCAAGCGTGGCAGGTGAGCTTTGTGCCCTTGCCTTCCATTTCGCCTTCGGTACCGCAGGCCGCGCACTTGTACAGAATGCGGTTGAGGCCGTCGGCACGGAAGGGCTCGGTGATGTGAATGCCGTTGTCCTTCTGCCAGGCGAAGTTGTCAAAGGAGAAGGCCTCGTCGAGAATGTCGTCCAGCTCCTGCACGCTCTTTGCCTTGATCTCCTCGGGAGTGAGCAGACCGTGAACATGGGCGCTGACCTTCACCTTGCGCTTCTGCAGACAGTTATACAGCGGATCCCGGGCGAAGGCGCCGTAGGTGGTGATGGTCACCACCGGCACATTCAGCCGCTTGAGCAGCAGACCCATCCGGCGGGGCAGGGGAGTGGCCCGGCCGTCAAAGCTGTAGCTGGCTTCGGGATAAAGCAGAACGCTGGTTTTCAGCTTGTTGAGGGCATAGCGCATATCGCTCATCAGCGTGGGATCGGTGACGAATTTCTGGGTGGGAATGCAGCCGATGGAGCGCATCAGGCCTTCCTTGCCAACAAAGCCGTCGGAGGTGCATACAATGCAGAAGCGTCGCGGCAGCACCTTGTGGGCTATTTCAAGGTCGATAAAGCTGGAATGATTCATCAGCACCAGCCACGGCCCTTTGCCCATTTCCTTCATGCGGCTTTTGGTAAAGCGGAAGTGCACGCCCATCAGATCAACAGTGCTGAAGGCGCGGATAAGCCCGTGCAGCAGCATATTGGGCTTGCGCGGATTGCGGTGCTTCGGCTTTCTGCGGCGCAGTACCTTTTCGTATGACATTTTCTTGGTCGGAATTTTCATTTCGATGCTCCTCTGCCAGTTTATTGCTCCTTGCCTGATTACGATTATATCATATCGCGGAAAATAATCAACCTGCCTGCCGTTTATAAAAAAGCGTACCCGCCCGGGTCAGGCGGATACGCTGTAAGCTACTGGAAAAGAATGGTGATGGTTGTGCCCTTGCCCTCCTCGCTGTCCACGAGGATGTCGGCGTTGTGTCGGGCGGCGGCGTGCTTGACTATGGACAGTCCAAGACCGGTGCCGCCGATGGCTCGGCTGCGGCTTTTGTCAACGCGGTAAAAGCGCTCAAAGATCCGGCCGATATGCTCCCGACCGATTCCGATGCCGGTGTCGGCAACGGTAACAGCCGGCCGGCCGTCAATCTGGCCCACAGTCACTGTGACGCTGCCCGAGGGACGATTGTACTTTATGGCGTTGTCGCACAGATTGAACACCAGCTCGTCGATTATGGTGGGCACGCCGATGATCCTTTCGGGCTGTCCATCAAGGGTGAGGCTGATGCCCTGACGGGTGGCGCTGCCGCTGAGGCGCTCAATTACCGAAGCGCACACGGCATGGAGGTCGATCCCGGTCATTTCCTGCACGATGCCGGCTTCGTCCAGCTGAGAAAGCTGAAGGATGTCGTCGATGAGGGAGACCAGCCGCTTTGCCTCGCGGTTGATGGTTCCGGCAAAGGAGGAAACGTCCTCCGGCTTGACCAGTCCCGATTCCAGCATCTCCGCCGCGCCGCAGATGGAGGTAAGTGGTGTTTTCAGCTCGTGGGATACATTTGATGTAAACTCACGGCGCATCTGCTCGAGGTTTTCCTTTTCGGTCACATCGAGGATAACGATAACCACGCCGGTTATCTCCGAACGGTGATAGACCGGATTTGCGATAATGCGGTATGTGGCGCCGTCCAGCTCAAGGGCCTGCTCGTTGTGCCTTCCGCTCAGCGCGGTGTTTACGGCGCTGACCAGCGGCTCGCTGCTGTCAAGAGCGTCTACAGTGGGATGGCCGGAGAACAGCCCGGAGCCGAGAATGCGGATGGCGCTGGAGTTGTAGGAGAGAATTTCCCGCTGGCGGTTGACCACAATAAAGCCTTCACTCATGTTCTCGGTGATGACGCTGAACTCCTCCTGACGGTGGCTGAGCTTGGCGATCTGGTCGCGGATAAAGGTGGCCTGCTGCCGTATTTTATCGAGCAGAGGAGAAAACTCGGCGGTGCCCGAGGTCTTGACGGGATTGCCGAGGTCGATGGACTCGGCGGAGGCGCGGATGCTCTTTGATATCTGGCGGGCGAGGATATAGGAAATGACCGCGAACAGCGCCGTCAGAGCCAGAAACAGAACGACCATGTCGCCCATCAGCGAAAGCAGGGAGATGTTGGCGCCTGACACCCGGATGACCATGCCGTTATCCAGCAGCATGGCGTAGTAGATGTATATCTCCGACGCGGTGTCGGAGTAGCGGACAATACTTCCCGAGCCGGAGGTCAGAGCGCTGACCACCTCGGCGCGGTCGGAGTGATTCTCAAGCTCGGCGGTATCGTACTGGTTGTCAAAAAGCACCGTTCCGTCCTGAGATATGAGGGTTATACGGTGGGTGGAATCAAGCAGCTCCAGATAGTCCCGCCCCGCCAGATTGATTCCGTGGGCGGCGTACTGAGCTTCGACCTTTATGTCGCCGGTGAGGGTGTACACAAGATAATTCTGAGACAGTCCGGCCACAAGAAGAAAGGCGATGAGCAGAGCCACAACGGCGGAGAGAAATATGCGCCGGAAGCATTTGCCTACCATAGGGAGGCCTCCTTATTTTGCGATGGAGTATTTTGCCCGGTAGAAATCGTATCTGGAGGTAAATTCGCTGTCCGGCTGAGCCTTGAGCTTGATGAGATAATCGTGAACATCCAGACTCTCGTGGGTCATCTCTATCATGCAGCAGCCCACGTTGGAGCAGTGGTCGGAAACACGCTCAAGGTTGATGAGCATATCGGAAAGGATAAAGCCCAGCTCGATGGTGCATTCGTTGCGCTGCAGGCGGGCGATGTGGCTGCGCTTGAGGGAGTCTCTGAGGTGGTCGATAACATCCTCGAGGGGCTCGATCATCAGAGCCTTGTCGTAGTCGTTGTCCCGGAAGGCCTGAAGGGCAAGGTCGAGGATCTCGCGGATGGCGTCCAGCATGACCGAAAGCTCGTGCTGAGCCTCGGGAGAGAGGGCGAGCTTCTTGTCGTTTATCTCCTCGGCCGATTCAACGATGTTGACGGCGTGGTCGGAGATGCGCTCGAAGTCACCGATGATGTGCAGCAGCTTGGAGACCTCGGCGCTGTCGGCCTCAGACATACGATGGCTGCTCAGCTTGACAAGGTAGGTGCCGATCTCGTCCTCGTAATGGTCAACGGTGGCCTCGTCGGCGCGGATCTCGTCGGCCAGCTTCACGGAGTAGTCGGTGAGAAGATCGAGAGCCTTCACAAGGGAATTGACGGAGATCTCGGCCATGGTGCCGGCAACCTCGCGGCAGCGCTCAACGGCAACCGAGGGAGTGGCCAGCAGACGCTTGTCCAGAAGCTGCTCGCCCACCTCGTTCTTCCGGTCGCGCACAAGGAGCTTGGAAAGCTGCTCGATCTGCTTGGTGAAGGGCATGAGTATCATGACCGCCAGCAGGTTGAATACAGTGTGGATGATGGCGATGACCAGCGGGTCAACGGGAATGGCTCCGATGGAGAAGGAAGAGAATCTGACAAGCAGTGACTCGATTAGATAGTAGAGCGGGAGAATGATAAGCGTGGCAAGCACATTGAAAACAACATGGATGACCGCCGCGCGGCGGGCGTTTTTGGTAGCGCCGATGGAGGAAAGAAGAGCGCTGACGCAGGTGCCGATATTCTGTCCCATGATAATGGGAATGGCGGTGGCGCAGGTGATGCCGCCGGTCATGGACAGAGCCTGCAGGATACCTACGGAAGCGGAAGAGGACTGGATGATGGCGGTCAGAACGGTACCGGCCAGCACACCAAACAAGGGGTTGGAGAAAAGGATCATCAGCTGCTGGAAGTCCTCGTTTCCGGCAAGAGGCTTGACAGCGGCGGACATGGTCTCCATGCCGAACATCAGCACAGCAAAGCCGAGGAGGATGAGGCCGGTATCCTTCTGCTTCTGCCGCTTGCAGAACATATAAAGGATTATGCCGATAAAGGCGAGTATCGGTGTAAAGGAGGAGGGCTTGAGCAGCTGGAGGAGGAACACATCGTTGCCCTCAATACCCGAAAGGCTGAGCAGCCAGGAGGTGACCGAGGTGCCCAGATTGGCACCCATGATAACTCCGATGGCGTGCTGCAGCTGCATGATGCCGGAGTTGACAAAGCCGACCACCATTACCGTTGTTGCCGAGCTGCTCTGGATAACGGCGGTGACGCCCAGACCCAGCAGAAAGCCCTTGAGCGGGCTCGAGGTCAGATTGGCCAGAATGTTTTTCAGCTGACTTCCGGCTCTTTTTTCAAGAGAATTGCCCATCACGTTCATTCCGAACAGGAACATGGCCAGTCCGCCAAGAAGTGACAGCGCGTTGAAAATGAAATCGCTCATAATAACACAACCTTTGCTTTATTATTACCTTTTCCGAAGAGAAATAATAATACCGGAAGATTAAAACGCGAACAGCGTGAGGTTAAATCTTTGTAAAGTGCGCCGGTCAGCTTATTTTGTAGCCGATGCCGCGGATGGTCTCTATGATGCCTCCGCACTCTCCCAGCTTTGTTCGCAGCATACGGATATGCACATCCACTGTCCGGCTTTCGCCGTCGTAGTCAAAGCCCCAGATCTGGCGGAGTATCTGGTCGCGGCTCAGAACAAGTCCGCGATTGTTGAGCAGCAGACACAGCAGCTCAAATTCCTTGAGGGCCAGCGCTACCTCTGCTTCGTTTACACGCACAATGTGCGCCGGCTGGGAAACATACAGCTTACCGATACGGAATACTCCGTCAGCGGGCGCGGAAACGGAAGTCGGAGCCTGAGTAGAGGAACGGCGCAGCAGAGCCTTTACCCGGGACATCAGCTCGAGCATTCCGAAGGGCTTGACCACATAATCGTCGGCGCCGCTGTCCAGCCCGATGACCTTGTCAAATTCCGAGGATTTGGCAGTCAATATGATGACGGGAAGATTCACGGTGGCCTCGCTTTTTCTCAGCCTGCGGAGGATGTCAATGCCGTTTTCCTCCGGGAGCATGATGTCCAGCAGAAGCAGCTGGGGCATTTCCTTTTCGAGGGCAGCCCAGAATTCCGAGGGGCGCTCGAAGCCGGCAGCCTCCAGCCCTGACCCTCTGAGTGCGTAAAGTGTAAGCTCTCGTATACTCGTGTCGTCTTCAAGAATGTAGATCATCCTGCAAAGTCACCGCCTGATCGTTGTTTGTAAATATGTTACCATTCGCACAGAGCGATGTCAACGAAAGCGTCGGCAAAAAAGCGAGAGTTCTCATTAATTTGTGATACTTTCCAAATAATCCCCAATATATTGCGCCCGGGTATTGAACATTGGAGCCGGTGTGTGGTATAATATGGTGAAAAATTATGAGAGGTAACGGTTAAATGGAAAATAACAAAAACGACATTATCGCAGCCGAAGAGCAGAGCGCTGCCCAGCCCGCTCAGGCCGGCCGTTCTCACATCGTGGCCAAGAGAGTCATCGGTATAGTCCTTGTTGTTGTGTTTTTCGTGCTGCTGGGCCTGATAGCCGTCTTTGTGGGCAAGCCCCTTATACAGACCATCTTCGGCGGCGAAGGCGACGCGGCCGGTGCCTTCCAGAAGATAGTGGCGGATAATCCCATCGCCGGCCGGCTCATCTACGTTGGCGTGCAGATTCTTCAGGTGTTCATCGCCTTCATTCCCGGCGAGGTGGTTGAGATCGCGGGCGGTCTTGCCTTCGGCGCCATTGAGGGAATGCTGCTCTCTCTGCTGGGCGTTGCCATCGGCTCTTCTGTGATCTTCATGCTGACCAAGACTCTGGGAATGCGCTTTGTTGAGCTGTTCGTCAGCAGAGAGAAGATCAACGAACTCAGATTCATCCGCAACGGAAGAAATCTTGAGTGGCTGGTGTTCTATGTGTTCTTCATTCCCGGAACACCCAAGGATCTTCTTACATATGTTGTCGGACTTACCCGCATGAAGCTGGTGCCCTTCCTGCTCATATCCCTGCTGGCAAGAGTGCCCTCGGTGCTGTCCTCCACATGGGGCGGCGACGCCATAATGAACGGCCAGTACACCAAGGCCATCATCATCTTCGGCGTGGCTCTGGTGTTCAGCGTCATCGGCCTGCTGCTGTACAAAGGCCTCCAGAAGCGCAGCGCAAAAAAGGCAAATGCAGAAAAGACCGGGCAGTGATCTTCCGCTGCCCTATCGGAGAGGATAACATTGTATAAATATTTCAAGCGCCTGTTTGATATAGTGCTTTCCCTGCTGGGAATCATAATTCTGTTTCCGGTCATGCTTGTGGCCGGGCTCGCGGTGGCGCTGACCTCAAAGGGTCCCGTGCTGTTCAGGCAGGTGCGCGTAGGAGCGGGCAAAAGCCTTTTTACCATTTACAAATTCCGTTCCATGTATATCGACACGCCCCAGAATATGCCCACCAATCTGCTCCAGTCGGCGGACAGCCACATCACTCCCGTGGGCAAATTCCTGCGCAGGACAAGCATCGACGAGCTGCCGCAGCTGGTCAATATTCTGGCCGGCCATATGTCGGTGGTCGGCCCTCGTCCGGCTCTCCCGAACCAGACAAAGCTTCTGGATGAGCGTGACAGGTACGGAGCCAATGACATCCGCCCCGGCCTTACGGGCTGGGCGCAGGTCAACGGCCGGGACGAGCTGACCGACGAGGTCAAGGCTCGCTTTGACGGCGAATATTGCCGGAAAATGAGTCTGTGGTTTGACGTGAAGTGCCTCTTTATGACGGTGGTCAAGGTGGCCACAAACGAAGGCGTCGTGGAAGGAACAGCCGGCGGATCGGTCAGCGGTGGCGACGCCGGAGAACAAGAATGATAATTAAGGCAACACCGCACAATTTACGTGCAAGCACTTAAGCACGATCATGCTTGCATCTTTTCCGTCATACTTCACAAAAATGCTCGCCAATACAAAAAGTATTGACTCCGCTTTTTGTATCGTCTGACGAAAAATCTGACTGCGCAATATCGCACTTAGAATTATGCGGTATTGCCTTAAGAAATTCAGTTGAAAGAACCGGGGTTAATTTACGATGAAACAGAAACTCAGGCGGCTGTTCTATATAGCGGGCGACGTGCTGCTGTGCGTATTTTCCATGTACGCCGCGGTGTGGCTTCGCTTCGAGGGCTACATTCAGCCGCACTATATTGAAAATATGTGGTTTTACATGGCCGTGGCCGTCGTCACCGTGTGCGGTGCCGGTGCCGCGGTGGGAGCCTACAGCGGAATGTGGGAGTACTGGGGCCTTTCGGACACCCTGCGTCAGGTCATCTGCGCGGGCTTTTCCGGCTTTGTATTCCTCGTTATAAAGTACACCGGCCTTAACCATCTGATAAACCCGGAAATGCGCATTTCCGGCTCCATAACCGTTATCTACTGCTTCCTTATACTTATTCTGACCGTAGCGCTCAGAACCCTTCCCAGATATACCCAGTGGGTGAAGACCGAGAGTCAGGCAAGGCGAAACGCCCGTGCCATCGTCATCGGCGCCGGCGATACCGGAGCCATGCTGGTCAAGAGAATGAGAGAAAGCGGCGAGAGCAACATTTACCCCGTTGCCATCGTTGACAACGACACCAACAAGCTCAATATGCGCCTTGCCGGCGTGACCGTAGGCGGTGGGGTAGAGGATATTCCCGAGCTGGTCAGGAAATACAAAGCCACCGAGGCGGTGCTGGCGCTGCCCAACATAAGCGCCGGAGACCTGAGCCGCATATACCGCAAGTGCGGCGACGCCGGTGTGCGCCTGCGCATTTTCCGGGATTCCGTGGACGCGGAGGAAATGCTTGCCGGCAAGAAGTTCGCCCTCAGAGAGGTTTCCATCGAGGATCTGCTCTTCCGGGATTCCATCAAGCCGGACATGAGCGGCGTGTTCTCCATGCTTCAGGAAAAGACCGTGCTGGTCACCGGCGGCGCCGGCTCCATCGGCAGCGAGATATGCCGTCAGGTTCTGGAAAACGGCTGCGGCAGACTGATTATTTTCGACATCCACGAAAATGGGCTCTTTGAGATAAACGAAGAGCTTAAGGAAAAATACGACGAGTCCAAATACGAGCTGGTGGTAGGCTCCGTCCGCGACCGCAAAAAGCTGGATCAGGTCATTGCCCAGTTCAAGCCCGACCTTATCCTCCACGCGGCGGCTCACAAGCACGTTCCCATGATGGAGCTCAACCCCATTGAGGCGGTCAAGAACAACGTCTTCGGCACCCTCAATGTTCTTGAGGCGGCCTGCGAGTTCGGCGTGGAGCGCTGCATACTGATATCCACGGACAAATCAGTCCATCCCACCAACATCATGGGCGCCACCAAGCGTCTGGCCGAGCTGCTGGTGCAGAACATGAACGGAAGCGGCTGCAGCATGGCGGCGGTGCGTTTCGGAAATGTCCTCGGCTCCAACGGCAGCGTCGTGCCTACCTTCCGCCGGCAGATAGCCGACGGCGGACCCGTAACGGTGACCCACAAGGATATAGTCCGATATTTCATGACCATTCCCGAAGCCGTCTCCCTGGTGCTCACCGCGGGCACCATGGCCAAGGGCGGCGAGGTGTTCATCCTCGATATGGGTCAGCCGGTCAGAATATATGACCTTGCCTCCGACCTGATAAAGCTGTCCGGTCTCAAGCCCAATGTGGACATCGCCATTGAGATCACCGGTCTGCGTCCCGGAGAGAAGCTCTACGAGGAGCTTGTTCAGGACAACGAAAAGGTGGAGTACACCGTCCACGAAAAGATATTCATGGCCAAGGGTCACGTTCCCGAGTCCTCCAAGCTGATGGCTGACATCGAAGCCATCCGGCAGGCCGTTGAGAACGGTGCCGACGAGGATGAAGTGCGCCGGCTCACCTTTGCCGCCATTGAGGACACCCAGACCGCTCCTCCGGTCTACTGCTCCTGAGATCATTCAATCGAAACCGCGCTGTGAAAGCACTCGCAGCGCGGTTTTCTTGTACTATGCGTTATATTCTTGTGCTATGCATTATATAAAATATGCTTTGATTTCATTAAAATATTGTAAATTCTAACCGAGCGTGTTATAATATGGAAAACGATACCAGATTCCGTTAGGAGATAAAATTATGAGTGAAGATATCATGGAAAGAGAGCGTTCCCACGGGCATCTTCGTAAATACCGAACGGATAACAACGAGGACTACACCGTCCTTGAATATGACGCCGACAGCGGCTCCCTTGTCCACAGCGAAGGGGAGCTTCTTGTGCTGTACGGCGTGGAGCCTCCCACTTCCTTTTCCACCATGTGCGGTGAGATAGTCTCCTGGCCCATAGCGCCTGAGTACCTTGCCCCGGCGGTCAGCTATTTCAGCTCGGCTCTGGCGAGCGCCCACGACGAGGACAGAAAGCTCAACGAGTTTGAAATGCTGCTCAGAAAGGGCGGAAGAGAATGCTGGGTCAATGTCACCGTGCTGCCGCTGGTGTATGATGACCACAGGATCACCGGCGTCATCTTCAACAGCGTGGACGAAAAGAAGCGCCGTATGCTGGAGCTGATCGGTCAGGCTGAAACCGACTCGCTCACAGGTGCCGTCAACCGCCATGCCCTTGAGCAGGCGGTGGATCAGATGGCCTCCGGAGGGGATACCCACGCCTTCATCATGCTGGACATCGACGGCTTCAAGCGGCTCAACGATACCTACGGCCATATCATGGGCGACAATATGCTGGTGGATATCGTGAAAAAGCTGCGTCAGGGTCTGCGCAAGGAGGACATCATCGGCCGCATCGGCGGCGATGAATTTATGATCTGCCTGCGTGACGTGGCCGATTCCGCGGCCATAGAGCGGCTGGCAAAGCATATCTGCGTGCTTACAAGACATTCCCTGCCCAACGGAATGTACCTTTCGGCCAGCCTCGGAGTGACGGTCAGTCCCCGGGACGGCACCAGCTTCGGAGAGCTGTACCGCAAGGCGGATATAGCGATGTACTGCACCAAGAGATCCGGCGGAGACTGCTACACGATCTACCAGCCCGAAATGACGGACAGTACTGAGAACGAAGCAGACGGCAGCGACGGCTCTGAAGGAAATGTGGCGGCGATATTTGACTATAGTGCCTTTATCCGGCTCAACATCCTCAATTCCACATATGAGTACCCCAATATCATAAGAGAGCTGTTTGACGCAAATTTTGACTCCCGGCATATATGGGATGTTTTTTACGAGGACGGAGTGTCCTCTGCGGAGACGGCGGCCAGGCTTCGCAAGACGCTGACCGACGCCAGCCTTTCCAAGTCGTCGGAGGCCAGCTTCGAGCAGTACTTCCTCAAGACCCGGGACGGCATCTGGCGCTGGTATCGCGTGGGCGTCATCCGCGCGGCGGGAGACAGCCACATCTCCATCACCATCACCGACATAAACGACGAGATTGTTTCCAACCGACGGCTCAGACGAATCGCGGAATACGATGAGCTTACCGGCCTGCTCACCCGCAACGCCTTCAACCGCGCTGTGGAGCTGGCCATGCTCAAGCATCCGGATGAAATATCCGGCGGCGAATACGCGGTGGTCTTCTTTGACATCCTTCGCTTCAAGGCCATCAACGATATGTTCGGCATTGCCGAGGGCGACCGCCTGCTTATTTATGTGGCGGATGTCATCGCCGAGGAAATGGGCAAGGAGGGCATCGCCTGCCGCATCGGCTCGGATCGATTTGTAGCCTTTGTAAGGAAAAGCGGCGAGGAGCTGGAGCGCTTCATCAACCGTTACCTCGACGCCATAGCCCGGTACGAGCTGGCCTCTGAGGTGGTCAGCAACGCAGGGATCTATGTCACCGGCGCCGAGCAGCTGTCGGTGGACGCCATGATCGACCGTGCCATTCTCGCCCAGTCCTCCATAAAGGGCAGCTATGCCAACAAATACAGCTATTACACCGAGGAGCTGCGGGACGCCATGATAAGCGAGCAGGAGATCGTCGGCATGATGACCTCCGCTCTGGCCGAGGAGCAGTTTCTTGTATACTTCCAGCCCCAGTATAACCACAGCACCGGAAAGCTGGTGGGAGCGGAGGCTCTGGTGCGCTGGAAGCATCCGGAGCGCGGCATGATCCTGCCCGGCTCCTTTATCCCCATCTTTGAAAAGAACGGCTTTATCTCCAAGCTTGACCTGTTTGTCTTTGAGCAGGTGTGCGCCTTCCAGCGCAGGTGTCTGGACAAGGGCATGGACATCGTGCCCATCTCCGTGAACCTGACCCGCCACGATCTGCTGCAGCACGGCTTTGTTGACCGGCTGGAGGAGATCCGCCGTCGCCATGATGTTGACGCGGCCTATGTGCGCATTGAGATAACCGAAACGGTCATCGCGGGCAGCAACCAGTATGCCGCCGACATAATCGACAAGCTGCACAGCTGCGGCTACGTGGTGGAAATGGACGACTTCGGCAGCGGATATTCTTCCCTCAATGTGCTCAAGGATATCGACATGGACATCCTCAAGCTGGATATGCGCTTCCTCGAGCAGAACGAGACCAACAACCGCAGCGGCATCGTGCTAAGTACCATAGTGCGCATGGCCAAGTGGCTCAACCTGCCGGTCATAGCCGAGGGCGTGGAAAAACAGCATCAGGCCGATTACCTGCGCAGTATAGGCTGCTATTTCATGCAGGGCTATCTTTATTCCAAGCCCGTTTCGGAGAGCGAATACGAGCGGCTGCTTATGAATTCCGACATCAGCCGCACCCATTCGGCGGCGGAAGTTATAGATGACTTCGACTCCATAAAATTCTGGGATCCGGAATCTCAGGAGACCCTCATGTTTAACAGCTTTGTGGGAGCGGCCAAGATTTTCTCCTATCAGGACGGCAAGGCTGAGGTTCTCCGGGTAAACCAGAAATTCCTCAGGGAGCTGGGCGGAGATATCACCGAAATGGACATCATCCACACCGACCCGCTGGAGCTGTATGACGAGGAGAGCAAGGAAAAATACACCCAGATGCTCGAACGCGCCATTCAGTCCGGGGAAGAGGAGGAGTGCGAATGCTGGAGGAGGATCTCCGACGATGTTCCTGACCGCGTATGTGTGCGAAGCTATGTGCGGGTCATCGGACATGGCGGAAGCGGAATATATGTGTTCTACGAATCCATCCGCAATATTACCTCCGAGAAGCTGACAGTAGCCGAGGCTCTCCACCGGGAACGCCTGTTCAAAACCGCCAGCGAGCAGGCCAATATCTATTACTGGGAATATGACGTAAAGACAAAGATAATGAAGCTCTGCTTCCGCTGTATGCGCGACCTTGGGCTGCCGCCTATCGTGTGCAACTATCCCGAACCGGCCATCGAAATGGGCATCTTCCCGCCCGAGGTGGCTGATATGTACCGCCAGATGCACCGAAACATCGAAAAGGGCATTGCCGAGCAGAGCGCGGATATTCCTCTCACCTCCGAGCGGGTCATGTTCCGTGTGCGCTACACTACGGAGTTTGACGAAAACGGCTCTCCCGTCAAAGCCTACGGTTCGGCTGTTCTGATTTAGCATTGATTCCGTATTCAAAAACCGGCTGCCGCGAAGAACGCGGCGGCCGGTTTTGCCTTTTGGCCGGGAGAAGTTATCCGAACATCTCACGAAGCTCCTCGAGGGCTTTTTTCTCAATGCGCGATACATATGAGCGAGAAATGTTCATCATCGCGGCTATCTCCTTCTGCGTAAGAGGCTCGGAGCCGTCAAGGCCGTATCGCAGGCGGATTATCTCCGCCTCGCGCTGATCCTCCAGCCGGTCGATAAATCGGCTGAGCATCTGGCATTTCAGCTTTGTGTCAAGGTCGTCGGCGATGGTATCCTCGCAGGAGATGATGTCGAGAATGGTCAGCTCGTTGCCGTTCTTGTCGGTGTCGATAGGCTCGGATATGGAAACGTTCAGCGAGGTTTTCTTTGCGCCCCGGAGGTACATCAGACACTCGTTTTCAATGCACCTTGCGGCAAAGGAGGAAAACTTCCGGCATTTATCCGGGCTGTAGCTGTCAACGGCCTTGATGAGACCGATGGTTCCAACGGACAGCACATCCTCCGAATCGGTCTGGCTGAGAAAGTACTTTCTTGTGATGTGGGACACCAGCCGGAGATTGTGCTCGATTAGCTTGGTTCGAGCCAGCTGATCGCCGTCCGCAAGCCGCAGCAGGTAGTGTGCCTCCTCCTCGGCGGTCAGCTTGCGCGGAAAGGAGCCGCCGGAGGATACGCCGAGAATTATGTAGTAAAGCTCCCGGAAGGTCGTTGAAAGAATCTGAAATAAGTCCACGAGATCACCCCACAGCAAAGTATAAAAAGCCTATACAATATTATGCCGAAGGCGGTCGCAATGTGACTGAATGTGTGAAAAAACAGCACATTGATTTTGCTTGCTGCGTTCTGATTTCTTCTCTGTTGCCATGCTTTTTGGTTGCTTTGCACTAATAGACGAGCGGCGAACAGTACATTATCTCCAAACATAACTTTACAGATAACTTGACAGATGTAAAGCAATGTGTTATGCTATACACGTAAACAATGAAGTTCGAGAGATAAAGGAAAGTCGCAAATGAAAAAACAGATCGAACAGCTGAAGGCCGAAAAGAACGCGATCGTTCTCGCTCATTATTATGCTCCCGGCGAGGTGCAGGAAATCGCTGACTATGTCGGCGACTCGTTTTATCTCGCAAAGGCTGCAAAGCAGAGCACCGCGGATATCCTTGTGTTCTGCGGTGTGTCCTTTATGGGGGAGAGCGCCAAAATCCTCAACCCCGATAAAAAGGTGCTCATGCCCGATCTCACCGCCGATTGCCCCATGGCTCACATGGTCGCACCCGGGCGCATTGAGGAGATGCGCGCAAAGTACGATGATCTGGCGGTTGTCTGCTACATAAATTCCACGGCGGAGCTGAAGTGCCGGAGCGATGTGTGTGTCACATCCTCCAACGCCGTCAAAATAGTAAAGTCACTCTCGAATAAAAACATATTTTTCGTTCCGGACCGCAATCTCGGCAGATATGTCGCCGAACAGGTTCCGGAGAAGAACATCATCCTCAATGACGGCTGCTGTCCTATCCACGCCGCTGTCACTGCGGAACAGGTAACAGCGGAAAAGAACCGGCATCCCAACGCGCCGGTTCTGTCACACCCCGAATGCGAGGCGGAGATCATCGCCCTGTCCGACTTCATCGGCAGCACCGCGGAGATCATCGAGTACGCGAAAGGCAGTACCGCCTCGGAGTTTATCGTGTGCACCGAGGACGGAGTGGAGTACAAGCTGCTTGCCGACAGTCCCGACAAACGCTTTTTCTTTCCGAATCCTCATCCCTGCTGCGCGGACATGAAGCTGAACACTCTTGCGAGCGTTCTTTCTGTTCTGGAAAATGAAGATCGTACCGTGGAAATCAGTGAGGATATTCGCCGTAAGGCGCTTATCCCCCTTGACAGAATGCTGGAGCTTGCGAAATAAGAATATGAAAACTGATGTATTGATCGTCGGCTGCGGTGTGGCAGGCCTTTACTGCGCGCTGAATCTGCCGGAAGAAAAGAAAATAACCATCGTGACCAAGAGTGACGCGCCCAACAGCAACTCTTACCTTGCGCAGGGCGGCATCTGTGTTCTGCGCGACGAAGGGGATTACGATTCCTTCTACGAGGACACCATGCGCGCCGGACACTACGAGAACACTCCCGAGTCGGTTGATATCATGATCCGTGATTCCAGAGGAGTTATCGAAGATCTTGTTTCCTTTGGAGTGCGCTTCAAGAAAAACGGCGAGGATTTTGACTACACCCGTGAAGGCGCTCATTCAAGGCCTCGCATCCTTTTCCATAAGGATGAAACGGGAAAAGAGATCACTTCGCACTTGCTCGAAACAGTAAGAAAGCGGAATAATATCACGCTGATCGAAAACTTCACAATGGTGGATCTGGTCTGCCGTGAAAATACCTGCTTTGGAATTGTCGGCCATGATGCGGACGGAGAATACGTGAGCATCACCGCCGATTACACCGTGCTTGCAACCGGCGGAATCGGCGGACTGTTTGCCCATTCCACCAACCAGCGTCACCTGACGGGCGACGCTCTGGCGCTGGCTCTGAAGCATGATATCAAGCTGCGCCACATTGATTACATCCAGATTCACCCGACAACTCTTTACACAAAAAAGGACGGGCGGGCCTTCCTGATCTCTGAATCGGTGCGCGGCGAAGGTGCCGTTCTGCTCAACTCCAAAGGAGAACGGTTCGTCAACGAGCTGCTGCCAAGGGATGTGGTGGCAAACGCCATCTTTGAGGAAATGAAAAAGGAAGGCACAGAGCACGTGTGGCTTTCCATGGCACCCATACCGGAGGAGGAGATCCGCAGTCATTTCCCAAATATTTATCAGCGCTGTCTTGAGGAAGGCTACGATGTGACAAAGGAGCCTATTCCCGTCGTTCCGTCTCAGCATTACTTTATGGGCGGTGTTGATGTTGACCGGCACAGCAAAACTTCTATGGAGCGGCTGTACGCAGCGGGCGAAACGGCCTGCAACGGTGTTCACGGACGAAACAGGCTGGCGAGCAATTCTCTGCTGGAAAGCCTTGTTTTTGCCGGACGCGCCGCAAGTCACATCACGGCAAATTACACAGCGGCAAGCCAGCCTGACCTGATACATATTGATCCGTCCGACTACGACGGATATCAGGAGAATTACAAAGAATCGGTTCTGGCCGCAATCGAAAAGGAGAAACAAAGCCATGAATAGCATTACAATGAAGCTGAACGCAGATGATCTTATTTTGCTGGCGCTCAAAGAGGACATTACCAGCGAGGATATTTCCACCAATTCGGTCATGCCTCACTATCAGCTCGGTGAAGTGGAGCTGATATGCAAGGAGGATGGCGTGATCGCCGGTCTTGATGTGTTCAAGAGAGTTTTCCAGCTGCTTGACGAAAAAACAGAGGTATCCTTTACCTGCGCGGACGGCGATAAGGTCGCCAAGGGGCAGAAGCTGGGCGTTATTCGCGGCGATATCCGCGTTCTTCTTTCCGGTGAGCGCACCGCTCTCAACTATCTGCAGCGCATGAGCGGCATCGCCACCTATACCCGCGCCATTGCCGACCTGCTGAAGGGCAGCAAGACAAAGCTCCTTGACACCCGCAAGACCACTCCCGGTATGCGTATCTTTGAAAAATACGCCGTTAAGGTGGGGGGCGGCTGCAACCACCGATATAATCTCAGCGATGGCATTCTCCTGAAGGACAACCACATCGGCGCAGCCGGAGGAGTAGGCGCGGCTATCCGCATGGCAAAGGAATACGCTCCCTTTGTGCGCAAGATCGAAATCGAAGTGGAAAATCTCGATATGGTAAAAGAAGCTCTGGAGGCCGGCGCCGATATTATCATGCTCGACAACATGAGCGTTGAGGATATGAGAGAAGCCGTGCGGCTCACCGCGGGCAAGGCCGAAACCGAATGCAGCGGCAATGTAACAAAGGAAAATGTCGCGAAGCTTGTGGATATCGGTGTGGACTATATATCGAGCGGTGCGCTGACCCACTCTTCGCCGATTCTGGATCTCTCGCTGAAAAATCTCCACGCGATCTGATCCATGGCAAGTCCTCAGAAAGGGGTGAAAACATGAAAGCAGACGAAAGAAGAAAGGAAATCGCCAATTACCTTATGTCAGAGCAAAAGCCGGTATCCGGAGGTGTGCTTTCCGACAAATTCGGCGTATCCAGACAGATCATAGTGCAGGATATTTCTGTGCTTAAGGCGGCTGGCTTTGATATTTTATCTACTCACAGCGGTTATGTTATTCAGAACACCCCTCTCGCGGAACGGGTATTCAAAATCAGGCATACCACCGAACAGACCGAGGATGAGCTCAACCTGATAGTCGATCTGGGCGGTACGGTGGTGGATGTGTTCGTGTGGCACAAGGTGTACGGCAGAGTTGTCGCCAGCCTCAACATTTTTTCACGGCTTCATGTAAAGCAGTTCATCGAAGGTGTTCGGAGCGGCAAATCAACCGAGCTGATGAACATCACCGGCGGATATCATTATCATACCATCCGTGCCGATTCGGAGGAAGTTCTTGACCGGATCGAAAAAGCACTTGAGGAACGCAATTATATCGTTCCGGAAATCTGATACCGATTTCCAATACAATACCCGCAGTTTTGAGGAGCAATCCTTGAAACTGCGGGCTTTTCATTTTAGGCAACACCGCACAATTCCCGTTTTAGAACTTAAGCACGATCTTGCTTGCATCTTTTCCGTCATACTTCACAAAAATGCTCACCAATACACAAAGTATTGGTTCCGCTTTTTGTATCGTCTGACAGAAAATCTGACT
>JAZSQO010000114.1:0-7101 GCA_045538015.1 Acutalibacteraceae bacterium | reverse complement strand
GGTCAGACCGAGGATGAGCATATGCTCGGCCATCCAGCCTTCGTTCTTGCCCTGATAGGAAGCGATACGCAGAGCGAAGCACTTCTTGCCCAGCAGAACGTTTCCGCCGTAACCGGAGTTGACGGAGATGATGGTGTTGTCCTCGGGGAAGTGAGCGATCCATCTGTTCTCCTGGTCGATGTCGCACTTGGCGTGCAGACCGCGAACCCAGTCGTCGCTGTCGCCCAGAGCCTCAAGGACGCTGTAGCCCACGCGGGTCATGATAGCCATGTTGAGAACAACATAGATGGAGTCGGTCAGCTCGATACCGGCCTTGGAGAACTCGGAACCGACAGGACCCATGGAATAGGGGATAACATACATCGTTCTGCCGGCGTAACGGCCGCGGGCGATGTTGTAGAGCATTTCGTAAGCCTTGGTGGGATCCATCCAGTGGTTGGTGGGACCGGCATCTTCTTCCTTGCGGGAGCAGATGATGGTTCTGTCCTCAACGCGGGCAACATCGTTGGGAGCGGTGCGGTGCAGGTAGCAGCCGGGATAGAGCTCCTCGTTGAGCTTCTCCATCTCGCCGGTGGCAACGGACTCTGCGCGCAGAGCCTCGAGCTGCTCCTCGGAGCCGTCGATCCAGACAATCTTGTCGGGAGTCATGAGCTCGGTCATCTCATCAAGCCACTTAAGCAGGGTGGGATTGGTGGTAGGTGCCATAATTGTATCTCCTTTGTCAGTAGTATTGTACAACATATCAAGGCCTTGGCGGCCGATTCGGGACAAACATCCAAACTACCCGAATTTAGCATTATTTTACACCAAAATTCAATAGAACGCAATACCCATTATGCCCAAACCGTTAATTATTTATCATAATAATTCTGGAACAAGTTGTTCCTCCGCCCCGCGGTTGACAGTAATGATTTATATTTGGTATAATCTATCACTGCGCATTGCGCCTGCTTTCAGGGGCAGAATATTCCGGCAAGCCGGACTGAATCAGGGAGGTATCCATGAAAAGATCCCTGCGCTATCTGCGCGACTACAAGAAGGAAAGGGTACTCGGGCCGCTTTTCAAGCTGACCGAGGCTCTGCTGGAGCTGTTCGTACCGCTGGTGGTGGCCGCCATTATTGATAACGGCGTGTCCGCCGGCAGCCGGAGCTATGTCTTTTACGCCGGGCTTATTCTGGGCGGTCTTGCTCTGGTGGGCCTTGCCTGCTCGCTGACCGCGCAGTATTACGCGGCCAAGGCCTCGGTGGGTCTTGCCAGACGGCTGCGCCACGCTCTTTTTGAGCACATTCAGAAGCTGTCCTACTCCCAGCTGGACGAGGCGGGCACCGCCACTCTCATCACCCGCATGACCAGCGACGTGGATCAGGTGCAGACCGGAGTCAATCTTACCCTCCGCCTGCTGCTTCGCTCACCCTTTGTGGTGTTCGGCGCCATGATAATGGCCTTCACCATCGACACGCCCAGCGCCCTTGTGTTCGTGGTCATAATCCCGCTGCTGGCGGCTGTGGTGTTCGGCGTCATGCTGGCCAGCATTCCCATGTATAAAAAGGTGCAGGCCGCCCTTGACCGGGTGCTGGCCAAGACAAGGGAAAATCTCTCCGGTGCCCGTGTTATCCGCGCCTTCGGCATAGAGACGGAGGAAAAAGAGGACTTCGGCGAGCGCAACGAGGCTCTCAATGTTCTTCAGAGAGCCGTGGGCAGAGTGTCGGCACTGATGAATCCCGCCACCTATGTGCTGATAAACGGCGCGGTCATCGTCCTTGTGTGGATGGGCGCGCTGAGAGTAAGCGGCGGCGCCATGACTCAGGGCGAGGTGGTGGCCATGTACAACTATATGTCCCAGATACTCGTCGAGCTCATCAAGCTGGCCAACCTCATCATCAACATCAATAAATCCGTGGCCTGCGCCAACCGCATCGGAGCCGTTCTCGATTCCGAGGCCGGGCAGGATATCCTTCCCGGAAAGGGTGAAGAAGCCACCGGCAGCGCCATCGAGTTCCGCTCGGTCTGTCTCAGCTATCCGGGCGGAGGCGAGGAAGCGCTTACCGACATAACCTTCTCCGTGAAGCCCGGTCAGACCGTGGGCATCATCGGAGGCACCGGCTCGGGCAAAAGCTCTCTGGTCAATCTCATTCCCCGATTCTACGACGCCACCTCCGGCACCGTGCTGGTCAACGGAGCCGATGTGCGCTCCTTTGATCCCGTAAAGCTGCGCTCCATTATCGGTGTCGTGCCCCAGAAGGCGGCGCTCTTCAAGGGAACCATCCGGGAAAATCTGCAGTGGGGCGACGAAAACGCCGACGATGAAGCCATCAACGAGGCCCTGACCATCGCTCAGGCCGCCGATGTGGTGGCCACCAAGGGCGGGCTGGACGCTCAGATCGAGCAGAACGGCCGCAACCTTTCCGGCGGCCAGCGCCAGCGGCTGACCATCGCCCGCGCCCTTGTGGGCAAGCCGGAAATACTCATCCTTGACGACAGCTCCTCCGCCCTCGACTACGCCACCGACGCGGCGCTGCGCAAGGCTCTTGCCGGACTTTCCGGCTGCACCACGGTCATTGTGTCCCAGCGCACGGCCTCCATTCAGCACGCCGACCTTATCCTCGTGCTGGACGACGGCGAGCTTGTGGGCTCGGGCACCCACGCAGAGCTGCTGGAAAGCTGCCCCGCCTACCGCGAGATCTACGATTCTCAGTTCAAAAAGGAGGCGGCAGGACAATGAGCAAACCAAAGAAAAACAAGGCAAAAGCCGAAAAAGGCACCCTTAAAAAGGTTCTGCGCTGCCTGCGGCCCTATCGGGGACAGGTGTTCCTCTCCATTCTCCTTTCGGCGGTGTGCGCGGCGCTGACTCTCTACGTTCCTATTCTCGTGGGTCAGGCCATCGACCTGATCGTGGGAACGGGTCAGGTGGATTTTGACGCCATTGTTCCGATCCTCATCCGCATTGGTGTTGTGGTGGCCGCCACCGCCCTCGCCCAGTGGGTGATAAATGTCATCAACAACCGCATAACCTGCGCGGTGGTGCGTGATGTTCGCCGGCAGGCCTTTGAGAAGATAAACATTCTTCCCTTTGATTATCTGGACACCCATCCGGCGGGCGAGCTGGTCAGCCGGGTCATCTCCGATGTGGATCAGTTCTCCAACGGCCTTCTGCTGGGCTTTTCCCAGCTGTTCACCGGCGTGGCCACCATCATAGGCACCCTTGGATTTATGATAGCCATTCGTCCCCTGATCGCCCTGACTGTGGTGGTGCTGACTCCCATCAGCTTTATCGTGGCCCGCTTCATAGCCACCCGCACCTATTCCATGTTCACCGCTCAGGCCCAGACCAAGGCCGAGCAGACCGCCCTTGTGGACGAGCTGCTCACCAACCAGAAGGTGGTCAAGGCCTTCACTCAGGAGGGAAATGTGACCGAGCGGTTCGACGAGGTCAACGACCGGCTGGAGCAGTGCTCCCTCAAGGCGGTGTTCTTCTCCTCCCTGACCAATCCCTGCACCCGCTGTGTCAACGGCATCGTGTATGCCGCCGTGGCCCTTATCGGCGCCCTGACCTGCATCGCCACCGCCGGAGCCGCCCTGCCCTTCACAGTGGGCAACCTTTCGGCCCTGCTCTCCTACGCCAACCAGTACACCAAGCCCTTCAACGAGATATCCGGCGTCATAACCGAGCTGCAGAACGCCTTTGCCTGCGCCTCCCGTGTGTTCGCCCTCATAGACAGCACTCCCCAGATTCCCGACAGCGAAAACGCCCGGGTGCTGACCGACGCCGAGGGAAAAATCGAGTTTGACGATGTGAGCTTCTCCTACGTGCCGGAGAAGAAGCTGATCCAGCACACATCCCTGAAGGTGGAACCGGGTCAGAGAGTGGCCATTGTCGGCCCCACCGGCTGCGGCAAAACCACCCTCATCAACCTGCTCATGCGCTTCTATGATGTCAGCGATGGTGCCATCCGTGTGGACGGCAGCGATGTGCGGGACATCACCCGCCACAGCCTGCGCACCAGCTTTGGAATGGTGCTTCAGGACACATGGCTCATGAGCGGCACCGTGCGGGAAAACATCGCCATCGGCAAGCCGGACGCCACCGACGAGGAGATCATCGCCGCGGCCAAGGCCTCCCACGCCCACAGCTTTATCCGCCGCCTGCCCAAGGGCTACGACACTCCCCTCAGCTCCGAGGCCGACGGTCTTTCTCAGGGACAGAAGCAGCTGCTGTGCATCGCCCGGGTCATGCTGGCTCTGCCGCCCATGCTCATTCTGGACGAGGCCACCAGCTCCATCGACACCCGCACCGAGCTGAAGATACAGAACGCCTTTGGCGTGATGATGGAGGGCCGCACCTCCTTCATCGTGGCTCATCGCCTTTCCACCATCCGCGAGGCCGATGTCATCCTCGTGATGAACAACGGCGCTATTATAGAACAGGGCACCCACGACCAGCTGCTGGCTCAGGGCGGCTTCTACGCCGGCCTTTACAACAGCCAGTTTGCCGAGGTGTGATAAGTGCCGATAAAAAACAACTCCCGAAGCACGATCGGAGGATCATGCTTCGGGAGTTTTTACGCCATTATGAGTTATCTCGTAGGAATAATACTATCTGTAATTATATCTTACCCTTGAGAGAAGAGCTTTGTTTATCAGTCTGCGCAGTATAGCCAGCACGATAAGTACCACGGCAAGACCGCTCAGATGGAGGCTTATTCCGCCTTTCTGTCTGTTCACGCTTTGTCACTCCCCGGCGGCTCAGCCCACGGCGTTCATCATTTCGTAGGTAAACACATTCATGCCCGAGCCGAAGGCCACCAGAGTCATTTCGTTGATGAGGAACACGGTGGTGCAGGTCAGGCCGTCGGAGGTGCTGATCTCCACGGAAACGATCTTGGCATCGGCGCCGTAGGGGCCGACCAGCGGCTGAGTGCTGATGCCGAAGCGCTCCATGTCGGAGTAGGATGCCTTTTCGTTGACCTTGAAAACGGCGTCCCGAACCGACTCGCCGCTGCGGTCAAAGGAGGAGGCGCCGAAGGAAATACCGGTCATCTGTTCCCGGCGAAGAGCCTCGTCAACGGAGATATCCGACGCGGCGGCTTCCTGATAGACATCTATGACTGCCCATGTGCCGATGAAATACTCGGGCAGAGCCTGAACGGCGGGAGCGGGCTTGGTGGTTGTGGTGGTCGTGGTGGTCACGTCGGAGGCAGACACATCCGAGCCGGAAACATCGGAAGAGGATACATCAGCGCCGGAAACCGGCTGAGTGTCGGCAAGGTCGCTGTCCGAGGTCTCAAGGACGATGTCGTGCTCCTGAAGATAATCGTCCATGGAGCCGCTGCCGCCGCAGGCGCCAAGAGAGGCGACCGTCAGCAGGCAGAGGGAAAAGGCGGTGATTTTTCGCAGAAGATTCATTATATATTCGTTCCTTTCAAGGTGTTTGGGGTTATTGCTGTCCGAATCCGTTGAACCATGCTCGATGCTCAAAGGGCTGCTTTTCCACCCGTTTTACCGGCTGGTCGGCAATGCCCACCGGCAGGATGCACACAAGCTCGTATTCCTCCGGAACGCCCAGCCGTCTGGCCATGCGCTCGCCGATGCGGTCCTCGTCGGTTATGTGGCCTTCGTACCAGCAGCTTTCATAGCCCAGAGATTTTATGGCAAGGAGCATATTCTCGATGGCTGCCGAGTAGTCCTGCACGCTGTAGCACCGGTCACGGTAGGCGATTATCCTCCGGGTAAGCACGCATATGACCGCCGGGGCGGTGGCGCAGATGGGCGGGTCGGAAAGAGCCAGCACCTCACGGAGCAGCTCCGGCTCGTCCACGGCGATGAGGGATGTGGTCTGCTTGTTGCAGCCGGAGGGCGCGGCCAGCCCGGCCTCCATAATGGCGGCAAGATGCTCTCTGGGCACGGGCTGGGGCTTATATTTTCCCCGGTAGCTTGTCCGCTGGAGGATGGTTCTGATGGTGTCGTTCATGGCAGTCACTTACTTTCTGCACACAAGGCAGCTCCAGCCGCCCTGATGCTCGCGGTGCTGTATGGTCAGCCCGGCGGCCTCGATGGCCTCGGCCACCTGATACTCACGCTCCTCGATGATGCCCGAGGTGATGAAGGTGCCGCCCTCCCGCAGACGCTGAGCCGCGGCGGGAGCCAGAGCGATGATGACATCGGCCACGATGTTGGCAACCACAAGGTCGTAGCCTTCGCCCACCGGGCCGCTCATGCTGCTGTCGTCCAGCACATCGCCCACCAGCACACGGCACTTGTCCATGGAAAGTCCGTTGAGCTCCATGTTCTCGCTTACCACATTGGGAGCGGCGGCGTCGATGTCAACCGCGGTCACGCTCTCGGCGCCCAGAAGCAGGGTGAGAATGCCGAGGATGCCGCTTCCGCAGCCAAGATCAAGCACCTTGTCTTTGGCGGTCACGGCCTTTTCCAGCTGCTCCATGCACATACGGGTGGAGTGGTGGGTGCCGGTGCCGAAAAGATGACCGGGATTGAGGGTCAGCACCACCCGGCCGCCGGCGTCGTCGATCTGCTCCCACTCGGGACGCACAAGGATGCGCTGGCCCACATTGAAGGGCTTGTAATATTTTTTCCAGTTGTTGACCCATTCCTCGTCATCGCGGCCGTCCACCTCGATGCGCAGCTCGCCGAAGATCTGTTCCTTGTCGGCGGCGCGCATGGCAGTCATGCCTTCCCGGATGAGGGCGAGCTGATTCATGCCGGCCTCGTCGTCGGTCAGGTAGGCGGTGACGGTGGTGGGGCAGGTATGCAGCCGCTCAAGGGACTCGTCAATGTAATCCCAGTGGGGCTGGCGGGACTCGATGAACTCCTCAAAATCGGCGGAATCCTCGATCTGAACGCCGCCTACACCGAGGCAGTAAAGTCTGCCGCATACGGCGTCAATGCCCTCACGGGATGTGTATATTTTAACTTCCAGCCATTTCATAATAGATTATCCTCTCTTTAGGCAACACCGCACAATTCCCGTTTTAGAACTTAAGCACGATCTTGCTTGCATCTTTTCCGTCATACTTCACAAAAATGCTCACCAATACACAAAGTATTGGTTCCGCTTTTTGTATCGTCTGACAGAAAATCTGACT
>JAZSQO010000076.1:0-11630 GCA_045538015.1 Acutalibacteraceae bacterium | reverse complement strand
GGCCCAGTAGTTCAGTTGGTTAGAACGCCAGCCTGTCACGCTGGAGGTCGACGGTTCGAGCCCGTTCTGGGTCGCCATATGCTGATATAGCTCAGTCGGTAGAGCGCATCCTTGGTAAGGATGAGGTCCCCGGTTCAAATCCGGGTATCAGCTCCACAAACACCTGAAACTTCGGTTTCGGGTGTTTTTTCTTTGGGTTTGGAATGGAGTTCTTGACTTCGGCGGCAAGTTATGGTAGAGTGTCACTGACAGAGGATTTTGCGTACGTTGGGAGTCATCATAGCTCGCCATAGTAGTAGCTTAATCCTCTGTTTTGCCGTCAGTCAAAGTTTTTCGTTGACTTCTGAGACGAGATTGTGATACACTGTTTTCAAGACCCGCTACCGCAACATCGCGGACAGGAGGAGTTCTCACTGTCTCAGTGGCACTCGGACCAGCGCCGGGTCTTTTTCTTTAGTCGTTATTCATATCGACAACATCAGACCGCATCCTTTTTGCACGATTTTGGTGAATGGGCGGACTTGTTTTGAGTTCAAAACAACATTCGCGAATAGTCTTAATCGTCTTTCAGAGAAGTCCGTTCATCTTGTTGCCTATCGGTTCTCTATATACTCTTGTGACATCGCGAAAGAAAGGGTAACGCAAAATGAAAAAATTCCGCAATTTAATATCTGTTATGGCTTGTTTTCTGCTGGCGGCGACGCTGCTGACCGGCTGCGCAAAAACCTTCAGTGAGAAGGAATTGGAGCAGCTGAAGGAGAATATCTCCGTATACTGCGCGGAGGCTCACGATAATATCATCTCCTACGACCAGTATCGCGACGCGGTTCTGCTGGGAAGAGTCATTGAATACCGTGACATATACGATAACTCCAGCATGGCGGACTGGGGACACATATATTCCAAATATCAGCTGCCGGACGAGTCTGTCATTTACTTTGACACTCCCCTCAACGGTATGTTGGGATGCGGAGAAATGTCCGGCGAGCATTTGCCCTTGGAGCCCTACGGAGAGCGCGAGGAATACTATAACGCGCAGAGAGAGCTTGCCGCCGCCGGAACCAGCTCATACTACGGCTGGGAGCTGGAAAAGATCGGAAGCTGGGCATACGCCATGGCCGACGATTCAGGCTGCGCATACTATTTTGTAATGGATTAGTCTCCTGAGAAAACCTCCGATCTCAAAGTTCTGCCGGCGTATAATCCGAACAGCTTGACCCTGCCGGCAAAGCGTGATAAAATGTTTGCAGAGCCAATGTTTATGAGCGAGCCCCTCCCATTTCGGGCTGAGGGCACGGCGCCGTCGTTGGCTCTGTTTTATTCTCATTTCACTCACGGAGGTGTCCGTAATGGCGACATGGAGCGGCATTCGCCACAAGCTCGAAAACGAATATCTCGCGGAGTCTCTGCGAGGGCACATCCAGTATTTCTGTACCTCCTACAGCCGAAGCCCAGACCACCATGGACGCGCCTCCATCCGTCTTGACGGCAGGGAGCTGATAAGCGGGTGCTACTGGAACAACTGGATGGCGGCAGGCCTCTTTCCCCGGGACGAAAAGTACGAGGAGCGGATGAAGGCGGAATTTGCCTTCATCGACGACACCGCTCTGCGGCTGGGCGTGTTTGACGAGCAGTGCTTCTACGCGGCCTTCAACGAATTTGACAACCAGAGCATCGAGGACAGCCTGAACAGCGGTAATCAGATAGTTCGGATATTCGCTGTACTCGACCGGCGAGTCGGAAAAAGAAGGCTGATAAAGCTCCGGGATACAATGGCCGGCAAGGATGAGACCTTTCGGCTCTTCTACCGGATACGCGCCAATGCCGAAGGAATAGCATCAAACCTTGAAAAGCCGCCGGAGTAAGCAGTCCGGCGATAACCGCGAAAGGCTCACCGTCCGAGATGGACGATGAGCCTTTCCTGTTTTTACCTTTTATATCGTCCTCTTCCGGTCGGATTCCCCTATCCGACTCCCCATTTATCATTCGATCCTGCGGGAGCGTCCGGCGCGAAACTGCCGCGTTTTCGCCGCCGGTCTCCCCTATTCGGATTCGTTATAAGCGTACCAAAAGCGGAAGTACATATCCCAGAAGAAGGGATCATAGAAGAAAAATCTTCCGTCGTCTCTCGTCTCATCGACCTTAAGCCTCATCCGGTGGTAGAGATCCTTGAGCTCACCCGAGGCTTCTATTTTAGGCACATCCAGACGGGCAAGAATACCGCAGATCCTGCTCGACATTTGTAATTCTTCTATTTCGTCGGCAAACATACCCTTTACGCCTCGTTCGGGCCGGCTGTCCTGAAGAAAAGCATCAATACTGCCGGCCTTGTAATGCTGGAAAATGATCGCGATGTTCAGTCTTACGATCTCGTTCCAGATGACGTCGATCCGGTTGAATATCCAGTGCGGATCCTCGCCGCTCAGCTTTATCCTGTTCATAAGACAGCGGCATATATCCCACTCGTCCCACAGCTCCGGCAGTGGTCTCTCTTCGATCGAAAATGTCAGTCTTTTTTCCATTCCCGCACCGCCTCAATCCTGATCCAGATCCTTCTCGGCGGAGCGGATGTGAGCCGGCAGCCGTTTGATGAGCTTGTCCATCTTCGGGTTTCGTCCCCATTTGCTGTAGGCCATTATTTCATCAACGCTCCTGCCGCGGTCGAAGTATTCGATGACCGCCTTGGAGAATCTGACTCTCATCAGATAGTACTCCTTCCTGCCGTTCTTTATCAGAAACAAGCAGACCCATCCTTCCCTTTTTCTTCCTACGACCTTGCTTTTCATCGTTCTCCCTCCTCTGATCGGCGTTTTCTGCCGTTGGATCCATTATGCAGCGCATTTCAAGTTATGTCAACATCCAGCAGTGAATTACACACTTCCACGCCGGGAGCTTTGCGAGCAGCTCCCGGCAAGAGCGAAAAAGCCGCGCCGTTATCTACTTTTCGCCCATCATCCTGTTTATTGCAGATGCGGGCTGGTTTTTAAAAAAACGGGCAGCACACCTCGCTGAGTCGCTGACCATTGTCATAAGCGACGCTTCAAACTCCACCGTCAGGCTTCCGCCTATGCGGCAGAGAAGGGAGTTGGCGTGGGTTGTCTCCAGGCCGGGTATATCCCACTCGGCGTCGTTCTTCCTCTTGTCCTGCTCAGCGCTCTCCTCCCGGGGAGAATAGAACTTCGACCATTCCTCCATGTTGTAATTCTTCATGCGTCTTTCACTCCTCTTTTTTTCGGACACCGGCCGCGGCAGCGGTCGTGGTGCCGGCTGATCTTTTTCCTCTTCCACATACCCGGCCCGGACCGTGATCCACAAGCTCAGCAGCCCGAGCCGGGTAAACTTTGCCACGAAGCTCTATCCACAGATAATTCCGCGAAACGCCGCGCGACATTCGTTCCCTCGCAAAGTCATCATACCATATATTCCGGAATAGTCAACCTTTTTTCAAAAGTTTTCAAGGGGGTTTACAAACTCATTTCTCGCCAGTTTACTGAAAAATATTATGAATAAACTATTAACGGTGCGGTTTTCCTTCTATTTGCAGGTCGTTCAATCCCCCATGACATCACACAACAAACGGCATAAATATCGCATAAATTTCAAAAACAGGTTGCAATTCTCCGTCCCCCATGGTATACTACACCCATACAGAGTAAACCCGGTTTACTTTGCAGACTATCAACGCATGCCAAGAGGTGAACCATTATGCCAGCGAAGAAGGGCACACCCCGGGTGGATCGCAGCAAAGACATCCACGCTCCGACGATCTCAACCGCGACACTGGAAGCATTCCGTCAGACTCTGGTACAGGAGAACGGCGCGCTCCATCTCGGTACAAAGGATTTCGGCGGTTCCATTCTCAAGAACGGAACCGATAAATTCTCATACACCGCTTATTCCAATTGGCTCAACCTGAAAAAAGAGCCGCATTATGACCCATGGTACCTTTGCTCCGCTCTTATCAAAGGTCACTGCTTCTATTTTAAAAGCGGCGAGACCGATCCGGTTGAGCGTGTCAAGGACTGTATCCGTCAGCTGGCGGACAGCCTGTATTCATGGCTCGTTCAGAACAGCTACACCCTCGATTACAACGCCCCAGCAGGGCAGGGCGATGAGTCAGGTGCCGGCAGTCTGTCCCTTTCCGTATATTCCGACAAAAAAGCGCGCGAGCAGGTAGAGCTCCTGCCGGATCAGTACCGCTCGGGCAAAGACATCAGCGAAGTTTTTCCGGACGACCTCAAAAAGCATTTTTACTCCCCCTTCATTCTTGATTTCTGCCGGATAGCCAAGCATAATTCCCGTTTGCTGGTGCAGAAGGGCAAAAAAGAAAACGCGCCAGTCATTCTTCCGAGTCCCAAAGTCAAGCTCTCCATGCCGGTTCCGGAGCGTCCGAAAAAGATAGAACACCCCACCAGCTATGGCGTTCTGTCGGTTTACCCCGGTGACAGCGGCAGTGCCAACCTTATTTCCATTCTCTGCCAGCAGCTTGATATTTTAACCGGCTCGATGAATCTTCCGAGCTTCAGCAAGCAGTTCAGGCAGCATTACGACCAACTCAACCACGCCTCCATGCTGAATTATCTGTGGAGCGTATATCAGTACACCATCCGCGACAATATTGAGCTGATACGGAAATTTCTCGGCTCCGACTATGTCCCGCCTTACGAAGCATACATGGCTTCGGACAATCAATCGCCCAAAAAGAACAAACCCACACCCATCTCTCAGCAGATTTTTATCAGCAATCTGTTTCAGGCGCGAACCAGGGATTATATCTGCGGCTTTGCGTCATTGAATGTAATAGGCGACGAATCATATCCGAAATATTATCTCGGGCAGACGCTGTTTTTCATTCTGTTTATTTCCCTGCTCTTCAAGCCCAACGACCAGATATATCCCAGCGAACGCTCCTTCGGAGAAAATCGTCCGATATCAGTGCAGGATTCGTTTCTGGCGCACTCCGTGGCCATCCAGGTCAGCGAATGGTTCCACAACTACTGCACCGCCAACCACGAAAAACTCAGCGTCGAGGCACGCTCCATCTCCATGGAGTCGGACAGCGCGCTTTCCGACGAGATCATGGGCATTCACCACAGCACGACATCCGGCGATCATTATAAAACCAGCCTGCCATGGATGCTGTGGGTCATCCTTGAAGGCACCCGACTGTATCGTATCCCCTTCACTCCCCCCTTCAAGAACATTACCAGCGTTCTTATCACGAATCATTACGCGGAATACCTGTACCGCGTCAGGGACTCTCTCAATCGTCTTCCCGGCACCCTGCACCCGGACAGCGTAATCGCCCGCAAAAAAGCTCGCAGCGGCAGCTTTATCGACCCGCCCGTAAGCGACCTGCTCAACCATTATGTTTTCCAGAGCTTCGGCGAGGAGGACGAGAAGGGCGCGCGCAAGCCGGACAGCCGCCCGACCATTTTCGACGCCTTCCCCGACGACGACTCCACGCCGGTTCGCCTCGTTCTGAGCCGCAATTCGGGTTGGGGAAAGACCACCACCCTCAAGCTCCTGGCCTGCAATTACGGCTACAGCGACATCCATTTCTGGGTACGGAACGAGCTCGAAAAGCTCCACCACCAGAATATCGATGCCTGCCTCAAAAAGGCCGGGTATAACTACCGGCCGGTGTATATGCGCGTCGGCGACGGCAGCAGCACCCGTATTTTCGGCTCCGAAAGCAGTGACCGGGCCGCTCTTTTCTCCCAGTTTCTGTTCAGCACCCTCTTTCCGGGCAGCGACTCGAGCAAAGCAGAATATAATAATGTTCTGCTGGACGGTTTCTTCTCCGAGGCCCGGCTCAACGGCGCAAGGCCCTTGCTGCTCATAGACGACCTTGATAAATTTTCCGCTGCACACAGCCGGTCGAAGCACATATCTGTTGACCGGGCACGAAGCGAGTTTCTCAGCTGTCTTGAGGCTTTTCTGAAAAAGCGCCCGGAGTGCGGCTGTGTTATCACCTCCCTCACTCCGCTGAGAATGAGTCAGCCGCTCCTCTTCCGCACCATATACCCGCTATCCTTCACCCGCAACCAGACCACAGCCTACTGCCGCAAATGGTTCGCCATGAGCGACCGCTCCTCCGCCGAGGCCGAGCAGTTCGCCCAGACGCTGATGCAGTCCTACAGTATGCGCAGGATCATGCGCCGCCCGCTGTTCGCAAACTATGTCATGGCCGTGGAGACAAGAACGGGCATTTCTCCCTTCTATAAATCCTCCTACACCCTGCTGAAAACCATGGCGGCCAACATCCGTCTTTTCACCGACAAGATAAACAGTGGAATAGACATCAACCTTGTCACCAAAGAGGATATCCTCTACCCCATTTCCTACATCGCCTTTGAGCTTCAGGACGCCTGCAACTCCGAATCCTCCCGGGGCGACGCCATCCATATACCCCTCGACCAGCTCCGCAGGCTCATCGAAAGGGCGCAGAAGGCAATCGGCCATCTCATTTCTTCCTCCTCCCCCTTCGCTGTCATGGGTACCGAAGAGCTTATCGCTTTCCTGCGCACCATTTCGGTGCTGAAGTTTGATTACGCGGAAACCGACGAGGGCGAGCCCACCGAGGTATTTTCCTTTTCCTCCCGGCCGCTGCTGTGGTATTTTTCCGCTTACGGTCTGTGGCTGAAATCTCAGATATCCACTCGCACCATGCTCCGTTATATCTCCCAGCACATGGCCACCCGCTGCGACGAGCAGCACGCCGGATATCAGGACGAATGGATATACATGGTGGCCTATGCCGTGCGAATGGCTCATTCCGACGGCTGGCCGGTGATCGAATATCTCTGCAAATGCACCTTCAGCTCCGCCGCTAAAAACCGCGGCATCAGAAACGTCTGCATCCAGATACTCTCCAAGCTCATTCCCATGATGCCCATGACCCAGCAGGAGCACAGGGAGCTTATGTACCGCTCAACATTCATGCGCTACTTCGAGGTTTTCCAGACGGGCGATCTATGGAGCATACTGCGTTCTCCCGCCCGGGACGAGTTTATCAGCTACGCCTACGATAAATTCAGCAAGTCGGCGCTCAGTGCCTTCCCTCGTTTCTGCTGGCTGATAGGCTGGCTGGATTGGGTTTCCATCGCATCAGGAGCTACGGGAGAGTCCAATCCACCCGTCTCCTCCCTCGCTCACTTCTACAACAGAAACTTCCGCCGCCCGGACTTTGCCGACCTGCTGTCCTGCACACCGGGGAACAAGGAGCAGATCATCGTCGATCTGCTGGAATATATAAAAAGGGAAATCAAAAGCCACAACGGCATTACCGAGGACCTTGTGCGTGCGGTGCTCATGCTCTCCTCCGTCTTCTGGCTGCTGGCCTTTAACCAGCGCCAGTACCGTGTCGGCCGCCTTGACGACGAGCCTGCCCTTGAGGATGAGCTGAACATCAGCCTCCCGCTGCTTGCCCACTGCGCTCATGTCATGCTCTCCCTTCTTGACATCCGGGAGGGCTGCGTGGCCAGCATAGCCTGCTATGCCCTTTCTCACATTTTCCGGCACGAAGTCGCCGAGAAGTCCGGGCTTGTCCAAAAGATGATCGGCGATCAGGAGCTTGTGCGAATCATACTTGCCGACCACTTCGCAAGGAGCAGCTGCACCACCGACGAAAACTACGAGCACGATGTGACCTTCCACCCTCTTGAGGGTTCAATAACCCTTCTCTCCACTTTCGATCTTGCCCGGGAAAAGCCATTATCTGATCCGGAATACCCGACCGATGAGGCGGCGGAGTTCTACCGGCTGGAATGGGAACGGCTGAGTTCCGACAGCGACAACGATCGGATGCGAGCACTCATCTTCCCCATCTGCGCTTTGCTCGGCATCTGGGACAGAGAGACGACCGCAGTCAATGCTGACGAGCTGATTCAGATTTACGAAAACAGCCTCAGCGACGGCAGAAAATATCTCCTTGAGAAGGATAAGCCTCAGGAGCTGATGGCACGTATCCATTACATCGCAAAGAAACACGGCGAAACCTGAGAAAACAGTCACTGACGCACGCCGGCGCGGACACAGCGAAGACACTGTGTCTGCGCCGGCTTTTGCCATCTACACCAATTGGCTTAAAAATATTTTTATTAAAATTATATTTTCTCTATTGACATATTGTGTGGCGCACACTATAATGACATCAACAGCAAACGACATCACACACTAAGAAAGGAGAACGCCCATGGATATATCCGAAATTATATCCGGTCTTGTTCTGGAGCTGCGGCGCGGCACCATCGTGCTGTGCACTCTGAGCAAGCTGGAGCAGCCCATGTACGGCTACAGTCTGGTAAGCGAGCTGACCGACAGCGGCATTCCCGTGGAGGCCAACACCCTCTACCCGCTCCTGCGCCGGCTGGAGTCTCAGGGCTTGCTGGAAAGCCGCTGGGAAACCAGCGAAAGCAAGCCCCGCAAATACTACGCCACCACCGAGGCTGGAAAACAGGTTCGCGCCGCGCTGGAAAAGAACTGGCGCGCCACCGTTGAAAGCATGAACAGTATATTGGAGGAGAAAAAGTAATGAACAACACCAGCAACAGCTATCAGCAGCTTATAGAAAAGTATGTTTACGCCGTTGTGCGTCAGCTGCCCGGAAAGCAGCGCAAGGACATTGAGCAGGAGCTGACCTCCCTCATCAACGATATGCTCGAGGAACGGTGCGGCGACATCACTCCCACCGAGCGGGATGTGAATGTCGTTCTGGCCGAGCTGGGCAAGCCCTCCGAGCTGGCCGCCAAGTACGACCCCGACGGCGAACGCTCTCTCATCGGTCCCAGATACTACCGCCGGTACATCCAGACCCTGAAGATCGTGCTGCCCTCGGCGGCGCTCGGTCTGACGGTGGCCGCGCTGATCTCTCTCCTTGTGGACGGTCTCGAGGTGGTTTCCGCCGCGTCCATTGCCACGTGGATCGCCACATGGCTGGGCAACATTTTCACCTCGCTCGTCTCGGCGGTGGCTCTGGTCACCTTCATCTTCGCCATTTTCGAGTACAAGGGTGTTTCGCTGGATGAGGACGACATCTCCAAGCTGCCCGCCGTGCCCAAGGACGGCCAGCTCATCAGCAGAGGCGAGTGCGTCGCCGGAATCGTTTTCGCTGCAATCGCCATGACTCTGTTCATCTTTGTGCCCCAGTTCATCTGCTTCTTCGGCGTGGGCAAGGAAGGCATCACCGAATTTGTCCCAATGTTCTCCGCCGACGTAATGCGCAGCGTGTGGTACTGCTGGGTGGCTGTTTTCGTCCTTACCATCTCCCGTGAGATCTTCGGTCTTGCCGAGGGAGTGTACACCCTCCGCTACGCCATCTTCTCTGTGGTGGTCAATGTGCTCGAGGCTGCCGGAGTTATCTTTGCTCTCACCCGCCCGGGCATTATCGCTCCCGAGTGCGTGTCCCATGTGCAGTCGGTATTCGCCGATGAGCCGGGCTTCATCATGGGAATCTTTGAACACTTCAACATCTTCCTCATCGTCGTATGGTGCTTCGCGCTGCTGCTGGACACCGTCACCGCCTTTGCCAAATATTTCAGATACGGCAGAGAGGAAGCGTAATACTAATTCCAAACAGAAAAGAGCTTGCCGTAAACCCAAGCGGCAAGCTCTTTTTACTATTCTGTTGTGTTTATCCCGGCCTTGCGGGCCTGAGAATGCTGAAAACGGCGAGGCACGCGATACACTCTGCCGTCCTTGCGGAAGTTGGCGCCGGTCTGCTTGAAGCTGAAGGGTACGCCCTTCTCCACGCACTGAGCGCGGATGTCCAGCACCCAGTCGTAATCGCACAGCCTGGCTTCATTGCCCGATTCGCCCCCCACCACAACGCCCTCTATCCAGCCGCCCAGATACCTGCGCATATCTATGCCCTCCAGCAGCGGCTCGCAGATTATCTGCCGGTGCTTTATGGGCGCCTCCAGAAAAAACGGCAGGCGGTAGTCGGCGCGGTCCTGATTTTCGCAGGTGCAGCAGACGCACACATTGTCCCAGCCGTCGCCCCAATCGTCTGGCAGGCAGTCTTCAAAGCGGTCGATGCGCTTGGTGATTATCAGGTAGCGCAGGTCGCTCCGGCGGCGCATGATGTCCCACGCCTCCTCCCGCCATCCATCGGCGGCATCGAGGAAGAAGTCGGAGGTAAAGCAGGTATACACCAGCTCGCCGGGCTGCAGCTTGTAATTTCCGTTCCTGTCCCGGCGAAGAGGCAGGTCGAAGTCGGCGTTCTTTTCCGGCACCGAGCTGTCCCGGCCATAGCGCGAGTCGGTTCGGTAAACATAGCAGTGGCGGCAGCCCTCGCTGATCTTACGGCAGCCGTGCCACGGATTCCAGAGCGCCATATTGCGCGCCTCCTTCCTGTCGCCCAATGGCAAAGCGCCCCGACCGAATTTGGTCGGGGCGCGGAAATGGCGGTAAATTACTCGGCGGAATCCTCAGCGGCTTCCTCCTCAACCTCCTCGACAGCCTCAGCGGCGGGCTCGAGCAGCTTGCGGGCGGAGAGGCTGACTCTCTTCTTCTCGAAGTCGATGTCAGTGATCTCAGCGCGGATGGTGTCGCCGACGTTGACAACATCAGTGGGCTTGGCAACGTGAGTGTTGCTCAGCTGGCTGATGTGGATCAGGCCGTCGATGCCGGGAACGATACGGACGAAAGCACCGAAGTCAGGAGTGCCGACAACGGGAGCCTCGATAACGGTACCGACCGGATACTTGGTGCGGAGGATCTCCCAGGGGTTATCCTCGGTCTTCTTGTAGCCCAGAGAGATCTTTCTCTTCTCGGCGTCGATCTTCTTAACGGTGACCTCAACGACATCGCCGACTTCGACGACCTCGGAGGGATGCTTGATTCTGTTCCAGGACAGCTCGGAAATGTGGATCATGCCATCAACAGCACCCAGGTCTACGAAAGCACCGTAGGTGGTGAGGGACTTGACCGAGCCGGTGAAGGTCTGGCCGACCTCGATGGACTCCCAGAAGGCCTTTTCCTTAGCCTTGCGCTCCTTGTTGAGGAGAGCACGGATGGAACCGACAGCACGACGGCGGCCGGGATTGACCTCGAGAACGATGAAGTTGACTTCCTTCTTGAGCAGGCCTTCGAGGGGCTCGCCGCGGGTCATAGTAGCCTGACCGGCGGGAATGAAGACCTTAACGCCCTTGTAGGAGACGATAACGCCGCCCTTGACAACCTCGGTGACGACGCCGGTAAACACGGTGGGCTCGCCTTCGGGCTCTCTTTCGATGACCTCGTCAACGGGAGCCTCGACAGCCTCGGCGGGCTCGTCATCGGCGCGGAAAACATCCTCGTCGCTGTCATCTCTGTTTCTTCTGGCACGGTTGACGATCTTGGGTGCGGCTGCCTTGATCTCCTCCCACGAACGGCTGGAGTCGAGTATACGCTTGGAGAGGTATATGTAACCTTCCTGGTCGTTGGTGCGAAGTATCATAAGCTCAAGGGTATCGCCGACCTTGACAATGTCAGCAGGGGTCAGGTTCGGGTTATCGGTCAGCTCATCAAGAGTGACGACACCGGACTGCTTGCGGCCCACATCAACATAGATCTCGCCGGGAGCGATGCCTACAACGGTACCTTCGACTACCTTTCCGTTTGTATTTGAGTTCTTGAATGATTCTTCA
>JAZSQO010000035.1:0-9815 GCA_045538015.1 Acutalibacteraceae bacterium | reverse complement strand
GCGCTCGATGTCGATCTTGGTCAGGTAGTTGAGCAGGTTTCTTCTGTGACCGATCATCTTGAACAGACCGTGACGGGAATGATGGTCGTTCTTGTTGACCTTCAGATGCTCGGTGAGGTCGTTGATTCTCTTGGTGAGAATGGCGATCTGAACTTCGGGAGAACCGGTGTCACCTTCGTGACGGGCGTGTTTGGCGATTATAGCCTGTTTTTCTTCGGGCAGCATTTCAAGCACCTCTTTGATAATATTTCCGTCACCACAGCATCGGGCAGGTGATCTCCCGAACAACGGGCGCAGCCCCGAAACCGTGACGAGGATGTTGTCTGCCTTTGGGATATGCCCAAACGACAGCCATTGTATTATAGCACTCAACGTGCGGCAGGTCAAGCATAATTTTATCTCAGCTCAGGTAATCTTCCGAAGCTGCCGGAGCCTTACTGCTCCTCATGCTTTCCCTCCTCGATAACGGCGCGTACATTCTGCATCCGCCAGTCAAGCTGGCTGCTCAGCTCGGCGCACTGAGCCAGCTCGGCGGCCACCTCGCAGGCCACCTCGGGGGCGAGGTCTTTCTTGTATCTCATGTGGTGCTCCAGATTGGCCCACGACTCCATGGCGATGGTGCGCAGCTGCACCTCCACATTGACGAATTTCTTTTCGTCGCACAGAAATATGGGCACCCGCACAATCAGATGCAGGCTCCGGTAGCCGTTCTCCTTGGGCTTCTTTATATAGTCCTTTACGGCGACCAGCTCCACATCGTCCTGCTTGACGAGGCATTCGGCCAGCATATAGATGTCGTCCATAAAGCCGCAGATGACGCGAATGCCGGCAATGTCGTTGATCCTCTCCTCGATGGCCACCGGGTCAAGAGGAATGTTCTTGCGCCGGCACTTGTCCTGTATGCTCTCAAAGCTCTTGAGGCGTGAGCGTATGCTTTCGATGGGATTGCGGTCGTGGGTCAGGGAGAGCTGCTCGTTGAGCACCCGGAACTTGGTCTCCACCTCGAGGACGGCGCATCTGTAGTAGGACATCAGCTTGCTGGTGCTGTCCATTATATACAGCAGCTCGGCGTCGGTGGTGCTGGTGAGCAGGTCGATGAACTGCTTTTTTCTGTCCGGCTGAATTTCTTTCATAACTGAGTCTCCTCGGCCGGGATGTTACTTCCGGCTCATCTCGTCAAGGGCGTCGTAATCCGGATGACCGGCCTCCCCTTCCTCCTGCAGCTCCAGCTCGGCCTTTCTGAGCAGGCCGCGGTTTTCCAGAAACGTCTTGACGGCCTTGTAGGCGCTGACCGAATGGAGAAATTCTCCGAGGCGCACCACGGCCATGGTGAGGAAAATGCCGCCCACTATCCACGGCGCGGCCTTGCCGAAGCCGTCGTAGACATGGTTGTGAGCGCCGTATATGACCACTCCCACCAGCAGCGCGTAAACTACCGCCGAAACGAGCAGGGTCGGCTTTCTCAGGCTGCCGGCCTCTTTTTTGAGCAGCTTTTCGGCGCGGCTCTGGCGCACCTGCTGAACTTCCTTGGACATGGTCAGACCTTCTTTCGGTGTTGCTTTGTTTTCATTTTATTATAGCTCCCGGCGCGCGGTAATACAAGTGTTTTTTCCGTGGCTGCTGACAGTGGTGCGCGGCAGCTGACAGTAGTGCGCGCTCCTTTCGCGGTATCATGTGGTCACAGAAACACAAAATCACTTCAACACGAAAGGAATGATGCACTATGACCAACTGGAACCAGATCCGCGAGGAGTACCTGCGGGGCGGCATCACTCAGGGTGCTCTTGCCGAAAAGCACGGCATTCCCGCCGGCTCTCTGCGGCGCCGCGCCGCGGCCGAAGGCTGGACAGAGGCCCGCAAGGCAAGGGAGTATGACACCCGTCCCGACTCCGCCCAGACCGCCGCCCGGGTCGCCCGCCAGCTGGCTCTGACCGACCGGCTGATGGATATCGTCTCCCGGGCACTTGAGGACGAGGATGAGCTTTACCTCCACGTGGAATACGCCAAGGGTTCCGGCGGCTACAACTACGACTGCCAGAAACTGGCCGCCCTTGACGAGGAACGAACCGGCCGCTTCGTAAAGCTGGCCGCCGAGCTGATCGATCTGCAGAGAACTATACTGGGCATCCACGATTACAAGGACGAGCTGACCGCCGCCAAGCTGGAGCAGGACGAGCGCCTGACCCTCAGCAAGCTCGACCGGCAGGCTGTCATAGCCGAGCGCCAGAACAGCATTGCCGAGCGCAAGCTGGAGCTGGAGCTTTACAAGCTGGAGGGCGCGGAAAAGGAGACCGACCCGGCGGCGGACGGATTCCTCGCCGCTCTGGGCCTCGCGGAGGATGTGAGCCTCTATGAGCAGCCTTGACGAGCGCTTGTCCCGCTTGAAAAAGCGAAAAAAGCCACGCGCGGGCTCCTTTCGCTTCTGTGAGTTTTCTCCCCGCCAGAAGCTGCTTCTGGGCTGGTGGCAGCCCGGCTCGGCCACCTGCGGCCGGGACGGCGTCATAGCCGACGGAGCTGTCCGCTCCGGCAAGACGCTGGCCATGGCTCTGGGCTATGTGCTGTGGGCCATGAACAGCTTTGACGGCGAGAGCTTTGCCATCTGCGGCAAGACCCTCGGCTCGGTGGAGCGCAACATCCTTGTGTGGCTGCGTCAGACTCTGCCCGGCAGAGGATACACCGTCACCGAGCAGCGCTCCCGCCACATCGTCACCGTCAGCCGCGGCTCCCGGAGCAATCGCTTTTACTGCTTCGGCGGCAAGGACGAGGCCTCTCAGGATCTTATTCAGGGCATGACCCTCGCCGGCGTGCTTTTCGACGAGGCGGCGCTGATGCCCGAATCCTTCGTCAGTCAGGCCACCGCCCGCTGCTCGGTGACCGGCTCCAAGTGGTGGTTCAACTGCAATCCAGCCGGCCCTTACCACTGGTTCAAGAAAAACTGGCTGGACGCGGCAAAGGAGAAAAATCTCCTGCATCTCCACTTCACCATGCAGGACAACCTCTCTCTTTCCGACGACATCCGCAGGCGATACGAGAGTATGTACACCGGCGTTTTCTACCGGCGCTACATACTGGGCGAATGGTGCGCCGCCGAGGGTCTGGTCTATCCCATGTTTGAGCCGGACTGCCATGTGGGCGAGCCGGAGGGAGAGGCCGAGCGATGGTTTCTCTCCTGCGACTACGGCACCCATAACCCCTTCGCTCTGGGACTTTTCTCGGTGCGCACAGGTAAGAACGGCCCTCTTTACTGCCTTGAGCGGGAGTTTTATCACGACGGCCGCCGGCACGGCCAGATGACCGACTCCCAGTACGCCGACCGCACCCAGCGGCTGGCCGGAGACATTCCCATCAGCCACATCATCGTTGACCCCTCCGCCTCCTCCTTTATAGCCGAGCTTCGCCAGCGTGGCTTCCGGGTAGTCAAGGCGGGCAACGATGTGCTGGAGGGCATACGCTGCGTGGCCGACGCCCTCACCGAAGGCCGATTGCTTGTTCGTCCCTGCTGCTCCGGCACTTTGAGGGAATTTTCCTCCTATGTCTGGGACGACACCGCCGCCGGACACGGCGAGGACAGGCCGGTCAAGCAGAACGACCACGCCATGGATATGGTTCGCTACGCCCTTTACACCGACCGCCGCATGACCATCCGCGGCGACCGTTACTCGGGCAAGGGTTCAAGATAAATATAAGGAGTACTCGATATGGCATTGAGCGAAATTATCAGCGCCGAGCTGTCCGGTCTTTACGGCCAGAAGGTGCTGGAGGATATGGGGCACATCATAGCCCTGTACGATTTTTACGAAGGCAGAGGTCAGGACTGGCCGGTGGCCACCGACCTCGACTACCGCCCCACCAAGCTGGTGACCAATCTGTGCAAGAAGCTGATCGGCCGGGAGGCGCGGTTCATGTTCGGCCGCACCCCGGAAATAAGCATCCTTTCCAAGGAAGGAGAGCCGCTGGACGACTGCACCGCCGCCGTCGGCGAGGTGCTAACGGCCTGCGCCTTTCCCGAGCGCCTTCTCAAGGGTCTGCGGGACTGCCTCATCGGCAAGCGGGTGGCCCTCAAGCTCAGCGGCGGCATCGGCCAGCCCGTGGGCGTGCAGATAAGACCCTCCCTTGAGTTTGTGTATGAGCCTATGGAGGACGACGCCGACGCGCTGAAGAAGATCATTTTCTTCTACCGCACCAACGACTGCGTCAAGGCCGCCGACCAGCGCGTATGGCGGCAGAAGTACGAAATGTGCGGCGGACGCTGCTTTGTCACCGAAGGCCTTTACGACGGCCACGGCAACCTTGTGGAGGGCGGCGAAAGCATCAACACCGGTCTTGACTTCATCCCCTGCAGGGTCATCATCAACGATGGCCTGACCGGCGACCTGTGCGGACGCAGCGACGTGGAGGAGATCATGGGCGGCCAGATGGCCTACAACCGAATGAAATCCGACGACCTCGACGCTCTGCGCTTCAATATGTTCCCTCAGCGGGTGGCGGTGGACGCCGACGGCAGCTCCCTTGAGAGCATGGTGATCGCTCCCGGCTCCCTCATCGACCTCATGACCGACCCGGCCAGAGGCGACGACGGAAAGCAGGCCAGCCTGACCATGCTGGAGCCGAAATTCGGCTACAACGACCGCTTTGAAAACGCCATGAACCGCATCAAGCAGGATATGCACGAGCTGCTGGGCGTGCCCAACGTCTCTCCCGAGGAGCTCAAGGGCTTTGCCCAGTCGGGCGTGGCCATCCGCGCCCTTTACTGGGAGCTGGAGGAACGGTGCGAGGAGCGCTGGGCGGTCTGGGGACCGGCTCTTGACTGGATGTGCCGCGCCATCCTCAGAATGCTCTCGGTGTACGGCGAGGAGCGATTCCCGGAGGATATCAGGGTGCATATCGAGCATCTTTATCCCATCATGGAGGACGAGCACAGCGAACGGGAGCTCGACCTGCGTGAGGTAGAAAGCGGTGTGCGCACGATCGACAGCTACCGCCGCAAGTGGAACTGCTGATCGTTGACATATATGGCCGGGACGGATCTCCCCCGTCCGTTCCGGCCGAAAAATCTATCGCCGACGGGCGTTAAACGGAGGTTTTTATGAACGGAACGCATTTTAAGAATGAGCTCCGGAGATTTTTTCGTCGGGTGCTGACGGCGCCGCTGGCCATGTGCGCGGTGCTGGACGATTCCGACCTGGACATTCTGAAGGGCGCTGTGGAGAAACGCACCGCCCGGGCCGAAGCCGCCGTGCTGCGTGATTATTTTGCCCAGCACGGCATCGAAGGCGAGCAGGCCGAGCTGGCCGCGGAGGAATACCGCCAGCGGGTGAAAAGGGACATTCCCGATCCCGCCGAGCTGGAAAATCTGCGCCGGCGGGCCGAGCAGGCCGAACAGAATGCGGTAAAGGCCGGAGTCGCCGCCGAAGCCAGAGTGCAGCTTGCCCGTCTCGGTGTCCCCGAGCGCCACAGCGCGGACGCGCTGCTGCTGGCCTCGGAGGAGCTGAAGGCAGCCGAACAGAACGGCGGAGATCCCGAAGCGGTGCGGCAGGCCCTTGAGGCCGTGGTCGCGCGGCTGCCCGGTCTTGCGGAGCCTTCCGGCTCCGGGGCCGGTACCACCGCCGGAGCACGGGGCAACTTTCCCCGGCAGGACGACGCGGCACTGACCTACCAGCACAGTCTGGACAAAGCCCGTGCCGCCGGAGACAACGCGGCAGCCGTAGGCATCATAACCGCCGCGGCCGCCAAGGGCATCGCCCTGAGATGAGCGGAGGTCTTTCTTCGCTTCACAACAATGAAAGGATGATATCATGTCCAACATTTCCGGCACCGGCACCGTGTGGAACCTGCCCAACTACGCGGGCCAGATCTACAGCTCCACCCCTGCCGAGACCCCCTTTCTCAACCTGATCGCCGCCAAGGCGGTCAAGACCGACAACTTCCAGTTCCCCACCGGTGTTGAATACACCCACGAGGCCGCCTCTCAGCCCGACATCGCCGAGACCGCGTCCCTGACCGCTCCCGGCGCCCTGAGCTATGTCCGCGAGCAGCAGACCAATGTGACCCAGATCTTCCAGGAGAAGATCAGCGTCAGCTATGCCCGCATGGCCAGCGCCGGCCGCTTTGCCGGTGTCAGCGACAGCTTCAGCGCCGCCCAGACTCCCGGCGAGCTGGAGTTCCAGACCGCCCGTGCCCTTGAGAAGATCGCCCGGGATATCGAGTACACCTTCATCAACGGCACTTATCAGCTCTCCACCGCCGCCGATGTGGCCAACCGCACCAGAGGCATCCTTGCCGCCTGCGGCACCGCCGTGGACGCTGAGAACGCTCCTCTCACCCGCGCCCTGCTCAACGAGACGCTGGCTCAGGCCTATGCCGCCGGCGCCACCTTCTCCGACACGGTGCTGCTGTGCGGCGCCGCCGTCAAGCAGGCGCTGACCGACGCCTACTCCTCCCAGTGGGGCTTCTCCGCCCCTCCCACCCGTGAGGTCGGCGGCATGAACATCATGCAGATCGAGACCGACTTCGGCCTGCTTTCCGTAGTGCTCAGCCGCTTCGTTCCCGCAGGCACTCTCATCGGCGCCGACATCTCCTGCTGCCGCCCCGTGGAACAGGAGGTTCCCGAAAAGGGCAACTTCTTCCGCGAGGCTCTTTCCAAGACCGGCGCAGCCGAGGAGTATCAGATCTTCGGCCAGATCGGCCTTGACCACGGCCCCTCCTGGAAGCACTTCAGCATCACCGGCATCGGCGCCGGCGAGTCCAGAACTCCCCTGCTGATGGTCACCGCTGACAGCACCAACTGATAAGCGCTCACATCATTTCTTCATTCTTCCTCATTAACAGCTGACGGCGCGGTACGGCTCAAGGCCAACGAGCGGCCACACTACCGATTTTTTCGCGCTTCGGGCCGATGAGCCCGCCCGCCGACGGCAAATAAAAACCAAAGGAGGCGCATTATTACGGACACATCTCTAAGCACAAAAGCGCTCAGGGCCATGCTGTCCCAGCCGGGCGAATGCGAATGCTGCCCGCTGAGCGAAGCCACCCTGCAGTGGCTCCTTGCCCGATACGGCAGCCTTGAGCTGGCCGCCTATCACGCGTGTATGATGCTCTCGCAGGACTGCGCCATGCGCATGAGCGACGGCACCACCGCGCCCTCCCAGACCCGCTACTGGCTCAACCTCGCGCTGACCTTCCGCCCCAACCGGGGCCGGGCGGTCACCCGGGCCGATGAGCTCTCAGGAACAGGCGGTGCGTCATGAGCAGATGCGTTGACTCCGGACGCCCCGGCTGCCGCGGATTGCTGTGCCGCGCGGCACACATCCAGCTGCGTCAGCTGCCGGTGGTCAGGTATCCCGCAGGTGACGACGGCCGCCCCGACCTGAGCGCTGTCCCCGAGCGCGGGTGGATATGCGGTCTTATTTCCCACCGCTCCTCAGCCGGAGGCGGTTCCCTTGATATTCCCGGAAGCACCGCCGGAGGCCGGCGAACCATGTACATCCTCGCCGCCGCGGGCAGCCTTGAGCCGCCCCTTGCCGCCGGAGACCGGATAGCCGCGGACGGCAAACGGTACACGGCCTGCTCTGTGAGCTACGCCGACTGCCCCCGGGCCGATCTTATCCCATACGGGGAGGCTGAATAATGTCCATCCAATTTGACACCTCGGCGCTGACCGGTTATCTCACCAACTGCTACAGCGCCATCAGCAGCCGGCTCTTTCACGGCACCGCCGCCGTGGCGGCCGAGATGGAAGTCTATGCCAAGGAAAACGCCCCGTGGACCGACCGCACCGGCAACGCCCGGCGCACACTGTCCGGGTTCGTAAAGCAGCACGGAGAGGACACCCTTCTCATCGGCCTCGCCGGCCATATGCCCTATTCTCCAGTTCTTGAGCTGTACTACGGCGGGCGGTATTCCATCATCCTCCCCACGGTGGATTCCTATGCCCCGAGGATCATGGAGGCGGTCGTGAACGCCTCTCTTCAGATGGGAGGGCTGAGCAAATGAACCTTGCTTCGCGCATCGTAAAGCAGCTCCGGGCCGCCGGTCTGGAGGCTTACCTTCCGGGAGTACACGAGGGAATATGCCTTTCCCCTTACTGCGTGGCGCGGCTTTTCTCAGGCTCACTCAGCACTCCCCGGGGAGGATATGCCCGCTACCGGGTGCATCTGTATGTCCCGGCCATCTCACCGGAGCAGCTGGAGCCTCTGGCCGAAGCCGTGCGGGAGGCGCTGGCTCCCATGGAGTCGGACGGCTCCCTGCGGCTGGCCGAGCCTCGGGGAATGACCGGCGTGGACGACGCCTACCGGGCAGCGTGCAGCTACATCGACTATGTCTCGTACTACAGCGAGAGATGAAAGGAACGACCATATGAGAACATTCAACAGCAACACCATCGTCAACATCGTGCGCGCCGAGGTGACCACCGTTGAGGATGATCCCCGCGTACTCAGCTTTGACACCGTTACCGCCGCCGAGCCCGAGCCGGTAATCAGCGAGGGCGAGGAAAGCGAGCTGCGGGTGCGCAACACTATCCTCGCTCAGGACTGCCTTGAGGACATTCTCAAGGGCTACGACATCACCCTGAAGGACTGCGTGCTTTCCGCCGACCTCATGACTCTGATCGACGGCGGCTCCCAGACTCAGGCCGGTGACGATTCCTTTGCCGGATACCGCTCGCCGGTGGCCGGCATGACCTCCAACCGTACCCGCTTCACCCTGCGTCTGTACACCGAGGAAAAGGACTACAGCGGTCAGGCTGTGGGCTACTTCCGCTTCAGCTACCCCAACTGCGTCGGCACTCCGGCCAAGTTTGAGTTTGAGAACGGCACCTTTACCACTCCCGAGTATGTCGTGCGTTCCCGTCCCTCGGCCGGAAGTCACGCTCTGACCATCGACGCCCTTGACACCCTGCCGGTGTACTGCGGCTCCGCGGAGGACATCCCCGCCAATCCCGCCGCCGGCGACTGCGTGACCGCCACCGCTGCCCTTTCCGTCGGCGGTGTTGCCCTCACCGCAGGACAGACCGCCTACTACGACGGCGAAGGCTGGACGGCCATCGCCTGATAACATTCTCTGAGAGGGAGCGACATTATGAACAAATACAATTCCACAACACGGGTGCAGCTTCCCGGATGGGAGGACGGACAGCCCTTTGAGGCCGTTCTGCGCCGACCCTCGCTGCTGACCATGGCCGCCGAGGGAGCCATTCCCAACGAGCTCATAGGCGCCGCCCAGAGGCTTTTCTGTGAGGGATACGACACATCGCTCCCTCTCGACCAGCTGGGACGGCTGCTCCGGCGCATCGCCGCCGAGGCCATGGTTGAGCCCACCCTCGAGCAGCTGGAGGCCGAGGGCAGCCGTCTGACCGATATGCAGCTGGCCGCTATCTATAACTTCTCGCAGGCGGGAGTGCGTGCTCTCGAGCCCTTTCGTCAGGGGTGAGCTGCTGCTCAGCCTGCTGGGAATGGTCAAGCGATACGGCCGGCAGCCCAGCCGCCTTGTGGGCGTGGACGACCCCTACGCCGCCTACTGTCTCGACGAGGCCTTTATGTATATCCTGTGCCGCATCGAGACAGAGGGGCGGCTGCCCCGTTCCCTTGAGCGGCTGTCCGAGCCGCGCGGCAACGCCGACGCGGTTCACGGACTGATCAACACAAAAGGAGTGGAAGTCGGATCGGACCCATGTCGGTCTGTGAGGCAAGGAGGTGTACAAAAGGATTGTCTTCCTAAGACCGCTTGGCCTCCGACTTCTCCATGGCGGCGGCTACACCTGCGGCGGCCTGGATTCTGCCCTGGGTTTCGGTGCCATGCTGGCCACCCAGACCGGC
>JAZSQO010000064.1:0-6207 GCA_045538015.1 Acutalibacteraceae bacterium | reverse complement strand
TTAAGTTCTAAAACGGGAATTGTGCGGTGTTGCCTTAAAGAGGGCAGGGAGACCCGGTCTCCCTGCCGGCTTTGCTCTGCGCGGGTTATTCGGCGCGCTGCACCCTCCGGACTATCTCCACCGCGTGGGCCACACCCGGTATGCTCTCTCCCTGAAAGGCGCTGGTGGGCGACATGAGGGCGCCGGTGGCCACGAACAGCAGCCGGCTCAGCCGCCCCTCCGCCATCCGGGGAAGGATGTCGCCGCACAGCACGCTGGCCGAGCATCCGCACCCCGAGCCGCCGGCGTGGACGTCCTGCCCCTCCCGGTCGAAGATCATCATGCCGCAGTCGTTGTGACGGTCAGTGATGTCTGTATCTTCTCTGGACAGCAGCTCGTAAAGCAGCTCGGAGCCTACAAAGCCGAGGTCGCCGGTGAGGATGAGGTCGAAGTCGGAAGGCGTGAGGCCGCGGGCGGAGAGGTGGCGGATTATGGTGCGGGCTGCGGCGGGCGCCATCGCCGCCCCCATATTATTCACATCCGTGACACCGAGATCCTCGATGGTTCCTACAGTTGCAGCGGCTATGCTCAGTGCCGGCGATTCCTCGCCGCTTTGTTCGCCCTCTGCCGCCAGCAGCACCGCGCCCGAGCCGGTCACTGTCCACTGGGCAGTGGGCGGGCGCTGGCCGCCGTACTGCAGAGGGTTGCGGAACTGCCGCTCGGAGGAGGAGAAATGAGACGAAGTCACGGCCACGGCGCGGCAGGCGGCTCCCGATTCAGTAAACACGGCGGCGCTGATGAGGGACGAGGCCATGGTGGAGCAGGCTCCGTACATTCCCACATGAGGCACTCCGGCTTCTCGCAGGCCGAAGGTGGAGGCTATGCACTGGTTGAGCAGGTCGCCGGTGAAGATGACATCTACCTCCTCGGCGGTCAGAGAGGTCTTTCCGAGGCAGGCGTTCACCGCTTCGGTCACAAGGCGGCTCTCGGCCTTTTCCCATGAATCCTCGCCCAGCAGATTATCCTCGAACACAAGGTCGAAGTTGTTTCCCAGAGGGCCTTCTCCCTCCTTTTTACCCACCGCGGCGGCCCAGCTCACCAGCCTCGGCGGCTGCCGGAAGGCAAAGCTGCCCCGTCCGATTCTTTCCATATTATTACGCTCCTCCCTTCACCAGCCGGCACAGCCAGAGGATAACGCCGTAGACCACCGACGAGGATATGCCGTAGACCAGCACCGGCCCGGCGATGGTGAACAGCTTGGCGCCCACGCCGAAGATGTAGCCCTCGCTTTTGAATTCCATGGCCGGGGAGACCATGGCGTTGGCAAAGCCGGTAATGGGCACCAGCGTGCCCGCTCCGGCAAAGCGGGCGATGGGCACGAACCACCCCAGAGCGGTCAGCACCGACGCGGCCAGCACCAGAGTGATGGAGGCCGCGCCCCGGGCCATGGTCATCTCGAGGCCCAGTGTCTGGGAGTAAAGCTGGGTCAGCGCCTGACCTATACAGCAGATCAGCCCGCCCACCGCGAAGGCCCGGGGCAGATTTTCAGCCGAGGGCGAGGGCGGCGACGCCTGCTCGGTCATTTGCTTGTATTCCTGCTTGGAGGGAGTATTTCTGACATCTTTGCTGTTTGGCATAAATAATAACCATCCTTTCCCGGTTAGTTTCTGCGGGGAGAGGATGGTTATACCACATCGATGTTTTATCATGTCATATTCATTACAAACAGTCCGCTCTCCCGCACTGGTTTCCCACGCGAAAGAACGGACTGTTCTTATTGTTTTAATGTTTTTTATGTGCTCGACGCATCCCGCGTCAGTCCTTTTTATTCCTGCCAGGACACCGACCTGTCAGCGGCACTTATCTCCCCGCTGATTATCCTTCGATAATCCTCCAGATTCTTGCGCAGGAGGGCGGGTGTGTCGAGGCTGTAGGGGCACCTTGCCGAGCACTGGCCGCAGTTTACGCACTGCTCGATGTGATCCATGTTGCGCTGCCATTCCTCGGTCAGCCAGTTCTGAGAGGGAGCGCGGCGCACCATCAGCGAGATGCGGGCGCACTGGTTGATGACTATTCCCTGAGGGCAGGGCATACAATATCCGCAGCCCCGGCAGAAGTCGCCCACAAGCTCGGCGCGGTCGCGGTCGATGACCGCCTGCAATTTCTCGTCAAGAGCGGGCGGGTCGTCAAAATAGCCGAGGAATTCCTCCAGCTCATGGGGACGCTGCACGCCCCATATGGGCAGCACATTTGGGTACTGAGCGATGTAGGCATAGGCGGCCGCCGAGTCGGTTATCAGGCCGCCGGCCAGCGCCTTCATGGCGATAAAGCCCATGTCGGCCTTTTCGCAGGCCTCCACCAGCTTTATCTCCCGCTCATCGGAGAGGTAGCTGAAGGGGAACTGGAGAGTCTCGTAAAGGCCGGACTCCACGATCTCCTCGGCCACGCCGATGAGGTGGTTGGTGATGCCGATGTGGCGGATCTTGCCCTGAGCCTTGGCCTCCAGCATACACTCATACATTCCCGTGCCGTCGCCGGGACGGTAGCACTGCTTGGGGAAGTGGAACTGGTAGATGTCGATATAATCGGTGCGCAGCATTTTCAGCGACTGCTCAAGGTCACGCCAGAAGCCCTCGGGAGTGGAGGCTCCGGTCTTGGTGGCGATCACGACCTTTTCTCTCATTCCCTCAAAGGCGAGACCCACTTTTTCTTCGCTGTCCGAATAGGCCCTGGCGGTGTCGAAAAAGGTCATGCCGCCCTCGTAGGCGCGGCGCAGCATGGCCACCGCGTCGTCGGTGGATATTCTCTGGATGGGCAGGGCGCCAAAGGCGTTCTGCTCGGTGGTGATGCCGGTGCTTCCAAGGGTTATTCTGGCCATCCTTCTTCTCCTCTCTTATGCTGGTCGTTCTCAAGATAATATGTAGCCTCAAGGTCGGCGATGTACAGCGCCAGCGCCAGCGGGAACATATTGAACACATTGCTCAGGTTGCGGTTGTCCTCGCTGCCCGCGAAGCCGATGTGGTAGCGGATGGCGAAGGCCTCCTCCCGGGTGAGCTTCATGTAGCCGGAAAGGATATACACCGACTTTTCGCCGTGGCCGTAGGGCAGGCGGTCGTCAAACTCGAAGGTGGGCACCTGCCGCCACACGCCGTTTTCCTTGACATTGCGGAAGCCGGGCTTGTAGCAGTTGATCTTGCAGGCGTCGTGGAAGAGGGACACAAGGGCGATGGTCTCGTCGGAGTATTCAAGACCGAGGGCGCCCTTTGCCCGCTGGGCGCTGAGGTAGGTGCGCAGACAGTCGTAAACATTCAGACTGTGCTCCAGCAGGCCGCCCTCGTAGGCTCCGTGAAAGCGGGTGCTGGCCGGCGCGCTGTAGAAGTCTGAGGAGGGAGAACCGAGATATTCAAGGAACTTCTCGATGCCCTCCCGGTGAATGTTCGCGCGGCATATTTCCAGAAACCGCTCCTTCAGGGCGGCGATGTTAGGCTCAGACATGGTTTTCCTCCAAATAAGGCTGCTCCCGGCAGAGCGGGAGAATGTTTTATGCTTTTCTATTATTTTAGCAAGTTTATTAATGCAAGGCAATACAAAGATTTTTCTGCGATATAACATAATTAATTATTGTAATTGACGGCACTGTATTGTATAATAACGATGAATAATCATGAATTATTCTGCCCGCTGGCAGACTGGAGGCATGGACTTGGAAGTAATATATCTCGACAACGCGGCCACCACCCGCGTTTCCGAGAGCTGCGCGCAGGCTGCTGTGCGCGTGATGACCGGCGTGTGGGGCAATCCCTCCTCCCGCCACCGAATGGGCATGGATGCCGAGGATGTCCTCCGGGACGCCCGCAGGACTGTGGCGTCCGAGCTGGGTGCCAGAGAGGATGAGATATTTTTCACCTCCGGCGGCACCGAGGCCAACAATCTTGCCGTGCTGGGCGCTGCCCGGGGCAGAGGCCGTGCCGGCTCGAGGGTCATAATCTCCTCCGTGGAGCATTCGTCGGTCAATGACTCCGCCGCACAGCTGGAGGCCGAGGGCTATGAGGTCGTGCGCGTGGCGCCCCGTGAGGGAGCCATTCACGCCGAGGACATAGCCGCCGCCCTGACCGACAGCACCGTGCTTGTGTCGGTCATGCTGGTCAACAACGAGGTGGGCACTGTTCAGCCCATTTCCGCCATCGCCCGGCTGATAAAGCGAGCCGGCTCAAAGGCTCTGCTGCACTGCGACGCGATGCAGGGCTTCGGCCGTCTGCCGGTGACCGTCAGCGGTCTCGGCTGCGACCTGCTCACCCTGTCCGGCCACAAGATTCACGCGCCCAAGGGCATCGGCGCCCTTTACATCCGCAAGGAAGCCCAGCGCAACATCCGCCCGCTGGTGCACGGCGGCGGTCAGCAGGAAAAGCTGCGTCCCGGCACCGAGCCGCTGCCCAACATCGCGGCGCTGGCTCAGGCGGTCAAGGAGCTTCCCCGTTCCCCGGCTCAGCGCACGGCAAAGCTGGAGGCTCTCAACGCCTTCGCCCGGGCGGAGCTGGCAAAGAGGCCGGAGATCATCATAAACACGCCGGAGGGCAGCGCTCCCCACATTCTGAGCATTTCCACCGGCTGCATAAAATCCGAAACGCTGCTCAACTTCCTTTCCTCAAAGGGAATATGCGTTTCCAGCGGCTCGGCCTGCTCCAAGGGCAAAAAGAGCCGGGTGCTGACCGAATACGGCCTGCCCGATCACATCGCCGACAGCACCATTCGGGTCAGCTTTTCCGACGACACCACCGAAGAACATATCCTGGCTCTGTGCGCCGCGCTGGACGAAGCGCTGGCCGCCCTTGCCCGGTTCAGAAAATAGACACACCAAGGAGACTACCCACCGTTGAACGAAGTAATACTGATTAAATTCGGTGAGCTTTCCCTCAAGGGACTCAACCGTTCCTCATTTGAATCGGTCCTTATGAAGAATGTCCGGCAGGCTGTCAAGCCGCTGGGTCAGGCCGAAATAAAGAAATCCCAGTCCACCATGACCGTCCGTCCTCTGGACGGCGGCTCCATCGACGGCTACGCCGAGGCCATCAGCCGTGTGTTCGGCATCGCGGCTCTTTCCCGAGCCTGCGTGTGTCCCAAGGACATGGCAGTCATCCGCGCCACCGCCGCCGAGTATCTCCGGGAGCAGCTGGAGGATGTTTCCACCTTCAAGGTGGAGACCATGCGCTCGGACAAGACCTTCCCTCTCAAGAGCCCGGAGGTGTCCGCCGAGGTGGGCGAGCACCTGCTTGAGAGCTTCCCCAACCTCACTGTAGATGTTCACAATCCGGATGTTGTCGTTCATGTTGAGATCCGCGACAACTCCGCCTTCATACACGGTCGTCCTCTGCCCGGTGCCGGCGGTCTGCCGGTGGGCACCGGCGGACGGGCCGCCATAATGATCTCCGGCGGCATCGATTCTCCCGTGGCCGCGTGGATGATGGCCAAGCGGGGCATCGAGCTGACCGCCATACACTTCGCCAGCCCGCCCTACACCAGCGAGCGCGCCGAGCGCAAGGTCATCGACCTGCTGGGCAAGGTGGCCGACTGGGCCGGCGTCATCAAGCTGTTCGTGGTGCCCTTCACCGAGCTGCAGGAGGCCATCCGGGACAAGTGCCCCGAGGAGCTGTTCACGGTCATCATGCGCCGGTACATGATCCGCATCGCCCAGCGCATCGCCGAAAAGGAAGGCGCCCTCGCCCTTATCAGCGGCGAGAGCCTCGGTCAGGTGGCCAGCCAGACCCTCTCCGCTCTGTGCCGCACCGACAGCGTGGCCGAAATGCCCGTGCTCCGTCCCCTCATCGGCATGGACAAGGAAGAGATCATCCGTATTTCCCGCAGGATAGACACCTTCGAGCTGTCCATCCTGCCCTATGAGGACTGCTGCACCGTCTTTACTCCCAGGCATCCCCGCACCCGTCCCACCGCCGAGCTTATCGACGAGGGCGAGGCCGGTCTGCGGGAGGGCGGTCTTGACCAGCAGCTCATGGAGGCGGCCATCGAGAACGCCGCCCGCCACTGGATCGCTCCCAACCGGAGCTGAATCACCGAATCGCCATTTTTTAATCTTAAGGCAATACCGCATAATTCTAAGTGCGATATTGCGCAGTCAGATTTTTTGTCAGACGATACAAAAAGCGGAACCAATACTTTGTGTATTGGTGAGCATTTTTGTGAAGTATGACGGAAAAGATGCAAGCAAGATCG
>JAZSQO010000122.1:0-10030 GCA_045538015.1 Acutalibacteraceae bacterium | reverse complement strand
AAAGATTTTTCAGAATGACAAGGTGTCATTTGGAGAAATGCAAGTATACCCATTGGCAAAAAAATATATTGATAATTCGGATGAATTGGATGGGATATGGGTTTATGATGATGAATTTGTTAAAGGAGTAATACATCATGATGGAAAACAGATTGTAGAATTGTATGTTGATTCATTTTTCGAAAATCAAGGGATTGGAAGCAAGCTTATAAAATATGCTATTGAGCAGTTAGATTGTGATTTTTTATGGGTTCTTGAAAAGAATATAAAGGCAATACGATTTTATCAAAGGCACGGTTTTGTGATTACAGAAGAAAAACAATATGAAGAAGGCACAACAGAATATATTGTCAAAATGCAGCGATAAATTCCAATTTGTCGAGCCCTTTAAGGACGCAGTCACTTATCACTTTGAGAGGGCTCGACTGTGGAAAAAGACCATCACGCTGCCGGAAAGCGCGGCGACGGAGGAATAGCATGAGCCGGATACTGATAGTATACTTCTCCGGAGTGGGGAACACAAAAGCGGTCGCACAAATCATCCGGCAGAGCATGGCGGATAGGGTCGAGTCCGATATGTATCCCGTTGAAAGTCTGCCGGCGGAGCTGCCCTGGGAGCGCTACTCGGCGGTAGTTATAGGTACGCCCACATACCATTCCGAGCCGGCGAAGCCCATAATGAGATTCCTTGAAGAAGTCTCTCCGGGCAGGAGCATTCCGGCCTTTATTTTCACGACCTGCGGGATGTATCCGGAAAACTGCCTCCGAAGGCTGGCGCTGGAATGTGTAAAGCGAGGCATAATGCCCATAGCCCATGCCAGCTATCGCTGCGCGGCAACGGACGGCATTCTCCTTGCGCCGGGGATGAAAGTGTGGCATGGGAACGAAAAGAACATACGAGGCAGAATAAAGGGTGACACGGATGTCTTTCTCCGCAGGCTGGAGGAGAACGCGGAGTGTGACATACCGGCATACAAGTGGTACGCGCTCTTGAATTATCCCAACAGAGTACTCGGCAGGGCGGTGACCTTTCCGATCCATCTGCACAGTGAAGTATGCGTCGGCTGCGGCAAATGCGCGGATAAGTGTCCCAGCGGTGCTGTCACAATGGACAGCGGCGTTCCCGCGATAGACAGAGAAAAGTGCATCAACTGCTACCGCTGTATCCATCACTGCCCCGCGCTGGCGCTGTCGCTCAGCAGAAGAAAAAGAGTGAAAAGGGTGTGGCGCTGTACCATTTGAAAGACAGCGTGATTTTCTGGAAAGCGACGAAATATTACCGCTGATTCAGGGGAACACTTCCTTTGGGTGATGCAAATGTATTCCGTGCTTATCCGCACGATTATCCTTTTTGCCGCCATAGCGGTGGCGGTTCGGCTGATGGGGCGGCGGACGGTGGGTGAGCTCCAGACCTCGGAGCTGGTGACCACTCTGCTGCTGTCTGACCTTGCCGCCGTGCCCATGCAGGAGATAGGCGTGCCGCTGCTCAACGGCATTATTCCCATCGTGACGCTGGTGGTCATCGAGATAACCCTTTCCTGTCTTTCGGTGCGCTTCGGCCGGCTCAACCGTATGCTCAACGGCCGGCCTATGGTGGTGATCAGCGATGGCAAGCCCGATCGGCAGGTGCTGCGCCGGCTGAGAATGACCAACGAGGATCTGTTTGAATCCCTGCGCAAGAAGGATGTGTTCGACATTGAGGATGTGCGCTACGCCATCATCGAGACCGACGGCCAGATGAGCGTGCTTATGCGCTCCGAGTCTCAGCCGCCGGCGGCGAGGGATACGGAGCAGCCGGTGCCGCCGGAGAGCATCCGGGTCATGGTGGTCAGCGACGGCGAGATATGCCCCGACTCCATGCGACTTATCGGGTGGGACGAGGAGAAGCTGGAAAGAGAGCTGAGCCGCCGGGGACTGACGGTGAGCGATGTATTCATAATGACCGCCCGGGAGGACGGCGAGGCGCAGGTCATGCTCAGGGAGGAAGGAAAATGAAGCGCATATGGACAGCGGCGGCCATGACTGCCGCGATGATAATTCTCTGCGGAGCACTGCTCCTTTCCGTTCGCCGGATAACCGACGAGGTGCTGGGCGGGCTTGAGGAGCTGCGGGCGGTAAAGGCCGGGGACACGCAGGTGACGCGGATGCTCGACGACCTTCGGGAGCGGTGGGACAGCCACGAAGGTGCCCTGACCATCCATGTGCGCCACAACGAGATCGAGGAGGTCACCCGGGCGCTGACCCAGATGAAGAGCTGCTGGGAGCTGGGTGAATATGAGCTTTATATCGTGGCCTGCGACGAGGCAAGGGTGGCCATGGAGCACCTTTGGGAGGCGGCGCGGCCCTCGCTGAAGAATATACTGTGACAGCAAAATGCCCCGGGAACGGCGTGTGTTCCCGGGGCATTTTCACTTATTCAAAGTATTTTCTGAGCGCCCAGCGATCCTTGAAATCAAACAGTTTGTCATAAACCTTCGTAAAAATACCGATTGTAGTGCCGTTCACAAGGGCGCAGATGACTGTGCCAAAGCTGACGCCTCTGAAGTGCCAGAGGCCGAAGAAGAGGAAGGAAAGGGCGATGCTCAGAGCGCAGAACACGCAATCGTAGACCGTCTTGAATTTTCCGGTGTCCAGTCTGAACCGTCCGGAGACTTCCTTGACGAACAGCTCGTGAGCGCCGGGAGCGAGGTAGGTGCGGAAGAGCATGGCCACGCCGGCGGGAACAAATATCAGCCCGGCGACGAAGTAGACCACGCGGAGAACAATGCTGTCAGCGGGGAGCATATTGGCCGGAATGAGCACGCCGTCCAGAATGTAGCCGTACAGCACAGCGGTGACAAAGGAGAAGAAATAGGAAAGCCGGAACCGGCGCAGGACTATTATCATCACAAGGAGGATGACCGCCTGAGCGAGATAATCGCACACGCCGAAGGAGAGAAAGGGGAATCGCACGGAAAGTCCCAGATGGAGAATGTAGGACGGCGCGGCCACCATGGAAAGGCCAAAATCGGCAAGGGTCATAAAGGCGGTGCCGATGGCGACAAGAACCAGCCCGACGATATAGGCCAGCTCGCTGTAGAATATTCTTTTTTTCATTTCCGAGCCCTCTTACGCCCTTCGCATCATGGTGAAGGGGCGGGCGGCCTCGGTACTGCGCATATGGACGCTGAGCACAAGGCCGAAGCCGAAGTAAAGACACATACTGGAAGAGCCACCGGCGCTGAAGAAGGGGAGGGTGATACCGATAACGGGCAGCACCACGAGGCACATTCCGATGTTGAAGATGGTCTGGGCGGCGATGAGGCCGAAGAAGCCGAGGCAGATGAACCGGCCCATATGGTCGCGGGCGTGGAGGGCGGCCCGCAGGGTCAGAAGCATGATGGTCACAAGCAGCAGGATGACTACGGAAGCACCGACAAAGCCAAATTCCTCGGCCGCCACGGTGAAGATAAGGTCGTTGTGGTCGGCGGGGACATAGCCGGACTGGATCATTTTGCCCTCAGTCCAGCCCTGGCCGGTGATGCCGCCGGAGCCCACGGCCAGACGGCCGAGGGTCTGCTGATAAAGGTAATCCTCTTCGTCACCGGGACGGGGATTGTAGACAGCGCGGATACGTTCGCGCTGGAAGGCGGGCATGATGTTCCATACAACGGGCAGCGCCACGAGGACCAAGGCGACGCAGGCGGTGAGGAACTTCCAGCTGATACCGGAGCAGAGGAGCATGATGGCGGCCATGCAGAGGAACATGAGCATGGTGCCGTGGTCGCCCTGAATGAGAATGAGGGCGGCGGGGAAGCCCACATGGGCCAGCAGAAGCATCAGGTGGGGCAGGGAATTGATGTGCTTGTTGCGAATGACCCACGCCAGATGGTAGGAGAAGGTGACGATAAAGCCGATCTTCATAAGCTCGGAGGGCTGGAAGCTGACGCCGAAGATGTTGAGCCACGCCTGGTCGTCGGCCAGAGAGTATTCACCCGACGCGCCCTGACCCACAACAAAGGTCAGCGCGACCAGACCGACGCACACGGCGGCGATAATGTACCATAGCTCGCCAAGCTTTTCGTAGTCCATCAGAGAGATGACGATGGCCACAAGGTATCCCACCACGCAGGCGATGAACTGCATGAGTGTGGTTCGGATGGAGTCGAGGTTCAGCGTGGCGCTGTACACCAGCATGATGCTGTACACCGACGCGCATATGGTCACGATCCAGAGGGGAATATATGTGTTGCGGACATAGCCGACCACAGCGCCGACCATGCGTTTGCCAAGCTGTTTGAGAAATTGCACTGGGTTCACCTCAAAAAACACAAATTAATCTAAGCATAATTATATATTTATTGTCGTTATGATGCAAGCAAAATACTTTAAACATTAGGTGAATTGTGATATAATAGTTCAAATCTGAAAAGAATGGAGAAGTGTTCATGCTTACAGATATTCAAATTGCTCAGCAGGCAAAGATTCTGCCTATTACCGAAATCGCGGCCCAGTTGGGTATAGACCAGAGTGATCTGGAGCTTTACGGCAGCACCAAGGCCAAGCTCTCCGAGCGGCTGCTGACCGAGCTGAGCGGCCGTCCCGACGGCAAGCTCATCCTTGTCACAGCCATCAATCCCACTCCGGCCGGCGAGGGAAAGACCACCACCACAGTTGGTCTGGGTCAGGCAATGGCCAAGCTCGGCAAAAAGGCGGTCATCGCCCTGCGTGAGCCTTCTCTGGGTCCGGTGTTCGGCGTAAAGGGCGGCGCTGCCGGCGGCGGCTACGCTCAGGTCATTCCCATGGAGGACATCAACCTCCACTTTACCGGCGACCTCCACGCCATCACCACAGCCAATAATCTGCTGTGCGCTCTGCTTGACAACCACATCCAGCAGGGCAATGTGCTGGGCATCGACCCCAGACAGATCAAGTTTACCCGCTGCATGGATATGAACGACCGTGCCCTGCGCAATATCGTCATCGGTATGGGCGGCAAGGCCAACGGCGTTCCCAGAGAGGACGGCTTTGTCATCTCCGTGGCCAGTGAGATCATGGCCATTCTCTGCCTCGCCGCCGACGCTGCCGACCTGAAGGAGCGTCTGGGACGCATCCTTGTGGCTTATACCTACGACGGCAAGCCGGTGTTCGCCTCCGACCTTGAGGCTCACGGCGCCATGACCGCGCTGCTGAAGGACGCCATCAAGCCCAATCTGGTGCAGACTCTTGAGGGCACTCCCGCCATCATGCACGGCGGCCCCTTTGCCAACATTGCCCATGGCTGCAACTCGGTCAGAGCCACCAAGGCGGCTCTCAAGCTGGCTGATTACTGCATCACCGAGGCCGGCTTCGGCTCCGATCTGGGCGCGGAGAAATTCCTTGACATCAAGTGCCGCAAGGCAGGCCTCACTCCCTCGGCGGTTGTTCTGGTAGCCACCGTCCGCGCTCTGAAGTACAACGGCGGCGTGGCAAAGGATCAGCTCAAGGAGGAGGATCTCGACGCTCTGGCAAAGGGCATCGTCAACCTTGAGGCTCATATTGAGAATCTGAGCAAGTACGGCCTGCCGGTCGTGGTGGCGGTCAACCGTTTCCCCACCGATACCGAGGCCGAGCTGAATTTTGTTATCGACTTCTGCCGGAGCAGAGGTGCCCAGTGCGCTCTGTCCGAGGTGTTCTCCAAGGGCGGAGAGGGCGGCATGGAGCTTGCCGAAATGGTATGCAAGGCCGTGGAGCAGCCCTCCGATTTCCGCTTTATTTATGACAGTGACCTGCCCCTCAAGGCCAAGATCGAGGCGGTCGCAAAGAATATATACGGCGCGGATAATGTCATCTACACCGCCGCTGCCGAAAAGACCATCGCCGCCCTTGGCGGAATGACCGACGGTATGCCCGTCTGCATCGCAAAGACCCAGTACTCCCTGTCCGACGATCCCACCAGACTGGGCCGTCCCACCGGCTTTGACATCACGGTGCGCGATGTGCGTCTGTCCAACGGCGCCGGCTTTGTGGTGGTGCTGACCGGCGACATCATGACCATGCCCGGTCTGCCCAAGAAGCCCGCGGCCAACAGCATTGATGTGGACGCCGACGGTGTCATTACCGGTCTGTTCTGATGCAGGGCTTTTTCACCACCGCTTCGGCGGAAGAAACCGAGCAGCTTGCCGCCCGCTTCGGCGCGGAGCTGACCGGTGACGAGACCGTGGCCATGTTCGGCGGCATGGGTATGGGCAAGACTGCCTTTGTGAGGGGACTTGCCAGAGGACTGGAGGTTCCTCCCGAGGAGATCTCCAGCCCCACCTTCGCCATCGTCCACGAGCATCGAGGACGGGTGAAGCTGTGCCACTACGATATGTATCGAGTGGAAAGCTGGGAGGATCTGGACTCCACCGGGTTCTTTGAATCGGTGGGAAGATGCGTGAATGTGGTGGAGTGGAGCGAGAATATCGAAAACGCTCTGCCCGCTCCCAGATGGCAGATAACCATCTCCAAACCGTCGGAAACGGACAAGGAAGACCAAAGAAACATAAACATAGAGTATATCAGCGATTGAGTATTACAGAGAGCAATCGCGTGGAGGCGGCATGACCATTCTTGGAATAGACAGCTCGGCGGTTTCGGCGGGCTGCGCCATAATCAGAGAGGGCAGAGTGCTGTCCGAGGGCTTTGTCAATATCGGCCTGACCCACAGCCAGACCCTCATGCCCCTCATCGACAGCACGCTGAAGCAGGCGGGCGTCGCTCTTGAGGAGCTGGATCGCATAGCGGTGTCCCACGGCCCCGGTTCCTTCACCGGAGTGCGTATAGGAATAGCCACGGTCAAGGGCCTTGCCTTTGCCGGCGGGATTCCCTGCGTGGGAGTGCCCACGCTGGCGGCCATCGCCCACGGCGCTGTCTGCGCCGACGGCGTGCTGTGCCCGGTGATGGATGCACGGCGGGAGCAGTTCTATAACGCGCTGTTTGACTGCAAAGACGGACAGATCAGCCGCCTTTGCGCAGACCGCGCATTGTCCGTTCAGGATCTGGAGCGGGAGATTGCCGCCATTGAGGGCACAGTGTGGCTGTGCGGCGACGGCGCGAAGCTGTGCGAGGAAAAGCTGGGCGGCCGGTGCGCAAATGTGCGCGTGGTGCCCGAGAGTCTTCGCTGGCAGCGAGGCTTCGGTGTGGCCATGGCCGCCGAGGGTCTGCCGGCAGTGGACGCGGCGACGCTGGTGCCGGTGTATCTGCGCCTGCCTCAGGCCGAGCGGGAGCTGAGAGCCCGCAAGGGTCAGGAGGGCTGAAATTTACTGAATGTTTGATCCGTTCACTCGGATACTCATTAATAAAAAACGAGCTAATATGAGGTGATAGTATGGTAGCAATAGGCTGCGACCGCGCAGGCTATGTCCTGAAGAATACTGTGCTGGAGTTTTTGAACGCACGGGGAATCGAATATCGTGACTTCGGTGTCAACAGCGACCAGGAGATGTCCGATTATCCCGAGGTGGCGGCTCAGGTCGCCCGCTGCGTGGCTTCCGGCGAATGCGACCGCGGCGTGCTGCTGTGCGGCACGGGCATCGGTATGTCCATCTGCGCCAACAAGGTGGACGGCGTCCGGGCGGCGGTGTGCGGCGACGAATACAGCTGCGAATACACCCGCCTGCACAACGACACCAATGTGCTGTGCATGGGCGGCCGGGTCATCGGAACCGGCAAGTGCGCCAATCTTATCAGAATATTCTTCGACACGGAGTTTGAGGGCGGCAGACACGCCCGCCGTGTTGATATGTTTACAAAAATAGAAAACGGAGAGATGTAATTCTCCGTGGAAGGATGAATACACAATGAAAAGAACTGAAATCAGCGCGATATACGCCGATCCCCAGTCCTTTGCCGACAAGGAAGTGACCGTTGCCGGCTGGGCTCGCACCATCCGCGACTCCAAGGCTCTGGGTTTCATCGACCTCAACGACGGCAGCTGCTTCAAGGGCGTGCAGATCGTGTTTGAAGCCGAAAAGGTTGACAACTACAAGGAGATCGCCTCCCAGAACGTGGGTGCGGCTCTGAGCGTCACCGGCACCCTGCTGCTCACCCCGGAATCCAAGCAGCCCTTTGAGATCAACGCCACCTCCATCAATGTGGAAGGCGCCTCCGCTCCGGAGTATCCCCTCCAGAAAAAGCGTCACTCCCTTGAGTACCTGCGCACGGTGGCTCACCTGCGTCCCCGCACCAACACCTTCAGCGCGGCCTTCCGTGTCCGCTCCGCCGCGGCCTACGCCATCCACAGCTTCTTCAATTCCAGAGGCTTTGTGTATGCCCATACTCCTCCCATAACCGGCAGCGACTGCGAAGGCGCCGGCGAGATGTTCACCGTAACCACCCTTGACCTTGACAACATTCCCAGAACAGAAGAGGGCAAGGTGGATTATTCCAAGGACTTCTTCGGCAAGCACACCTCTCTGACCGTTTCCGGCCAGCTGAGCGCCGAGTGCATGGCCATGGCCTTCGGCAAGGTCTACACCTTCGGCCCCACCTTCCGCGCCGAGAAATCCTACACCGCCCGCCATGCCGCCGAGTTCTGGATGATCGAGCCGGAGATCGCCTTTGCCGATCTGGCTGACGATATGGAGCTGGCCCGAGACATGATAAAGTATGTCATCGGCTATGTTCTTGAGACCTGCCCTCAGGATATCGACTTCTTCAACCAGTTTGTTGACAAGGGCCTGCGTGAGCGCCTTGAGCACGTTGTCAGCTCCGAGTTTGCCCATGTCACCTACACCGAGGCCATTGAGCTTCTGGAAAAGAACAACGACAAGTTCGATTACAAGGTAAGCTGGGGCTGCGACCTGCAGACCGAGCACGAGCGCTACCTGACCGAGGTCATCTTCGGCAAGCCGGTGTTCGTCACCGACTATCCCAAGGAGATCAAGGCCTTCTATATGCGCCTGAACGACGACGGCAAGACCGTTGCCGCTGTTGACCTGCTGGTACCCGGCATCGGAGAGATCGTTGGCGGCAGCCAGCGTGAGGAGCGTCTGGATGTCCTGCTTTCCCGCATGGCCGAATGCGGCCTTGAGGAGGAGGACTACTGGTGGTACCTCGAGCTGCGCAAGTTCGGCGGCAACAAGCACGCCGGCTTCGGCCTTGGCTTCGAGCGCCTTATCATGTACCTCACCGGCGTTGCCAACATCCGCGACGTCCTGCCCTTCCCGCGCACTACCGGCACCGCAGATTTCTAATGCCGAAAGCGCGCGCATATAATACTACCCCAACAGAAATCGGAGGCGATTTGCTATGAATCCTTATGTTTCCATGTCCCGCAACGAGCTGCTGGACGAAAAAAAGCGCCTGACTGCCCGCTTTGAGCAGTTCAGAGATCAGAAGCTGAAGCTCAACATGGCCCGCGGTATCCCGGGAAAGAAGCAGCTGGAGCTGTCCATGCCCATGCTGGACGTGCTGAGCAGCGACGCCGATATGTGCTGCGAGGGCGGAACCGACTGCCGCAACTACGGCATCATCGACGGCATTCCCGAGGCCAAGAGGCTTTTTGCCGACCTGTTCGGCGTGAGCACCGACGAGATCATCGTGGGCGGCAACTCCAGCCTGACCATGATGTTTGACACCATTTCCTCCGCCATGGGCCACGGCCTGCTGGGCGGCACTCCCTGGGCTCAGCAGGGCCGCATCAAGTTCCTGTGCCCCAGCCCGGGCTATGACCGCCACTTTGCCATCACCGAGTACTTCGACATCGACATGATCCCCGTGGAGATGAAGGAAGACGGCCCGGATATGGATGTCATCGAGGAATATGTACAGAACGATCCCATGGTCAAGGGTATGTGGTGCGTCCCCAAGTACTCCAATCCCACCGGCGTGACCGTTTCCGACGAGAACGTCCGCCGACTGGCCAACATGAAGCCGGCGGCTCCCGACTTCCGCATCTTCTGGGATAACGCCTACTTTATCCACCACCTCTTCGGCGAGGATAAGCCTCTGCTCAACCTGCTGGAGGAGTGCAAGAAGGCGGGCAATCCCAACATGGTGTATATGTACTTCTCCACCTCCAAGATCACCT
>JAZSQO010000175.1:0-35286 GCA_045538015.1 Acutalibacteraceae bacterium | reverse complement strand
GTTTACCAAGGAATAGATTTATGAGCACGCATGGTAGAGCGAGGGCGGCGTTGACGACAACACAATTCGCGTAATAATCAGCCGCCTGCGCGATAAGATGGGCGCCGAATACATAAAGACCATTTGCGGTCTGGGTTACAGATTGGAGAATCATGGATAAGTTAAGAAAAAAGATAATATGCTATTTTGCGCTGTGCGTAGTATCCTATTCATTGGTGGAAACGGTATTAGATCCACTGCAGGAAGTCACCGTAGAAAGAATAATCCTGCCAAGGGTCATTGAGGACGGCAATGTCACCCCTTTGATTTTGGCTACGTGCCTGTCGGCAGCATTGTCGCTGCTGTTGCTGTTCATCACTGCGGTGATCTTTTACCGCCTGGTGAAAAAAGCTGTGGAGGAGGAAAGTCAGCGTAGGACAGCCGAGCAGAATATGCTCTATGCCTGCATCGCCCACGATCTGAAAACGCCCATGACCTCGGTGCAGGGCTTTGCCGCCGCTCTTCGTGACGGCAGGGTAAAGGAAGAGGAGAGAGGGGAGATCTGCGACATCATATGTCTCAAGACAAGGCACATGAACGAGCTTGTGGACACCCTTTCGGCCTACTCAAAGCTGGGAACGGAGGATTTTTCGCTGAACCTCGGAGAGACGAACCTCTGCACCCTTGTGCGGGACACAGCGGCCATGAACTATTCCGATTTTGAAAGCAAGGGCACGGAGATGATAATCGACATTCCCGAGGAGCCAATCATCTGCACCCTTGACAGAAAGGAATTTACCCGGGCGGTCAATAATGTTATCGTCAACGCCTGCAAGCACAATCCCGGAGGCTGCAGGGTGCTGATAAAGGTGCACACCGACGGCGGGCAGGCATACATAACCGTCGCCGACACCGGCGAGGCCATCCCGGATGAGCTTGTGCCGTCGCTCTTTGATCCCTTTGTGTGCGGCAGTGCCTCCCGCACAAGCGGCACCGGCAGCGGCCTCGGCCTTGCGGTGTCGGCGAGGATCGCGGAAAAGCATGGCGCCAAGCTGTTCTACAGCACTGATATTGAGGGCTATTCAAAAGGATTTGTTTTTGAAGTCGGACGGTGAAGATGCCCTCTGACGTCACAAAACAGAAACGCCGCATGATCGTTCTGACCATGCGGCGTCTTTGTGTGAAGGGGCAGAATGATTCAATACCTGCTCACAGCTTGGATAAAGCCGGCTTATTCTTCGGGTACCTCCGCGGATGCCGGAGGATCGATAGGCTCGAGGGAGATATTGTCGATACAGATGCGATGCTTTTCCTTGATGCGCAGGCCGTTGACAGCTCCCATGGATATGCTAAGCACGGTGTTGGGATCGCTGAAGGGCTCTGTGCCGGGATCCATTCGGAATTCGATGGTATAAGTCTGGTATTCCTCGCCGAGGAGATATGCTCTCTGATAGTACGGAGTCCAGTCGTCGCCGTGGATGGAACCGTCGCGCTGGAGAGCGACCATAAAGTATCGGCTGATGTCGCACTTTGCGTCGAGGGTAAGGCGATACCACTGGCCCTGAACAAGACTGATGTTGTTCTGCTTGAGCTGAATCTTCCAGTCAAGATCGCCGGTGTCCTCGATGGTGATGTCGAAGGCGTTGTCCTCGGTCAGCGAGTCGATAACATAGGTGGCCTTGGAGCCGCCGTCCACATAGGGGCTGAAGCTGGCAAGACCGGCGTTGAAGCTGCCGTTTTTAACCGGGCTGTTTTCCTCAATGCGGATGTTGTCGATGTAATACTCGCCGGGCTCGGTGACGACGATGGAAAGATTCCGGTCAAAATCACCCTCGGGAGTGGTAAAGTCGCAGCTTACGGTCTGAGCCGATCCGTTGAGACTCGCGTCAAAGGACTGGGCTGCTGTCTGAACCCTGAGCGTGTTTCCGGAAGTGCCTTCGGCAGAATAGCTGATTGTGTATTCGGAGCCGGGAGCCAGTGCAAGATCGGTCTGATACACGGTTACCGGTGATTCTTCGCTTGTTCCTTCGGGAGCGCTGATGAAAAGTCTGCGCACATTGTTTTCGTTGGTGACATATACCTCAGCGCCGTTTGCGGCTTCCTTATTCCAGTGGTCAAAGCGGCCTTCGCCCTCCTGGAAGGAGCCGTTGTAAACATGGTTGCCGTCGGCGAGAATGGTCTTTGCGTCTGTTTTGACGACTTCGGTGCCGCCGATCTCCTCAACACGCACATTGCTCAGGTGGAAGGAAGCGGTAGAGCCCATGTTTCCAAGGTTGAACTCAAGCCGGCCGTCAGGATCGGTGTCGTTGGTGACGGTATAGATAAATTCGTAGCTCTGTTTTTCCGGAGTGACCTCGAACAGAGTGTCGTTGAGGTAGCGGATCCAGTTGCGGTTTGGCGCCGATACGCACACCTTGAGAGAGCGGGTGTCATCTGAATAAGCGTCAAAGCTGACCTTGTAGGTTATGCCCTGCTTTGCCGGAATACCGGGCTGGACAAGCTGGATGCTGTAATCGAGGGTGCCGGCTTTCTCGGTAAGAATGGTAAGCTCGCCGTCAGCGATGGAGGCAGAGCCGACTCCGCCGCCGGCGGTCAGGAAGAACCAGTTTTCACTGTCGTCAAGAGGCTCAGCTTCGGCAAAGTCAGCATTCAGAACATAGTTGCCGGTGCTGTCAGGCTCGCGCTGAGTGTATACCACCACCGGTTTTTCGACATCTTCATTGTAGCTGTCCTTCTGGTATACCTTCACATAATCGATAGCGTAGGCCTGATCCTCAAAGGTGGTGGTTTCGTCCGGGTATCCCACCCAGCTTCCGCCGATCGCGAGGTTCAGAATGACATAGAAGGGCTGATCGAAGGGAGCGGGATAGGTTATTGTGCCCTGACCTTCGGTGGTGGAGTGCCAGTCGTTTTCTTCGTGGTAGAGCATTCCGTCAATGTACCAGCGAAGGCTGCCGGGCTCCCACTCAAGGGCGAAGGTGTGGAAATCGTCGGCAAATGTGCCGTTTGTGAGGGTATAGGTGCCCTGACTCTGGGAATGAGGGTTGCCGTAGTGAACGGTACCGTGAGCGGTGTCAGTGCTGTCGCCCATCACTTCCATGATGTCGATCTCTCCGCAGCGCGGCCACTGGCCGTAAAGGTTTTCGTCGGAGGCCATCAGCCAGAACGCGGGCAGATAGCCCTTTCCGGTGGGTACCTTGACCCGGGCTTCAAAGAGGCCGTAAGTAAAATCGTGCTTGCCCTGAGTGTTTACACGGCCGGAGGTATAGGAAACATTTCCGTTATCATAGGTGTTCCTGACGGGCTTGAGAATGAGGCTGCCGTCTTCGATATAAATGTTTTCGCTGCTGTCAACATAGGACTGCCACTCTTCATTGACCCAGCCCGGATCGTGAAGCTCGACATTCCAGTCGTTTCTGTTGAGCTCGCTGCCGTCAAAATTATCTTCCCACTTCAGCGTGTAGCCGTCATAGGAAATGTCCTGCGCGACGGGATGGATTACAGTTGAGTCGGAGACAGATTCTTCCTCGGGTTTCTGGCATCCGGTCAGCATTGATATGGCCATGACCAGTGCGAGCAGAGAAGCTAATAGCCGGTTTCTCATTGACATTTGCCTGTCACTCCTTCTTTTGTGAGCGGACTGTCGCTTTCGGTAGGTGTTCGCTCATCATTGTTGTACTCACATTATATTTGAAATCACGAATGCAGTCAAGGTTAATATAATTATTGTGTTGACGAACCTGATTTTATGGATTGTGCGCTGACATGCTTTGTGCCCGTGTAAATAATAACAGCGAATGAGTTGCTTGAATATCTGGACTACTACAACAATAGACGCATTAATGCAAAACTTAAGGGTTTGCCGCCTGCTATTCACAGGCAACAAACCCTTTCGGTTGCTTGATCTATTTTCCTAAAATATTTGTTTAACTTTTTGGGGTCACTTCATCGGCATGATTGCGCGGTGTTTTGGTGTAAATAAGGAGGAACTGGCTTCTAACTTTACGGAGCTACCGTTACAGTAACCTCCTTGTAGATCCACATGGATCTGGAACTGGAGGAACTGCTGGCGGAGGAGGACCACTTCCACTGCTCGCCGCCGTAGGTGGAGTAATAGAAGTACATGGGAGAACCGCTTACGGTCTTGAGTCTTTCCGATTCAAAGGTGACGCTGGCACCCTCTCCGAAGGAGCCCATGACAGTGTTTCCGAATTCGCCGCCGATATAGCGGCCGTTGTTGGTCAGCTTGTATCCGCCGTTATCTCCGTTGACAGCTGTCCAGACGGCGTCGGGATTGTCAAGCTCGATGTAGCCGTTTGTGTATGTGCTGCCATTTGAGGAAACGGTGTCGGGGTTGATGGTGACCTGCTGGACGCCCTCGGTGCCGCTGTTATTGAGATAGGCAATGGGGTTGCCGCCCAGACTGTCCTCGCCGATAAGGAGGTATCTGCCGTGACTGTCGAGAGAATCAACACGTACATAAACGGTCTTCTTCTCAGTCTCTGCGGTGGTGGGGATCCTTACGGTCATTTCCTTGTAGATCCACATGGATCTGGAGCTGGAAGAGCTGTTGGCGGAGGAGGACCACTTCCACTGCTCGCCTCCGTAGGTGGAGTAGTAGAGGTACATGGGGGAGCCGCCCACGGTCTTCAGTCTCTCGGATTCGAAGATGACATTGGCGCCCTCACCGGAGGAACCCTTTACGGTGTTGCCGTATTCGCCGCCGATGTAGCCGCCGTTGTTGGTCAGCTTATATCCGGAGGAATCGCTGCCGACAGCGGTCCAGACAGCCGCGGAGTTGTCCAGCTCAATATAGCCGTCGGAATAATCGGTGGAATCGGAGCTGACGGTCTCGGCGTTTACGGTGACCCACTGTACGCCTTCAGTGCCGTTGTTGTTGAGATAGGCGATGGGATTACCGCCCAGACTGTCTTCGCCGATGAGAAGATATCTGCCGTTGTTCTCAAGGTTGTTGACACGGACGTAAACGGTCTTTTCGGTGTAGCCGGTGCTGGGGGTGAGGGGTGCGGTTTCGTCGGTGATGTAGCTGTGGCCGCAGGCGGTGCAGGTGTGGGTGGTGTAGCCGCCGGAGGTATAGGTGGGAGCTGTTATCACCGATGTGTAGCTGTGACCGGTTGCGGCGTTTTCGTCTCCGGTGTAGCTGTCGCCGCAGGCGGTGCAGGTGTAGGTGGTGAAGCCGCCGGTGGTGCAGGTCGCGGGGGTGACGGATGCGCTGTAGGAATGTCCGGCTGCGGCAGTCTCGTCCGCGATGTAGCTGTGCGCACACAGGTTGCAGGTGTAGGTGGTGAAGCCACCGGTAGTGCAGGTGGGCGCGGTGACAGCGGCAGTGTATTCGTGGGAGCAGTCGCCGCCGGCGGTTTCGTTGACGATCCTTGTGTACTTGTACGCGGCGTCGTCAGCTACCGGGTAGGAGACCTTGACATAGCAGCTTCCGAGGGCATCATTGAGAGTAACAACACCCTGAGAGGAGATATCTTCAACAATGTTGTTGGTGTCGTTGATAACATCGTATGTGAAGCTGGTTTCGGTGTTGTCAACGGTCTCTCCGTTGATGACAAGGCAGCAGGTGAGCTGCAGCTGGTCGCTTTCAGGCATGGTGGTGACTTCGTCGGGAGTGTTCACGCTGTAGGTGATAAAGGAAGCAGGGGAGGAGGTGGTAACTTCCTTGTAGATCCACATGGCTCTGGAGCTGGTGGAGCTGTTGGCGGAGGATGACCACTTCCACTGCTCGTTTCCATAGGTGGAGTAGTAGAGGTACATGGGAGAACCGCCAACGGTCTTCAATCTCTCAGATTCAAAGATGACATTGGCACCCTCGCCGGAGGAACCCTTGACGGTGTTGCCGTATTCGCCGCCGATATAACCACCGTTGTTGGTCAGCTTATATCCGGTGGAATCGCTGCCGACAGCGGTCCAGACGGCGTTGGGACTGTCCAGAGAAATGAAGCCGTCGGTGTATCTTCCTTCGCTGGTGGAAATGGAGCTGTCCATAATGGCGACCGGCTGGACGCCCTCGGTGCCGTTGTTGTTGATATAAGCGATGGGATTGCCGCCCATACTGTCTTCGCCGATGAGGAGGTATCTGCCGTTGTTCTCAAGGGAATCAACGCGTACATAGACGGTGCTGTTTCCGATGGCGGCGGATCTGAATGAGACCGATCTGGTCAAAGGCTCGGTGCGGTCCGCGATATAGCTGTCGCCGCAGGCGGCGCAGGTGTAGGTGGTATATCCGCCGGAGGTCTGGGTGGGGAGGGTGACTGCCGCGTTATAGCTGTGTCCCAGAGGTGCCTCGTTGTCGGTGTTGTAGCTGTCGCCGCAGTAGATGCAGGTCATGGTGATGTAACCCGCGGTCGTGCAGGTGGCGATGCAGCCGTAGGTGCAGGTGTAGCGATGCTCGTGCATGGAGGGGTGGGGGTAGGGCTCGGCGGAGACTTTGATGTATTTGTATACTGTGCCGGCGCTCCAGGTGTAGGATATCTTTACGAAGTTGTGACACCACACATCCTGCTCCGAGGTGAAGGTGATGAGGCCGTTGTCGTCGATGCTGATGATGGAATTTCTGTCGTTGTAAATAACATCGAAGCTGAAGCGGCCGCCGGCGGGCAGCTCGCAAGGCTTACCGTTGGCGAGCAGAGAGTATTTGAGGGTGCTGGTACGGTCGCGGAGCCAGTGCTGGTGAGTGCCGGCGTCCAGAGTGTAGATTATGGGATCGGAGGTGGCAACATTGACCGTTTCCTCTCTGTATATCCACATGGCTCTTGAGCTGGTCGAGCTGCTGGAGGAGGTGTCCCACTTCCACATTTCGCTCTCATAGGTGGAGTAATAGAGATAGTTCTTTGGGGTTCCTGTAGTATGCAGCCGGTCAGGAGAGCAGGCGACGAATGCGCCCTGATCGAAGGAATTCATGAGGGTGTTGCCGATGCTGCCGCCGATGTAGCGGCCGCCGTTGGTCAGCTTGACACCGCCGTCACCGCCGACAGCAGTCCAGACGGCGTTTGCGTTGTCAAGCTCAATATAACCGTCGGAGTAGGTTGTGCTGTCGGTGATCAGCGGGGCACTGTTTATGGTGACTCTCAGTGCGCCTTCGCTGCCGCTGTTGTTGAGATAGGCGATAGGATTGCCGTTCAGAGAGTCTTCGCCGATCAGGAGATATTTTTCTCCGGCCTCAACAGAATCGGCGCGTACATAGACGGTCTTGGCCTCGTAGCTTGCGGCGCCTGCCGTGACAGACTGTTCGAGGTCTTCGGAATAGATCTCGTTGCCGGCGACAAAGTAGCCGAGACGATCGGTGACAAAGTGGATCCCGGAGTCGTCGCTGGTGATATCAAGACGAGTGAAGGTAGAGGTCTCATCGCAGACATGGTAAACCGCGGGATTGGTATAACCGTAGTTGCCGATGGTGACGGAGAAAACAGCGCCTTCGGGGCAGTTATCCAGACTGATATTATAGCCGCGATTTCCCTCGACCAGACCGATGGCGGGCATCAGGGGATGGTTAAGATTATTTATGGGGCTGTAGCTGGCTGCATGGAGGGCGGTCGCGCCGAGAAGGTCAAGCTCTACCGTAACGTCAGAGTCGGTAAAGCGATACTGCCCGACAGTGATATCATATGTCGCGGAAAGGTCTTCGTAGGAGACATTGACAGTATAGCTGCCGGGGGTATTCATGTCGAAGCCGGACAGCACGGCATCCGATGTGACATCTCTGGTGGAGGAGGGAGTCTTGTAGCTGACAGTGATGTCAAGCTCCTCGCCAACGAGGTAGGAATTCTTGCCGCTTATAGAGAGTGTGGGTTCCTTGATGGCGAATTTGCGTTCGACATCCTGGTTGCAGGCGAAGCTGCCCTTGTACTCACCACCTGCGCCATAGGTGGTGTAGTTAATGCAGTCTTCAAGGATTGTGACCGCTACAGCGGTGCCGAGGCGGGTGTTGCTGTCTCTGGTGCTCGGTGACATATAGCCGGCACACATATGGGTGAAGTTGAGCCGCATACTTTCACTGCTGTAGTCGCGCTTGGCAACATCCATATAGGAACCGACGCCGTAATAGTAATCTTCGGGCTCGTCAAAATTGTGGTTGTGCCCGAAGAAGAAAGCGACATCCATGGTGCTTGCGACATCATTGATGGCGAGGAACCACTCATACGCGTGACCGTTGTCGTTGCGTCGGTCAAAAAGAGGCTGGTGGGACATGATGAAAAGGGGCTTGCTTTTGTCGAGGTCAGCTGCCTGAGAGACGAACTCCGAGATGGTGCGGGTGACAACATCGTCGGAGTGGAAGCCGCAGTTATAGCGGTCATAGGTGGACATATCAGCCATGCTCAGGTTGTAGACATAGTAATTGTCGTCATCGGCGGTGCCGAAAGAACCGTCGAGGCCGGCACCGTAAACAAAGCCGCTGTCCTTGCTGATGCCCACAGCGCCGCGGTCATGGTCTGACCACAGGTAGTTGACAGGAATATCGTCGTCACCAAGGTATTCGCGGATGTATCCGGTGATGGTCTCCGGATAGCCGGTGTAGGCGGTCTCGTTGGAAGAGAACGAATCGCCTGCGCTGTGAACGCTGCTGAAAGGCAGACCGGTATTCTTCAGCGCGGACATAATTCCGTCAATGGTTGTGTACTTATAATCGTTTTCACTGGTGTGGAGATCAGAGAAAACAATAAGGGAGTCGATTACCTTTTCCATACCGGTAAGGGCGTGGACTGGCAGCGATGGGGTTAGGAACAGAACCAATGCAAGAGTGACTGACAGAACGCGTTTTACAGTGGAATTCATTACAAAACCTCCGATTCTTGTTTTTTGCAAATGTTTTCTGCCTGCGGTCAGGGATAAAGATGCCGAGGGCTGGGTTTTCGATAAATCGTTTACATTATCTTGATTTTATCACCGATTTTATAAAAGTCAACAGGATAAAATTAATGAAGTCACAATTGCGAAAAAACAGATAAATATACGCAGATATGGCGCTGCACCGGGAACTGTACACGCTTGCGAATAGCGCGTTTTCGCCGCGTGTAAGCGGGGTCTTGAATGGGGTTCAAGCTCAACCAGCCTTGACATCAATGCTACAATTAAACCAAGGACGGTTGATACACATGAAAATTGCGATCTGCGAAGACGAGCAGTGGTTTGCTCTGTCGCTTAAAGAAAAAATGGAATCATTCTGCGCTGAGAAGAATTCCGAAGCTGAAGTTGCCCTCTATTCTGACGGCGGCAGTTTTCTTGCTGCATGCGAGAATGGTGGGCAGTTTGATGCTGTGTTTATGGACATAAACCTCGGCAAAGGCGCGGACGGCATGGATACCGCGGCAAAGCTGCGGGAGCTTGGCGACAGCGTGCCGGTGATATTCGTCACCAGCCTGGAAAATCGCGCGGTGGACGGCTACGATGTCAGCGCCTTTGGTTTTGTGGTCAAGAAGAACTGCGACGAAAAGCTGCCGGTGGTTCTCGAAAAGCTGTGGAAGAAGCTGTATGTCAGAAAGACGGTAACCGTGATGACAAAGGATGGCGCGGTGATAATGAACACCGACGATATTCTCAGCGCCGAATCGGATGGTCGCTGCACACGCATACATACAATGACCGACGAAATGACCGACTCCAGAGCCATCGGTTCCTTTTCCGCGCTGCTTGACAGCAATGATTTTATCGAGGTGTACAAATCCATCTTCGTCAACATTGCCCGAATCAGGCGGGTCAATGCCGATACCCTCGTGCTGGAAAACGACGCTGTAGTGCCGCTGAGCAGAAGAAACCGCAAGAATGTCATGTACGCGGTGATGAAAAAGGTGGACGGAAGATGAGAATAAACAAAAACACCATCATTGCTACCGTAATAACCATTGCCGTCATTATCCTCAACGGCGCGGTATTTTACAGCGTCTACTGCTCAGGTGATGTGCTGCAGAGCAAGGATGTTTACGGCAACGAATATCAGACCAGGCGCAGCGATATAGCCGCGCGGCAGATGATACTCGACAGCCTGCCGGCAGACAAAGCCGAGGCCGCGGATCGTCTCGAAGACAGAATTTCGATTCTGGAGGATTATTCTCTGGCAGCGGAATATATGGCAGGTGATACATATGTGCTGGGAGTAATAGACGGAGAAACAGCCGAGGAACGCCGTGAGACAGCCGGGAAGCTGTACGCGGAGTACACCGCCAATATGCAATCACCCGACCCTGCAGCAGTCGTTGAGCAGCTGAGAACCGAGCTCGGGAAATACAATGCGGTGCTATCAAGGATTGAATATGCTCTCGGCTATGACAGCTATATCGACGAGGTGCTCGGCAATTCCGAGACGCTGACTGACATAGGAATTTACAAGGAAAACGGCTTTCTGCAAAGTAACATCATCAAAACCCAGAAGGACTTTTACGGTCTGCACGGGCTTGAACTTTCGGTGGTCTCTGACGAGGGCAGTATTGCCTTTGTGAACTGCCGGTTTACCGATGTGTTCGCGCTGTTTCTCACCGTGCTCATGCTGGTGTTTGTGTTTCTTTTTGACCGAAACGATGCCAAGGACGGGCTTTATCGCAGAAGCTCCTTGGCGGTACCCATCGGTGCGCTTTGTACCGGCATCGCCGCCATGTACATAAGCAATATCGCTATCATGACTCGCAGTTCGGGCATGGTTGACTTCGGCGTGAATATCCAGTCGATCTCCGCCTTCAGAAGCTGCCCGTATGTCATCAGCTTCGGCGCTCTTGTGGTGCTGTCGGTGGTTATGAAGATGATCGGCTGTCTGATCGTTTTTGCCCTTGCCTGCGCTGTAGTTACGGCAAAAGGAAGAAAACGAATCATACTTGGCTCGCTGGTCGGTCTGTTCGCCCTCGTCGAGCTTGTCACTGCCTTTTCAAATTTGGAAAGCGCGCTGATGACATTTCTCAGAGAGATAAACATATGCTCCCTTTTCAGTTTTGAGCGATTCTATATCCGCTATCTCAATCTTAATGTGGCGTCTCTTGCGGTGTCTCGTATGCCGCTGTTCATCGCCTTTGCCGGAGCTGTTGCAGCCGCATCCTATGCGCTTGCCAGAAAGAACATCCGGGAAAACGCTCAGGCGCTCGTGAGCGAGGCTGAACGAGGATATTATGACGAAATCAACCGCCGCTACACCGAATCAAGAAAAATCCGCCACGACATAAGTAACCATCTCCTTGCCATCAGCGCTCTTATGGAGTCGGGCAATATCACCGAGGCAAGGCGGTATCTTAGCGAGGTCTCCGAAATGAACGACCTCGCGGCAATGCCGGTCAGGACTGGGGCAAGCGTGCTCGACGCTCTGCTCTTCAAAAAGACCGAGCAGGCCAAGGAAATGGGCATTACTCTCTGCGTCGATGTCAGTTGTCCTCTCAGTGATACGGCGATTTCCGACTACGACCTATGTTCGGTTTTCGGCAACGTCATCGATAACGCTCTCGAGGCAGTCACGCCGCTCGGGGAAAATAGAAGGGTCGCTGTAAACATCGAAAAGCAGCTGGATATGCTGTACATTCGCTGTGCCAATCCCTTTGACGGAGAGCTGCGCACACGAGGCGAGCGTCTGCTGACCAGCAAGACGGATGCCGCTCTTCACGGCTATGGCATTTCCCGAGTGCGTGAGATTGCAGCAAAGCACGGCGGCGAAGTAAAGATAACCTCTGAGAATGGCGAATTCATCATTGAAATACTCATGAATATGTAAGCAAATAATAATACAAGTAACCGCTTCTGCAGGAAAAACGACCGCTTCTGCAAAAGCGGTTTACTTTATTCTCTGAGTTGATAGAATGAGGTCAAAGGAGGCGTGAAGTATGAAAAGGATTCTCTCTGTTGTGCTTGCTGCGTTGACATTTGCCGTGTGCCTGAGCGGGTGCGCGTCAGACATCAAGCCGGATTTTCTGCCAAGCAATTATGGACACGGTTGGACAGGACTGAATGAAGTTATGGCAGGCGACAGCGGATATTACTACACCAATGTCAACGCTGTTATGTATGCCGACTTTGCCACGGGCAAGAACATATATCTGTGCAGTAAGCCTGAGTGCGACCACGCAAACGGCTACTGCATCAGCAACACATACGGCGTCTCCACATTTGACACCGCCATGTACGACGGTTATATCTATGTCACCGCGATGGATCTGGATTATGAAGAAAAGAACATAGAGTATATTCTGCAGCGAGTTGATCTGCGTGGTACCGAGCGTTCAACCGTGGCAAAATACTACACAGTTCATTCGGAGAATATGCGATGGACGCAGATAAGCGAAATGATACTGCACCGTGGCAAAGCCATAATAAACTACGGGCTTTCTCCTTTTGACTTCAAGGACGGCATGGAGACCTATCTGTTTATCGTTGATCTCGACAGGAAAACGACTGAGAAGATAACTCCGGTAAATAACACCGGCAAGCCGGATATCAGCGGTGCAGTCAATCTGTGCGCTGACGGTGATTACATCTACTATACCGTTACCTATGACTTTGCCGATTATGAAAGCGGTAACGGTATGCTTGTTCGTCCGCGGCACGTAACAAAGCTGTACCGACTGAATTTGAAAAACGAAGGAACCGAAGAACTCCCTCTGCCTGACAGATTTACCGATTACACAGTTAGCAAGGGAAAGGTGTATTACACCACTTTTGCGGATGGTGAGATTCTGATTCATTGCTATGACACCGAATCCGGCGCTTCCGCGATGATTTCCGGTGCCGCGATAATCGGAGCCAGCAGGTACACGCCCCACATAATGACCGACCACGAGTATCTCTATGTGGCTGCCAATGGAAGAAGCGGTACGCTTGACAATTTTGAAGAGAAAAAAAGAGATTTCTACATCTTTTCCCTTGAGGGCGAGCAGCTTGCGAAATTCAGTCTGCCGGAGGGGACATTCTCCGAGGAATACGAGCTTTATGAAAATACCTATCTTATGAATGTGCTCGGCGGCAAGGTTTACATTCAGGGCGTAAATGATATGTTCTGCTGCCCGGTTGAGGATATTATAAACGGCAGCCCGAACTGGCAGAAGCTGTTTTCATTCGGCAGAATGACTATTGCCGTAATCGAAGGTTTGACCGCAAGCAATTCGGACATCGAGAGCGAGGAGGAATGACCGATGAAAAGAATAATTACGATTATTTTGACTTTGGCGATGCTGATCGCCTTCCCGGCCTGCAGCGGCGGCGCGGTAAAGGTCTCTCAGACAGAGGACAGCATTCCATCCAACAACACCATTCAGTGGAGCTATCCGATAATGGAAAACGACAGCGGATACTATTATTATGCTGCTCAGGGCTTTGCACCGCTCAGATATTACGACAGGCAGACCGGCAATGATATCATCTGCTGCAACAAGCCCGAGTGCGCGCATGACGGTAATCCCTACTGTGCAGCGACCTCTGCCGAGTATGATGTGATAACCTCCGGGATGTATGACGGCGCCGTTTATACAGTTGTCTGTACATCCTTTGAGCAATGGTCGAATAATTCCAATACCCTTGAAATAAAGCTTCTTCGCAACGAGCCGGACGGAACCTCCCGCTCCGAGGTGTGTACTTTCCTTACGCTCAAGAACGCCATGTGGTCAACAGCGGATTTTCAGGATGCCATTATTCTGCACAGAGGTAAGGCTTTTGTTGATTATTCCTACCACTATACGGATATGGACGGTATGATGGTTGGCGACCCGTACTACGGAAAAATGATAATCGACCTTAGCACAGGCGAATATTACGAGATGCCGCTGCCTGATACGCTGAAAAAAGAAGATATAATCTTTGCTCCGCACGATTCACGCATCGACGGCGACTGGCTCTATTATGTTATCGTCACCTATGATGACGAGCTGAATCATTGCAGCATCTACCGCTGGAATTATATGACTGACGCGGTGGAAAAGCTCGACATACCGCCGGTGTTCTCGAGCTACACAGTCAATGACGGCATAGTCTATTACGCAAAGTGCGACCTGAATGACAAGGAAAACAAAACCGTGCAGATATACAAGCACATTCCCGGAACGGGCGTTACCGAAATGTTCACCGAAACGCCCATTCCGGAGGAAAATATCATAGAATCTTCAATCATCGGCCCGAACAATAATCAGCCGGAGGTCACTACCGACAGAGAATATCTCTACTATGTCAATTTCGGCTTGGACAGCATTATCAGCAACGACCCCGAAGCTGAACACTATTGCCAGCCGGAGTGTATCATTTATTCCTTCGACGGTCAGGAGCTTGCTCGCTTTATGCTCCCCATTGAGCCGAGAAGTGATTTCGAAATGTACACGCTGAATGTGATCAACGGCACGGTATATTATCAGACCGACTATGAGGTTTTCTGCTGCTCTATTGACGATATACTTGCCGGCACGGTCGAATGGACAAAGCTGTACGATTTGAAATAATCACTGACGCCAACAGCGAGGAGGAAAACAAATGAAAAGAATTATCACCGCCTTACTGGCATTGACAACGCTGTTTTCCCTTGCCGCCTGCGGACAGCAGGTGCCCATGGAGGATTTTGTACCCTCTAACTTTACAGACGCCATAATGCCTATAATGGAAACAGAGTCAGGATATTATTACACCTTACGAGGAGGTTATAACCTCAAATATTACGACAAGCAGAGCGGCAGTACTATTTACTGCTGCAACAAGCCTGAGTGCGCCCATGACGGCAATCCATACTGCGCCGCGACCTCCAACGAATACAGTACGCATTTTGCTGCTGAGTACGGAAACGCGATATATATTTCCGCGGTGAAATATTCTGGTGAAGATTCTGACGCAGAGTTCCAGCTTCTTCGTATTGAGCCGGACGGAACATCACTCTCCGAGGTGTGCACATATCTGACCCTTAAAAACGCTGGTGTAGCGCATTCCACCCTCAATAACGGCTTGCTCCTGCATCGCGGCAAGGCCTTCGTTTACTACAATTATGTATATCGTGATGAAAACGGGGAATTTGGCGATGAAATGACAACCGGCATTATGATAATCGACCTTGCCACAGGAAATTATCACGAGCTGCCGACCGATATGTACGATGCTGAAAATGTGTTTTTGGGGCAGCGCTGCACTCGTGCCGACGGCGACTGGTTTTACTACATTATCCAGTATCTTGGTTCCGAAAACGATGAATGTGAGATGTACCGCTACAACATAGAAACCGAAGTGACCGAAAAGGTGAATGTTCCCATTACCTTTTCAAGCTACACCGTTCACGACGGCTTTGTTTATTACACCGTAGCCGACAGAGAGAAGAAAGAGGTCACGATCTACAAGCACTCTCCTGATACCGGCGAAACGGTGGAATTCACCGACAAACCCATGCCGGCAGAGAAGATCATGGAAAGCTCCATTGTCGGTCATCAGAACGACCAACCGGAGATCACGACCGATGGCAAGTATTTCTACTATTCCGACTTTGGCTTTGATTCATCGCTGAGCAATAAGCCGGGATCGCCGTACAATGTCGTTCCGAAGTGCACGATTTTTGACGCCGACGGAAATCAGGTCGCAGGCTTCGATTTTCCCACCGACCCGACAGCTGATCCCGAGCATAACTTTTACTCAATAGCCGTGAACATCGTGAACGGCACAGTCTATACGCAATACCATGAGAAAGTAATATGCTGTCCCCTTGAGGATATCATAGCCGGAAATGTTGAGTGGCAGGAGCTGTATGTCCGCAGCTACCGCTGACAGGAGGTGCGAAAATGAGCGAGATAAGACGAATACTGCTCGCCAATAAAACCATAGTCTGTTTCTTACTGTGTGTCTTTCTGTCAACTATGTTCTTTGCTTTCGAATGCGGAATAGATAAATATATAACGGCAAGTGGGGAAGAGCTGGAAAGCTATGTAGAATACTATCCCGACTTTCTGCGGGCGGTGGACAGCAACTCCGGCGTGCTTGCGGGAATGGCGTCCATGCAGGGCGACTTCCCAAGAAACAACATTGAGAAAACCGCGCGGGATTACGCAAAACTCGACGGCACCGTGCCCGTCATCGGCGAAAACCGCGGCATCGTGCTCTATTCGGGCTATTTCACCGCAGACCTGCTTATGATAGCCCTCATCCTCATATTGATCGCCGGCTTTTCCGAGGATAACAAAAAAGGCCTTGGCACGCTGATTCGTTCCACAAAATACGGCCGACAGCACCTTTCGGCACAGCGGTGCTGTTCCGTGGTAATTGTTTCTCTGGCGTACAGCGTGGCGGTGTGCGTGGGATGCGTTCTCGTCGCCTCGCTCTATTTCGGAGGCGCGGAACTGTTCAGACCACTGCAGTCCATCCCCGAGTTCATGCGGTGCGGTATGCCGGTGAGCATTGCGGGCTATCTGCTCTGCTCCTGCCTTATTAAGGCATTTGCAGGATCGGTAATAGGCATGATGTTCTACTTCCTTTCTGCCTGCTTTGACTCCATTATCGCGGCGGTAATATCCGCCGTGACGGTAGTGGGAGAATACCTACTCTATATGCTTATCCGTCCCACAGATAAGCTGGCATCTCTTAAATTCTGCAACATTGTCTCCCTGCTTAGGTGCGAGGAGTACTTCAGAAATTATCTGAACATCAATTTCTTCGGTCGGGCGGTCGGATTTCTGGGCTTTACGCTGGTAATCGCCGCTGTGCTGTTTATAACCCTTTTCTCCTTGTGTACCGCCTTTGCCTCGAGCAGAACGGGCAGCATCTCCTTTGGGGAAAAATATATCGAAAGGCTGCGGGTGTCGGTAAGCAAAAAAGCTCCTGCCGGGAATATGCTCCTTTGGGAGGCAAGAAAGGTTTTTGTCAGTCAGAAGGGACTGCTCATACTTGTGGCGGTCATTTATATCGCTGTATTCTCCGCGACCCAGTATATGTATGTCTACTCGCCCGACAAGCTGATGGAAAAGTACTATGACAAATACGGCGAGATAATAACCCTCGACCTTACCGAGCGCATAACCGCCGAACGCATTGAGTATGAGCAGAAAGTGGAAAGACTCATGGAACAGTATTCGGAAGCCGAGGCGCTTGGTGACGTAGAAAAGCAGGGCGAGCTGTTTCCCAAGCTTCTCGAGGCGATAGATAACGCCGAGGCCCTTACAAAAATCGAGGCACAGGCCTTGACCGGCCTCGAATATACTCAGAAGTCCGAAATCGAAATAATGCTCATCAAGCCGGATGCTTATAATCTTCTGTTTGTTCGTGACCACGCCACCACAGAGAAGAACGCCATGTATATCCTCCTTGCCATAATCGGTATGTTCGCCGGAGTGATAGCACGGGAGCGTCAGACCAACATGATGGATCTCCAGCGGTCGTCACGCAACGGAAGAACAAAGCTGACCGTGCTCAAAGCTCTGGTGCTGGTCTTTTCCTGCGTGCTCGTTTCGGTCTCGGTCAATCTTATACAGACTATTCAGATAGGCATTTCGGCGGGCTACAACGACATTCACGAGCCTGCCCAGAGCGTTGAGATCCTGCGAAATGTGCCTTTTGCACTGTCCCTGCTCCAGTACATAGTGCTTATCTATATTCTTCGTGTACTGGCGGCCTTTGCCGTCGGTGCGGTGGTAATGCTTATCAGCCGCAGGAGCAAGAATACAATGGTCTCACTCAGCCTTTGCGCCGCTCTGCTGATAATCCCTGCGGTGCTCGATTCGCTGGGTCTGGATTTTATTGTGAGTTTTATTGATTTACTGAGTATCAGCGTACTTTAAGAGGAGTGAAATGATGAAAAGAATAATTACGGCTTTATTGACTTTAACAACACTGCTTTCTTTTTCGGCCTGCAGCGAGGGCGGAAAAGCTGAATATGTCCAGAGCAACAGCGGTGCGTATATCGGCTCGCCTATAATGAAAGGTGACGGCGGATATTATTACAATGCATCGTCACTTAACAAACTTGCTCTGCGCTATTTTGACATTGAAACCGGCAAGACTATTTTCCTTTGCAGCAAACCCGAATGTGCTCATGACGGCAACATATACTGTACCGCCACAAGTGAGAAATACCATGCCTTAGGTACAGCCTATTATGAAAACGAGCTGTATATTGCAGCTCTTGAAGCTACCGACAGCGAGATAATGTACAAGCTCCTTCGTGCTTCAAAGAACGGAACAGAGCTTACGGAAATATCAACCTTTGCAAAAATGTCCACCGATGACCCTTTTATTTCGAGAAGCCAATTTACCGGTCTGGTAATTCATAAAGGCAAGGCTTACTTTCCTTATGAATTTTCCGGAAATGAATCAGTATCACTCGTAGGTATTGCAGAGATAGACATAGCAAGCGGCAGAAGCCGAAGCATAATAGAAGGCACTGAACACAGACAATTTTTTAATATGACCGCCGCAGGTGATACGGTGTATTTTATGAACTTTTCAGCAAATTTTAATTTCAATATTTTTGCTTATAACATCAACGAGAAGCACACTGAGTGCATAGTCACTATTGAGGACGGCTGGTTGTACAGCGGCACAGCAGTAGGTGAAAAATTCTGGTATACCATGCAAACCAAGGATTTTGATCACCGCATTATGATATACGACCCTCAGACAAAGGAATCAACCGAATTTGTCTTTAATGATGAGAACATTGAGCCTGTGGGCATAACCACCGACGGCGAATATCTGTACATTGCTGACGAGAAGATAAACCATGTGTCGCCGGATAATGTCAGAGTAGCGGTATGCACGCTTGAGGGCGAAAAGATTGCCGGATTTGAGATACCTGTAAGCGACAGCGCGCAAGGTGTGGGCGAAGGATATGCCCTTAATATTCTTGATGGCACGGTTTATATCCAGTATTACGATAAAGTTGTATGCTGTTCCCTTGAAGATATTATTGCAGGAAATCCGGTATGGGAAGATTTGTTCTGTTTTGAAGGACGGGAGGTTTACTGATGCTTGAAATAAAGAATCTTACAAAGAAATACGGCGAGCTTGCGGCTCTGTCTGATTTTACATTCACCTTCGACAAGGGCGTATACGGGCTTCTCGGTGCCAACGGCGCCGGCAAGTCTACACTGCTCAACCTCATCACCGACAACATCAAACGCACCGAGGGCGAAATTCTCTACAACGGCACGGATATTCTGGCTCTTGGAGCAGAATTCCGTGGTAAAGTCGGCTACACTCCGCAGCTTCAGGGTATGTACGAGGATTTCACCGCCCGTCAGTTTCTTCACTATATAGGCTCGCTCAAGGGTATGAAGGCAAAGGAATGCAAGGAACAGACCGAGCAGTTTCTTGAGATAGTCGGACTGATTCATGCCGCACACAAAAAGCTCGGAAGCTATTCAGGTGGTATGCGTCAGAGAGTGCTGCTTGCGGCGGCAATGCTGGATAACCCGGAAATACTTATCCTCGATGAGCCCACCGCCGGACTTGATCCCGAGGAGCGCATAAGACTGCGCAATTACATATCGGAAATATCCCGTGAGCGCACCGTTCTGCTGGCCACTCATGTGGTAAGCGACATCGAATCCATAGCCGGCAGTGTAATTGTGCTGAGCCGTGGAAAGATACTTATTTCCGGCTCGCCCTCGGAGCTTGTAAGCGGTATAAAGGGCAAAATAAGCGTGTTTTCTGGTGGCTACGAAGAGGTCGCTGCGCACAAGGAGAAATATCCGAAAGGACAGGTCTCTCTCTGCGGCGACGGCTACCGCCTGAGGATCGTCGAGGACGAGGTGCCCAAGGGCTTTACACAGACCGATGACAATGCTGATCTTGAGGATGTGTATCTCTACTACGCGGAGGGGCGCGTATGAACGAAGTAAGGCGAGTGCTTCTTTCACGAAAGACGCTGATCTTCTTTGCCCTCGCCCTGCTGCTCAACTGCGTTTTCTTTGCATACGAATGCAGCGAAGAAAAAGCGATAACTCTGCAGGGTGAAGAGCTGACAGCCTACCTTGAGAGCTATCCTGCCTTTCTGCAGAATGTGAGCAATAATGCCGATGACCTCGACGCCATATCCATATTGCAGGGACAAAACAGTTTTTCTATGGCGAATATAGAAAAGACAGCCCGGGACTACGCCGTGCTGTCGGGTGAAGTCTCTTTCGGAGAGAACCGTGGAGTTGTTGTGTTCTCGAACTACATCACCTCGGACTTTATCCTCGTTGTTGCCGTCATATACACTGTCACATTGTTCACCGAGGAGCGGCGAAAAGGCCTGCATTGTCTTATACGAAGCACAAAGAACGGGCGGATTCAGCTTGCACTCTGGCGAGTGCTGATAGTTTCCGTCGTGAGCGCTATCGTAAGCTTTGCGCTGACCCTTACTTCCGTGACGACTGCCTCTGTCGTTTACGGAGACATGGGTCTGCTCCGTCCGATACAGTCGGTGCCCGAGTTCATGAAGTGCGCCTTGCCAATTACCATACTTGATTACATCGTCCTTTCGGCACTCCTGAAGGCGCTTGCCACGGCGATAATCGGTCTGGTTTTCTGGATGCTGTCTGCGTTTTTAGAACCGGTCGTCGCCGCTGTCGGCTCAGTTCTGATATTCGGCGCGCAATATCTGATGTATGCTTTGATAATCCCGACCGATGCTCTTAACATCCTTAAATACTGCAACATATTCGCACTGCTGGATAACGATGTGTTCTACAAGAATTACTGCAATCTGAATGCATTTGGCCGGCCGGTCGGCTTTGCTTCGTCAGCGGCGGTTTTCGGAGTTGTTGTGTTCGTGGCGGCCGCATCCCTTTGTGTGCTGTCCGCTTCCGGAAAAGTGTCGCTGCACGGAATGGGAAACGGCAAGATTGCGCAGCTTGGTAAGGTAATAAGCCGGAGAATGCCGCAGCTGCCGCTGTTTCTGTGGGAGGCAAAGAAAACGCTTATTGACCGAAAGGGTCTTATAATCGTTGCGGCTGCAATCTATCTCGCAGTATCCTCAACTATGCAGTATACCTACACGGGCAGTATCGACGAGGAGTTCGGAAAGCTGTACGAAAAATACAGTGGTGTGGTCACGCAGAAAATGGTGGAAGGCATCAACGCAGAGTACAACGAGATGGAACAAGAATGGTACCGCCTGCACGCCGAATTTCAGGAGATGGAGAAAAACGGCGCATCTGAGAATGACCTGAATCGTATGGCCTATAAATTGCAGATGCTGGCGTACGATATTTCAATGCTCGGTCACTTTGTGGAAAAAGCGGAGGATTGCTGGGCATACACCTGCGAAACGGGTATCAGCGTTGAGATTATCAATCAGAATGTGTATGATCTGCTGCTCTCCGGTGACCGGCAGACTACAAGTAAAAACAGCCTTTATGTTTTACTTGCGCTTATTGCCGCTTTCGGCGGTATTATGTCCTTTGAAAAGCAGAGCAATATGACAAACACGCTCAAAAGCGCAAAGCGTGGACGGCTTTGTTTGTCGTCAAACAAAGTGGTTCTTGTGCTCTGCGTATGCATTATTCTGTCTCTGAGTGTCAATATGGCTCAGCTCTGGCAGATAGCAAGCGGTATGGAATTCAACAATCTTGATGCTCCATGCCAGAGTGTTGAGCTGCTCAGGGGTATTCACACCGAGATGTCGCTGAAAGAATATCTTGTACTGCTCTATATTGTGAGAGTGCTGTGCACCTGTGCGGTCGGACTTATAATAATGCTGATAAGCAATCTGTTTGACAGCTCCATAATAGCAATAGGCGCTTCGGCTGTATGTCTGCTTGTACCATCAGTGCTCAATAGCGCAGGACTTAAGTTTATACCGAGCTTTACGGAGTTTATTGGGATAGTGATAAAATAGTGTAAGCCAGCGTTACGGAATGGTTTCTGTTACGCTGGCTTTTTATTGCTCTGTAATATTAGACAGAAAAATATGCCTCGGAGAATCAAGTACAAGCCTTAATCTTCGTGGCATATTTGCAATTGTTTCACATATTTAATAATAACAAATCCGAACCCGGCGCCAATCAGCATCAGGTTCGGATTTGCTTGTTGTGGTGGAGACGAGGAGGATCGAACTCCCGACCTTACGGATGCGAACCGTACGCTCTCGCGGATGGTGCGGTTTTCGCCCGTGCGGGTGGGAGAGAATATATTAACAGCCTGCGCAGATAGTTGGACAAACTACAACGTAGGCTGTTTTTCTGTATGTTTTTTAACGTATGGTTAATCAATGACGTTTTCTGTAGAGCAGAACAACAATAACAAAGATACTTACAACTAAGACAACCGCCGCGCTTGCGGCATAAATAGTCGTTGCATTGTCTCCGGTCTGATATAACGGACCTTTTCCGGTATCGTATTTCGCTGTAACAGAGACATTTGAAGCAGGCATTGTGAATGTTGTGGTAGCTGAGCCGGAGTTGGCAAGAGTGATCTTTCCGGAATTAACAACCCAGTTTTTGAAGGCATTGCCGTATAAGTCAGTACTGTTAGCTGTGATCGTTACAACATCACCTGCTTTGGCAGAACTGACGTTCTGACCATTCACCTTTGCAGTACCGTTCTTTACGGTGATAGTGTATGTAGATGGAGCAGGAGTGGTAGCAGGTTCGTACACCGCCTTGAGCGACACATTGGCTGCAGGCATGGTAAATGTTGTGGTTGCAGATGTCGCAGACGCCAGTGTGAACGATCCGGATACAATCTGCCACTCCTTGAATTTGTAACCAGCAGAAGGTGTTTTTGCGGTGATGGTTACAGTGTCACCGGCTTTGGCAGAAGTGACTGTTTGATTACCGACCGTGGCAGTGCCATCAGCAACAGAGACCGAGTATGTTGCGGGGGCGGGAGTGTCCGGTTCGTACACCGCCTTGAGCGACACGTTGGCTGCAGGCATGGTAAAGGTGGTAGTCGCGGAGACTGCGGATGCCAGAGAAGGCGAACCGGAAATAATCTGCCATTCCTTGAACTTGTAGCCGTTGGCAGGGGCGTTTGCGGTGATAGTAACAGTATCGCCGGCTTTGGCAGAGGTGACGGTCTGACTGCCTACCTTGGCAGTGCCGTCGGTGACAGTGATGGTGTAGGTGCTCGGCTCGGCTTCATCATAGCTGAACACTGCCTCGGCAGTGCTGGTTGCTGCATTGAAGAATACATTGCCGCTTTCGCAGATCAATATGCCGCCGTCATCCTTGTAACTGATGCTGTCGAGGTAGCTTGTGTCGGTGCACACGCTCAGCGCGTTTTTCAGCTGCTCCAGTGTTGCTCCGTCAGTAACATCGAAGACCAGCTGCACAGCATCTGTGGGAGTGCCTGATGCAGGCAGTGCAGTGTCATAGTACCAGTCAGCGCCGAGATATCCGGATGCGGAATTGGTGTAGGTTCTGGATTCCTTAGCACTGCCGAGATAACTTACGCTGCCGGATGCTTTAGGCGTAAGTTTGGATGAGTCGTACTTCAGAACAAACATTGCTGAGCCGACCTTGTTATCCGGATTAGAAACGGACACAGTGGTAACCAGTTCCTTTTTGTCGGCAGAGTAGATGCTGTCGAAGAACAGCTTGGGCTTTACGGTCGCAGTCTGTTCCTCGCTGAAGTTGAATTTTGATGTTGCGGTACTCTGAGCGGCGTTGTAGAATTCACTGCTGCTTTTGCAAAGAAGCAGACCGCCGTCAACACCGTATCCGCCGATGCTGTTGAGGTAATCAGTATTGGCACAGATGGACAGAGCGCTCTTCAAAGCTTCAAGAGATGTTCCGTCTTTGACAGTGAACTCAATCGTCACAGCAGGAGAAGCAGAGGATGATTTCGCCAGACCATCATTGTAGTACCAGTCGGCACCGATATGTCCTTCGCTGTAATAAACCGCGGATTTTGACGCAGGAGAAACGATCGATACCTTCGATTCGGCGGTGGTCAGAAGAGATTTGTCATAATCGAGTACAAACATTGCGGTGTTCACATCGGTGTCCGGGTTGGACACCGATGCGGTTATTGTGAGCTTTGAATGAGACGGGGAATATAGGCAGTCAAAGACTATGCCGGGAGAAGCGGCGGCGAATGCAATAGTTCCGGTGCACGGAATCAGTACTGCCAGAATTAACAGCACAGAAAGTAATACCGAAAGTGTTCTATTAATTTTCATAATATATCCTCCGTATGTGCTTGTCCTGGGATTACTCGACTACAGTGCCGCTCTTGCCGAAGTTGGCAATGATATCGGCGCGATCCTTGGCGTTGATGTAGCCGTCCTCGTTGAAGTCAGCATTGACGGTGTAGCTTTCATCTGTTGACGACAGACCGAATACATCCGTCATCGCGGCCTGATCCTTGGCGTTGATGGAATTATCGGCGTTGACATCACCGGCAAAGAGGGTAACCTCAAGCGATGCGCTTGTGCCGCTGACCTCGTAATTCTTATATACATAGGATGTGTGACCGGGCTTGGTGATCAAAAGCTCATATTTGATGTTTTTACCGATCACAACGGATGCTGTTCCTCCGCTGGCAGCGTAGGGGATCTGAGTGCTGATGGGAGTCCCCTCAGCGGGAGTAAGAGTGACAGTGGTTTTGCTGCCGCCGGTTTTTCCGCTGGCGTTCACTTTTACGGAAAGCTCAACCGAGCTGCTGTCGTCAACGAGAACATAGGGGATGTCGTTCTCCTCGCAGTACTCGTGCGCGGTTGAATCGGCGTAAACCATTACGGTCAGACCGTCATAAATGTCTGGTCCTGCGAAATGTGAAGCGTTGAACAACATTTCTCCGATTGCTGTAACACTTTCAGGAATTGTGATTGTCCCACGGAAGCCGTCGAACGCACAGTCTCCGATAGTTGTGACGCTGTCGGGAATAATGATCTCAGTCAGATCGGTGCACATCATTGCGCAGTCGGAAATAACGGTCGTGCCGTCCATGACGGTGTAGCTGCTGCCCTCCTTGGCTCGTGGATAGAGCGTAAGTTCATAGGTGTCTGCGCCTGTGCCATCGCTTCCGTTGACGGTGTAGAGAACGCCGTCGTCTCCGTTTTCGCCGCCGTTGACATGATCGCAATATATGGATACATCTGATGTAACGTTGATCGCCTTGAGGTTGGGATAGCTCTTCAGACCGGCACCCTCAAAGCCCGATTCGCCGCCGAATGAATATTCGGGGAAGCTCAGGTGAGAAAACTGATCTCCAAGGTTCAGAACTTCGAGGTTGAGATTTGGAGAGCCATTGTATTCCCATTCCGTTATTGTTCCAAACGCGTTGATGTCATTGCAGCAGCCCACTCCGGACAGTGTGTACTCGCTGTCATCCTTTGCTGCCGGATAGTAAACCAATTCTTTGTTACCGTTTTCAAGAGTTCTGAAAAGCACTCCGTCCTCGCTGTATATTGAATAGTATTCCTGTTGATGCTCCGCTACATTGACTGCTTCAAGAATGTCACAGTTGTTGAACGGGCACACCGATTCGTCCCATGGTGAGGGGTAAAGTGTAACTTCGTAAGGGAGGGTAATGTCGGTAAGGGAGAGATTATTGAAAGCATAGCCCTGAATGTACTGGAGATTGTACGGCGCGGCAAATTCTATATTGCTCAGCTCGCCGAGGTCACAGATAGCGTTGGACTCGATACCGACTACGGTTCCGGGAATGGTCAGACTGGTCAGGTTCGGGTCGGAGAGAGTATAAAAGGTGTAAGTATAAGATTCAATGACCTTGCCCTTGAAGCAGCAGGGAACGAAAGGAGTGCGGTCGGTGCCGGAAAGAGTATATGACTCACTTTCCTTCCCGGCGGGGGCTTCGTATTCGATGGACCAGCCGTCTACGTTATCAATAAACAGGAAATCGGTCGCGGTGTAACGGGAGAGATTTAGCAGGTCAACTATTCCAATACCATCAATAGCCACAGAAAAAGTTCCTTCAATACCTTCAACGGTATATCGGGCTTTCAGAGAGGCGGTTTCCGGGATAAGAATGCTGCCATTTCCTTCAAGGGGAACGCCCTGGGAAAGTGCGACCTTCTTTACGTCGAACGGAGCATCGGGTGTTTCGCTTTTTGATGCGACAACAAGGTAAGATTCGTCAAGCAGACTGGAGGGATATTCCCCGTCAGCAAGCGACAGGTCAAACAGGTCATCCATTTCGAACTGGATGAAAACACCTTCGGGGATGATTTTGACCTTCTCGGAATTGAAATAAGTCTCCACGGGATATGTATCCTGCCCCGGGTCCATTTCTGCTGTAATATTCAGGTTGTTGCCCAGCCCCTCAATGTCCTTGGGGATGTACACATTAAGCGGTGCGTTGCAAAGCGTGAATGCGCCGGTGGCAATCTTTTCAACACTGTCCGGAACGACCAGATCTCCTCTTTTGTATACGGGACAGCACAGCAGTTCGGTGGCATCCTTGTTATAGAGTACGCCGTCAATGGAACTGTAGTTGGGATTATCATCGCTGACTGCGATTTCCTCAAGAGCGGGGAATGAGCAAAAAGCACCGGGGAAAACCGAGTAATACTGAAAGTCTTCAAAATCGGATGCGCAATAATCACTAAAAGAGGATGGCAGTGTGATTTTGCGGATCATGTCAAAATCATAATAGATGGGCTCCGTGGTGCAGTATTCAACCGTGTAATAATATAAGCCGGTTATGCCTTCCGCAAGCACCAGTTCTGAGACGCTGCAATAATTGTTGGCTGCAATTATTGCTTCGTATATCTCATGCATATTGCTGACCTCAGCACTTGCCGCTCCCTCTGCGGGTGCGATAGTGAGCACGCGTCCTGAGCTGTCGAGCCACCAAATCTTGTCATCGTCAAGAGTGCCGCTCAATGATATGTCTGATTCGCCTGCACCGGTTTCGGCCAGAACGAAAAAGCCGGAGGTGATCAGCAGCGCTGCTGCGAGCACTATTGCACATACATTGATATACCTGATCCGCTTGTTTGTTCGCTTATTCATATTAGCATCTCCTTTTGTGGGATTGGTTGTCTAAATACGTGACAGAATATTATTCGATCACTGTGCCGCTCCTGCCGAAGTTGGCAAGGATATCAGCACGGTCCTTGGCGTTGATGTAGCCATCTTCGTTGAAGTCGGCGTTGACAGTATATTTGCTGTCCGTCGATGCCAGACCGAATACCTCCGTCATTGCAGCCTGATCCTTGGCGTTGATGGAGTTGTCGGCGTTGACGTCGCCGGCATAGAGGGTGATGAGGGAGGGGAGAGTGTCGGTGCCGACGACGAAGCTTCTGTCAATGTAAGAGGTGTGTCCGGGCTTGGTTACGTTTAGATTGTATGGTGTTCCAGACTGCAAAACAGCAGTAACCGTATTACCTCCAGCGGCATATGGAACAGAAACTACGACAGGGCTGCCGGAATCGGGGGTGAAAGTAACAGTGGAATCAGCTCCACCAATCTTTCCTGAAAAATGCACCTTGATATTTACTGTTGTAGTTCCGTCTGTATTGATAAGTGTATATGGTATATTCACGTCCTCACAATATTTGTGTGGCACAGAGCCGGAGTATACTCTGACTGTAATATTATCTGCACCTGAGAATACATCTTTGCCAAGTGATGTTACATTTTCAGGGATTGTAATTTCCTCAAGGGACGAGCAGTTCTCAAATGCATATGAGTTTATTTTTGTTACTCCGTCCGGAATGGTTACAGATGTTAAGTGTTCTGCACCGCTGCATATACCATATGGAATTTCGTTAATACCGTTATCGAAATTAATCGATTCAACATAACTTCCAACCATACTACCCATGAAATATCCGCCGCAGGCCTCTTTAACACTTGCAGGTATATGCAATGATTTAAGAGATTCGCAGCCATTGAACACTGCGCTGCCCAAAGATTCCAAGCCTGTGCCAAGATTAATGGACGCCAGAGATCTGCAGCCCGCAAATGCATCGTTACTTATCAACTTAACACTGTCCGGTAAATCGATAGTATCGAGGCTTGTGCAGCCCATAAATGCGCCCTTCCCGATTTCGGTTACACCATCAGGTATATCAATCTCTTCAAGAGACGAGCAGTTCTCAAATGCATATGAGTTTATTTTTGTTACTCCGTCCGGAATGGTTACAGATGTTAAGTGCTCTGCACCGCTGCATATACCAAATGGAATTTCGGTAATATCGTTATCAAAAGTAATCGATTCCAAATAACTTCCAACCATAGTACCCATGAAGTATCCACCGCAGGCATCTTTAACACTTGCAGGTATAAGCAATGATTTAAGAGATTCGCAGCCATTGAACACTGCGCTGCCCAAAGATTCCAAGCCCGTGCCAAGATTAATGGACTCCAGAGATTTGCAGCCCGCAAATGCATCGTTACTTATCAACTTAACACTGTCCGGTAAATCGATAGTAACAAGCTTTGCGCACTCCATGAATGCACCCTCTCCGATTTCGGTTACACCATCAGGTATATCAATCTCTTCAAGAGACGAGCATCTGTTAAATGTATAATCACTGATAGAAGTGACACCATCTGGAATATCAATAGTTTTCAGATTTTGGGCATCACTACACAAGCCGCCCGGAATAGCAGTTATGCTGTCGTCAAGAATTATTGTTTCTATGCTGCTGCCCCAGAAAGTGCCCCTGATATTTATTGCCCCCGACATTGACTTAACACTGGCCGGAATATATATTTCCCTGAGTGATGTGCAGCCATCGAACACACTACTGCCAAAATATTCTACTCCCGCGCCGAGGTCTACTGACTGTAATGAGGAACAGTTTCCGAAAATTTCAAGACCAATTGATGTTACGCTGTCTGGAATACTTATTGTTTGCAATAGTTTACAATCTTTGAATGCACGGTACTGTATTTTAGATATGCCTTCTCCGAGTGTGACGTATTTGAGCTTTTTGCATCCATAGAATGTGCCATTGAGAACCGGTACACTACCCGGCACCGAAACTGTGACAAGATAAGAACAGTCGGAAAATGCAAATGAACCCAGTTCTTCAAGAGACTCGGGCAGAAGTGCGCTGCCGAGCGCATTGCAGCCGGAAAATGCACTGTCGCCAATTATTTTAAGACCTTCAGAAAATTCAACTTCTTTAATACCAATACAGTCACTGAACGCACATGCCTCTATTTCTGTGACGTTGGAAGGAATTGTAACGCTTCTAATAAAATGATTTCTTGCAAAAGCAAACTCCCCTATTTTTGTGACCTCTTCAGGAATAATAATGTCAGGCTGGACACCGGTATATTCAACCAGAACACCATCTTCGATAATGAAATTCTTGCTGTCATCATAGCGGATTTCTGCACCATCTTCGGAGATGTATTCGCTGTTTACCGCACGGTACAGAGCAATACCGTTTGTATATCCTTCGGCAGCGGAAGAGTAGGCTGTGTAAATATCTTCATATGTTACATGATACTTACGAATAACGAAGCCTGTCAGTCCATCGTTGACAAGATTTGATCCGGCATCATAAACCATCAGACCGGTTTCGTCTGCCTCAAGCACAGTCATCCAATGATCATATGCATCATATGCACCAATAACAAAATCTCCAGGCTTTGCAGTTTTCAGCAGCTCTTTGGTCGCATCCAATGTCAAGGCATCACCATTGAGCTTGCCCATCATGCGCAGATTCTCTTCGGTGATAAGTTCATACCTTCTGTATGCATAGGTATGACCGTTAATTTCTATACCAAAAACATGATAGAGAACTTGCTTTACAAGTCCAACATCAGCGAAATAATAATCAACTGTTACACCGGAGTTCGGTACATGACGCTCCATTACCGCTGCCAAACGATCATTTATGCATTCAGAATTGAGCATATCATCCGGCATTACCGGCAGTCCGGATTCGTCAATACGACCACGTCTTACATCTTCATTAAGAGTATCAAGACAATATTTTATATGAATATCATATGAGACAAGACCGCCGTTTTTTAAGCTGTTAGAATAAGCGTTGAGAACATTTCGCTTATTACTTTGGAAAATGCCGGTCAAGTCTGCTGCGTTTTCCAAAAATAATGCCAACGCAGAAGCCATGGCAGTGTAATACATCTTATAGTCGGATTTGATTTCAGAAATTTCTCTGCCGTCCTCACCTTTTTTTATCTTCAGAAGTTCAATGTTGAGGTCCGAAATCACGCCATCCAACGTATAGAAATGTCCCGCATAAATTGTTGAAAGCATAATGGAGCTTACTTCCGGACCAAACAGATAATTATAAATGATGCATGATGTAAGACGCACGACACGATAACCGGGGATATTGCTGAACAGGATATCCAAGGCATTCTGGGTAGCGTCGGTGCTTAAATCGTTCAAAAAGTAATTTAACCGTTGAAGCACGGACTCGGGGTTATCCTCTTTGTATTGCTTGAGTAGACTGAGTCCGATATAAAGATCGCTATTATGCGGAACGACGCTCAAGAGATGATTGATAATAATCATTTCAGAATGAGAGAGTGCGAGAGAATTTGACAGAATCTTCATCAAGGTAAAGCAGGCACCCGAAAATTCTGTGTATGCATCTAAATCTTCAAGTAACTTAAAATCAGTGTTATGAAGATATTTCATATAGTGTTGAATTTCATGAATTGCTAAATCCAAAGAAGAATCGATAAGAGGTTCATGTTTTTCGAGATTTTCAACGAATTCAATATAAGCGTTCGAGATATTCTCTGCAGTAAGAGGCTTGTCGGCGTAAGAACTATTGTTTATATCGTTGTTGAGCTCATCGTAGAATAAGCCATATCTTGCTTCAAATTCTTCGTTAAATGCATCCTGCGATGCTATAAGGATAACAAGCTGATTGGCAGCATCCATTTTGAATCGCTCATAAGTAGTCAATCCGCTTCCGTAGCCGTTGTTTGTGCTATAGTCTTCAACTTGTTCTAAATATTTGTCTCTTATTGTTTCTGAAATACCATCATCAGCAACAGAGTGGAGAAATGCAGTAATAAATTCTCCTAATCCATCGGTAGACTGGAGTACATCATAAGCCGCATTGAAATATTCATTGGTGTTGCGAGTACTTTCGGCATCGGAAAGATACTCCGGAAGGAGGTTGAACAGTGCTTCTTCAGTGTAGGTAATGGCCGGATCGTAGTTAATATCCGGAGATGCGTACACATTTAATCCGGTTGGTACAGCAGCAAGAATCTGCAAAAGCACCATTACTGTAGCCAGCACCATTGCAACCATTTTTGTTGCATTAATTCTTATGCTTGCTTTTTTCTTCATCAAAATCAACACACTTTCAAGCCAAAATATTATGCAGGTATCTAATTATAATTATTATACTCCCAACCTGCCATCCCGCCAATTACCAGTTTTTCCCTCAACCATACCGCTTAGGCAGAAACGGGTGTTTTTTGCTATCAATTATTTGACATTTTATTAAGTATCAATATACTGAAATATATGATATTGCTTCTGTGAGGTGTCAATATGCTTGTCGGTGCTATGCCGTATATAAGTCTTACCGGGCTTGTTCTGTTCGCGTTCAGCTCACTTGCCTGCTCTTCGAAACGCGTAAGTGCAGCAGTTTCAAGATCCAGTATAGCGTGGTATGTGGTTTTTGGGATGTATCTATTTGCTTTGTTTTGCTGCGTTGCGGTATATTGGAATCAATCCGAAGCGGTTATAACCATAGCTGTTCTGGCGGCATTGAGCGCGCTTTCGTTTGCATCAATGCTGTTTATGACCCGCAGACACCTTGACAGCGAACGGGAAAGAAGGCTCTATGAAACAAAGCAGTACAGAAGTATGCTCAAACAGCTCATAAGCGAACGTGTCAGTGCGGAATGCTCGCTGAAGCAATATGCCGCAGAGCTGAGCGGCGATAATGCGGACAGAGAAGGCCTGATGCACAAACTGGACAGCATGAGCGGCAGTTCGGTTGCAGAAATTCTGGTTGCACACAAGAGAGAACTCAGCCGAAAGCTGGGCATTGAGTATGCGGTGGAGCAGAACGGACGTATTATCGCGCTTGAATCGGTGGAAATTGTCATGCTCCTCGGCAACCTTCTCGATAATGCAATAGAGGCGGCAAGGACCTCAGGCAGAAAGAATCCTTATGTCAGAGGAAGTATAAACTGCCACGCCGGCCTGCTTAGTATAGACCTGAGCAATTCCAAAAGTGAGACGGTCACCATGCGCCGACGGGATTACATTGTCGGAAAGCCTAAAAAGGGCATAGGAACCAACCAGATCGCATCGGTGATTGAAGCGTATGACGGCAAATTTACACTGCGTGATGCAGGAGATGAACTGCGGATAGGTATCCGTCTGCATCTTCCAAAAAGCGAAGAAAAGGAGGCGAAGTCATGAGTGCTCTTGAAATTATCGGCGTTGTCGTAATGACAACAATCGAGGCCATCGTTATCATTTGCAAGACTTCCATGTTTCTGGAGCATCGCCTTCCGAAAGCAGTAAGTGTGATGATACTGACTGTTTTTGCGGTTTCCTTCAATGCGGTGAATAATATTGGCACAGTTTCCGAAAACGCAGATATGGTTTTATATGCTGTAGCGCTGCAGACGATTCTGACTCCGATTGTATATTCGCTGTGCTGCTGCAGCTGGTTGACCACAGTTGCAGAGATGTATGTGTATAATATAATTTTCCTCACTCTTCCCGGCGCGGTAATATCTATGTTTTTGCCGGCAGAGTATTTCGAAAGCGTCACTTCATCGTACCAGTCCCTTGCGGTGAATGCTGCAGTGTTTGCTATGCTGAATTTGCTTACCATTATTGCGTACAAGCACAGATGGCTCAAGTCAATCAATGCAAAGGTATGCATAGCTGTTTACATAGTCACATTTTATCTGGTAAGAGTTGCTGCCAATTTTATTTCTCCGGCGTTGATGGATTTGCTGTCCAACAGAGTTGTTATGGTGGTTATGGCGGCCTTTTGCGTGGTGTCGATGATGTCGGCATTGGTTTTTCCGGAGCTTATGTTCAAAAGACAGCAAAACGAAGAGGCTGCTTCGAGAGCGGAACTTAACAGATTTATCTGCCGCCATATTGCGGAGCAGAACACTGCCCTCAGAGCTTTTCGCCACGATCTGGCCAACCATCTGCAGGTGGCCGACAGCTATGATGCAAACGATATTCGTGCGCATCGCGACAGGGTTGCGGAAATAATTGATTCATACTCAGCTCCTCGGGTAACTGCCGACACCGAGGTTAATGCCATTCTTGACCAGGCAGGGCAGCTGATGCTGAGCAGCGGCATAGAATTTTCCGTGAACTGGGTAAACCCTCCGTCGGAATTCACTGCTGAGCAACGCGATAATCTCCTCTGTCAGCTTGTGGAAATGTATTGTGACGCAAAAAACAGAAATACGAAAACAGAGATCACGCTTACAGCAGACGCACACAATATCGATCTGCGTCAATCATCAGAACAGAACGGAGTTCAGCAATGACATATTCAGTGTATATATGCGATGATAATCCGGAGGTTTTATCTTCGCTTTACGAAATGATAAACCGTCTTTTCGGCGAGCGATTAAATACAGAAATATTTACGAGCTTTGATGCGATGCTGGAAGCGACAGGGAAAATGTCTCCCGATATTGTGGTTCTTGACATACTGCTGAACGAAGGGAACGCCTGCTTGCTGGCGGAAAAACTGATGCAAGTATCGCCTGGAATGCAGATAGTTTTTCTCACCGGTCACATTGAAATGGCAGAGGATATTTTTCGTTATATTACTCCTGCAGGTCTGATATTCAAACCTGTTTCCGAAGAGAAGCTTTTCAGAACTCTCAACGAAGTTATCAATAGAAACTCGGTTATTTGCCTGAAAAATCGCACTGAGCAGACGATTATCAGAGCCTGCGATGTGCTGTATGTTGAGAGTGACGCAAAGAAAATCAAGGTATGTGTCATGGATAAGGGTGCAGGAGGAGTGAATATCATCTATTCATCCACGCCGCTTTCGCAGTTCATAAAATCTTCGGGTATCACATTTATTCGCTGTCACAAGAGCTATGCGGTAAATCCCTTGTTTGTCCGTCATGTTTCAAAAAATGAATTCAAACTGACTCATGATGTTTCGGTTACGATTAGCCGAAGGTACTATAACAGTGCGTGTGATGAATATATGTCGTGGGTGTCAGCAGGATATCAGCATGTGTCAGAGATATGAGCGTAGTTTTAGTTTTGTGATGATGGAGGAAGCGTAATGGCCGGTTACCCCCGCACAAAAAATCGCCGGTAGTAATTGGCCAAGTGCAGGGTAACTTGTATACCTCGTTGACAGCCGACTGTGCTTGGAGGATTTATTTGGCAAAGACACAATATGTTGATAAAATTCTGAACTAAGACTTGATAGACACTATATATTGTGGTATATTTATTGCGTTGAATCACTTATACGCAATATGTTCGGCGTGCATTGTTTGTGCGTGATGACAGATATATTGCGAGTGCCTCTTGCAGCTCTGGCTGCAATTCGCGTGCTGGTTTTGTTTTTGCTCCAAGGGGTAAGTACGCCTTTTGTTGAGTGATAGTTTTCGGCTCTATTGAAGAGTCTATATTACTTGCGAATATTGCAAGAACCACAAACCATGTCAATAGCTACTGCTGTTGGTATGGTTCTTTTGTTTTTGTTTTGTGCTGCAATAATATATAATTCTATGTAAGGAAATTCGAGAGCATCTAACCCATGTGCCGGACGATTCAACCTAAATCTTACAAAATAATAAAACATAATATATTTATTTCTATAATTCAAACGCATAAAGCTATGATAGGTGCCATAGCAAGCGCGATCCGGCAATATCCGGAGCGCTATGCCGCAGCACACTGACCGTCGGATGCTTTATGACAAAATTTAATACGGCACAATTGTCCGCGTTGCGGGCGGATGTGCATTACCAAAGCGACTGAATGAGGCCAATTATCATTCAGCCGCTTTGTTTATATACATCTATATCTCAAACCAGCGGAGAAATGTGCTGCTCAATTCGGCAGTACAGTGCGATTTCTCCGCACAGACACACAGCGACAACGGGCGTATGTGTGCGGATTGTATTCTGCGAAATAGCGGCTGCCTCACTGAAGAGCAGCCCAACCTTTCGCGCTCCCGTTCTTAAGGCATTTATTTGCCTTTTTTAACGATGGGTGGTTACCTTACGACCAGTCAGAAATGGGAAATCCATTATGAAAGGTTCACTTTTTATGAGCCGAAAATCAAAAATTGTTCACGAGAGGATTAAAGCCGTGACCGCATGCCATAGATTTGGCGAAGATAAGCATAAGCTTAAGAACGAAGCCCGCAGACTCGGCCGGGAAACCGGCGAAAGGCATACGGTCAAAGGTGTTTTCTCATATGGAGAGAACTCCACCGATGCAAAATACAAAAAACAGGCTCGGACATTCATTAACTGGGTGACCGAGAAGCACCCTAATGTA